>JACCSZ010000130.1 GCA_013812695.1 Gemmatimonadales bacterium | reverse complement strand
ACGTCCTTGAGGATGGTGTCGCGCGGCCAGTGTCGCCAGGTCTCGTCCAGCGTCTTCGAGTAGCCGAAATCGTACGCGCGGGTGAAGTACTGGCGTGCCCCGTCCAGCCGGCGGGCCGCCAGCAGCTCCTCGGTGCGGAGCAGTCCCAGCGCCTCGCCGAGCTCAGGGCCGATGAGATTCTGGCCGCCCTCCCCCCGGTTGAGCGAGAGGTATGCCGCCTCCGCCCCCATGCCCCGCACCAGCACGGTGAGCAGCTCGGTGTCCTCGTCGTCGGGGTGCGCGCCGATCATCAGGACGCGCTTGTGGTGTCCCAGCATGCGGAGCTCGCGGTCCAGCACCACGATGCCGCCGGTGGAGGGCGGCTCGAGCTGGGCCCGGAGGGGGGCAATGGAGCTGATGCACGCGATGATGGAGAACGCAACGGGCAGCGAACGGCGCACGGACCCCGGCCTGAAGTGGTCAGGCAGGAAGGTACACCGGTCCTACCCCGTCACCGCGAGGTGTGCGGCGAGCGGCGGAATGGTGGGGGAGATTCCGGCGGGTGGCGGGGCACCAGGCTAATACGGCGCCGCGCCGAGGGGGGTGTCGTGAATGGACTGGCGCAAGTTCGGGTGCCGGCGCCAGAGGTAGATCGCCATGCAGAGCGCCGCCAGCGTATTCGCCGAGATCACGGCCCAGAAGGGGAACAGCTCATCGGTCCGCTCGGAGACGATGGCGAGGAGCCCATAGAACATCACCTCGAACACGATGAACACCGGTAGCAACGCATAGCGTACGACCGGGTTCTCGATGGCCCAGTGCACCAGCGCCACGAGGCCCATGCCGAACAGCGCAAACACGATGAAGTGAAAGGCGGTGTAGAGCAGAAGGGCTCCGAAGGCGACCTGTCCGGTGTCCGGCGTCCGGTCGCCGAGCAGCAGCACCTGGCCGAGCAGGCTGGGGGTCTGGAATGGGCGGCCCGCCAGCGAGTCCAGGACGAAAAACCAGGCGGCCACCGCCATCCCGCCGATCAGGCCAACGTCGGTGCCCTCGCTGACCACTGAGTGAGGCTTCTCAGCCATGCCGATCTCCCACGCGATTGGGCAGGTCGTCCTCCGGTTTGGAAAAACGCCCGCCCCCGGCCTGCGGGCCGGAGTCGGTCACCCGCCGATTGGGAGCATACTCTTACAGTGGGCCACCGGTGAGCCGGACGCAAGGCGGCAGCTCAGGCCGCCCGAGGCCCGCCCGGAGGATGGGGCGGCTGGCGCGCTTCGGCACCGAGCGAAGCCTCGTCGAACGAGCGCCTGAGCCGGGGATGCGTGCGCCAGAGATACCCCGCCATGCCGAGCACGCCGAGCACGCCGCCGCCGATCACCGACCAGAGTGAAAGGCGCTCACCCGTCGCGATCCCCAGCATGTAGGTGAGCCCGACCAAGTAGAAGAGGGCGACCACCAGCCCGAGCCAGACGCCCATGCGAAGCGTGATGTTTTTCGACGCGAGGTGTACCAGAAAGGTCAGGCCAAGGCCGGCCAGCGCGAAGACGACGAGGTGAAAGACCGTGTACCCCAACACCACCGTCGGTACGATCTGCCGCACCCCGGGGGTCAGGTCGCCGCGAAAAAAAATCTTGCCCAGGGCATTGGGGGTCCGAAAAGGCTGTCCGCCGGCAGTGTCCACGAGCAGGTACCACACCGCCACGATTGCGGCGCCGATCAATCCGGTGAGCAGCCCTTCACGCACCGTCGAATGTTTCCGCACGTCCATGATCCACCCCTCCGCCCCGATGAGTATCTGCCATTGCCAGCTACCTAGAGTGGGGCCGGACGGCAGGATCCGGATGTGTCCCGAATCACCAGGAGTGCCCGTCGGGTCTCTCACGGTCCGCTATCGCGTCGCGCACCGCCCGCACGGACAGGTCGCGAGCAGCCGCTCGAAGGTGTAGATCCCGGTGCCGTGCCCGTCGCTCCATTGCACGCGGAGGCCATAGGTGCCGACCAGCGCGACCGAGAGCGGCCGGATGTCGGACGGAATCTTGGCCGCGTCGAGCCGTGGACGCCCGGTCATCTCCTCGACGCAGACCGCGCATCCGCACGCGAGCCGGAGGTCGCGCGCGGGGTACAGCGCCTGGTGTGCCCCCTGCTCCCATTCGATGAGCACGCCGCCATCTTGGCGCGTGATGGCGTAGGGAATTGCATTCGGCATGACGGGCCTCGATGGATGGTATATTGTCCGTGACTTCAACCTTGATGGACCATGCCGACTGACGCCACCAACCCGTTCGGCGCTCGCGCCACGCTCCGCCTCAGCGACGAACCCGCCGTCGTCTACCGCCTTCCGGAGCTCGCCCGCCAAGGTCTCGCCACCCTCGACCGGCTCCCGTTTTCCATTCGCGTTCTGCTCGAGAACGCGCTCCGCCACGCGGGCCGCGGCTTCGTCACCGACGCGCACGTGCGCGCCCTGGCCGCCTGGAGCCCGGCGGGTACGGCCCGGGGGGAGGTGCCGTTCATGCCTGCGCGGGTCGTGCTCCAGGATTTTACCGGGGTGCCGTGCGTCGTGGATCTGGCAGCCATGCGCGATGCCATGGCCCGGATGCAGGGCGACCCCGACCGGATCAACCCCGTCGTCCCCTGCGATCTGGTCATCGACCACTCGGTCCAGGTGGACTCGTACGGCTCCGAGCGCTCGCTCCGGCTCAACGTCGAGCTCGAGTTCCAGCGCAACCGGGAGCGCTACCAGCTCCTCAAGTTCGCGCAGCGCGCGTTCGACAACTTCCGAGTGGTGCCTCCGGGAACCGGGATCGTTCACCAGGTGAATCTGGAGTACCTGGCGCCGGTGGTGCAGCTCCGGCCGCAGTTCGGCGAGCTCACCGCGTTCCCCGACACGCTCGTGGGCACCGACTCGCACACGACGATGATCAACGGCCTGGGCGTCGTGGGCTGGGGGGTGGGCGGGATCGAGGCGGAGGCCGTGATGCTGGGACAGCCCTACTTCATGCTCCTGCCAGAAGTCATCGGCATGAAGTTGGTCGGACAGCTCCCGCTCGGCACCACGGCCACCGACCTGGTGCTGACGGTGACGCAGATGCTCCGGAAGAAGGGTGTGGTCGACAAGTTCGTCGAGTTCTACGGCCCGGGCTTGAGCGCCCTCGGCCTGGCGGACCGCGCAACCATCGCCAACATGGCGCCCGAGTACGGCGCGACCATGGGCTTCTTTCCGGTGGACGCCGAGACCGTGGGGTATCTGGAGCGAACGGGGCGCGGGAAGGCCGTGTGCGAGCGGGTGGAGCGCTACATGAAAGAGCAGGGGTTGTTCCGGACCGACGCCACCCCCGATCCCGAGTTCACCGCGGCGCTCGAGCTGGACCTGAGCACGGTAACGCCGAGCCTGGCGGGCCCCAAGCGGCCGCAGGATCTGGTCCCGCTCACGCAGCTCAAGCGCAACTTCATCGTGAACCTGCCGGGTCTCATGAGCGCCAACGTGCCGGCGGAACGGAAGGATCTGGCCCAGAGCGCCTACTCGCGCTGGATGGGCGAGGGCGGCGCCAACGTCACGATCGGGGATCGCGGGGCGGACCAGCTCACCGCGGCGGTCGCGGCCGCCGATCCGGACGCTCCGCCGATCGTCACCGGCCAGCTCGACGGCTCGGACATCACGCTGCACGACGGAGCCGTGGTCATCGCCGCGATCACCAGCTGCACCAATACCTCCAACCCGTCGGTGATGATCGGCGCGGGGCTGGTGGCCCGAAAGGCGGTCGAGCGCGGGCTGATGACCAAGCCGTGGGTCAAGACCAGCCTCGCCCCGGGGTCGCGGGTGGTAACCGACTATCTCGAGGGCTCGGGCCTGCAGCCCTACCTCGAGCAGCTGCGGTTCAACACGGTGGGCTACGGCTGCACGACCTGCATCGGCAACAGCGGCCCGCTGCCCGACGTGATCGCGGCACTCATCGACGAGCATTCCCTGGTGACCGCGGCCGTGCTGAGCGGCAACCGGAACTTCGAGGCCCGGGTGCATCCGCAGGTGCGGGCCAACT
>JACCSZ010000127.1 GCA_013812695.1 Gemmatimonadales bacterium | reverse complement strand
GGTTGGGCACCGTCCAGAGGCCGACGCCGTCGAGGTACGCGCCGGAGACGGTGAAGATGAGGGTGGGACGGTCGCGCGTGCGCTGCGCCGCCAGCGGCGTCCACAGCGTCGCGAGCAGCGCGACGGCGGCGGCGACTTCTCTCACTCGCATCAGCCCCCCAGATATTGGTGGTCCACTGCCAGGCAGCGATCCATCACGACCGCGATCCCTTCGGCCTCGAGCCTCTCGGCCGTCGGCTGGTCGCGGATCCCCATCTGCATCCAGACGAGACGCGGCCGCACCAGCAGCAGGTCCTCGAGCAGCGCCGGCACGAATTCCGACCGGCGAAACACGTTCACGATATCGATCGGACCGGTGGCGGCCGCGGCTCGAAGGTTGGGCTGCACCGGCTCGCCCAGGATGACGGTGGCGGTCGGGCGCACGGGGATGATGGTGTACCCCGCCCGCTGTAGGTAGCTGGCCACGCCATGGCTCGGCCGCGCGGGCTTGGGGCTGAGGCCGACCACCGCGATGCGACGCGACGTCCTGAGGATCTCCTCAACCCGGCTCCACTCACCCGGCACTCGCGGGCTCCGCGCCGTGGTGCTGGGGCGTGCCGCTCACGGCGCGGCCCACCAGCACCATCCCGCTCCGGCGCGCGATCTCGACGGCCAGTGTGGAAGGCACGGACGGCGTCGCCACCCAACTCAAGCCCGCGCGCGCCGCCTTGAAGGCCAGCTCGGCCGAGATCCGGCCGGTGACCAGCAGTCCGAGCCCGTCGACGCGGCGGCCGGCCAGGAACGCGCCGCCGATCGATTTGTCGACCGCGTTGTGCCGGCCGATGTCCTCGGCGTGGCTCGTGAGGGCGGCCTCGGCGCCGGCCGCGAGCGCGGCCGGGTCCACCAGCGCGGCGGCGTGGATGCCCCCGGTGTCCTTGTACCGGTCTCCCCGCGCGAAGAGGGCCTTGAACAGCGCCCGCAGGTGCTCGAGCGCGGGCGGCGCGCCGCGAAACGGTCGGGCGGCGATGGTGGCAGGGTCCGCTAGGAACGTGGAGACGGCCCCGCAGCCCGACGCCAACACAGGCCGGCGGCCTTCGGCGTGCACGGCCTCGACCCGCGCGGCCGGCACCTCCGCCCAGAAGCCAAGGTCGGTGGCGCAGGGACGCAGGTGCACCTCGTCGAGCCGATCGATGTAGCCCTCGCCGTGCAGCCAGCCGATGGCCAGCTCCTCGAGCAGATCGGGCGTGCACATCCAGGTGACGACGGGGCGGCCGTTGACCTCGAGCCAGACGGGCACTTCCTCGACCGCGGCGAGCTCGGACATCCGCCCGCTGCGCTTGACGGGGCGGATCAGTTCAGGGGAGTCCGGTACAGTCGGCATAGAGCGTGGGGTCCTCCAGGATGCGTACGCGCTCGAGCAGCACGCCGGCGGGAAGGCGCGCGGCAACGCGGGCGAAGACGTGGGCGGCGATCGCCTCGCACGTCGGGAGGGTCCGCCCGTAGGCGAACTCCGCGACGTCGAGGTTGAGGTGCCGGCCGTCGAACACGCCCACCACCTCGCCCTGCAGGATGCGGTCGAGCTCGACCAGGTCCATGACCATCCCGCGCGAGGCGACGGTCGGCCCGGCCACGGTCACCTCGCATTGATAGTCATGGGCGTGCCCCGGCGGGTCGGAGAGCGGGCCGAACGCCTCGCGGTTCCGGGCCTCCGACCAGTCCGGCCGGAAGAAGCGGTGCAGCGCACGGAAACCGACCACGCGGGACAGCGAGACGGCCATCGGTCAGGGCGAGAACGCGTAGGCGAGCCCGATCGAGAGCCACGAGGCCGTGGTCCACTCGTTGGTCCGGCCGTCGGGGATGACGGCGTTCGAACTGGTCGGCGGGTCACCGGGCTCGAGCACAGGCTCGGCCTCGAAGGTCGAAGGATATCTGAGCTTGACGAACGCGGCGCGGGCCTCGCCGCGAAGCGACAGGCGGTCGGTCACGAAGACCCGGAGGCCGATGTACGGCGCCAGGTAGATCTTCCGGCCGAACTCGAACTGGCTGGTGTCCGCCGGCGTGCCGCTCGGCAGGGTCAACCCCGCGCCGGTCCCGATGAACGGTGCCAGCCGCCGCCAGCTCTTTCCACCGGTGACGTTGAGCTGGAGATTGGTCTCCACGAACGTGACGGTCTGGTCGACCGGTCCGGAGACGCGGTTGGCCAGCTCGACGAACGGATCCACGATCAGCCGCTCGAGATCCGCGCGCGCGACACCGAGGCCGATCTGGATCGTCGAGCCGGTGCGGATGTCGTAGCGGAGCCCGTACACCGGCCCGTCGTGCGGCCCGATCTCGAACCGGCCGCCGCTGCCCCCGAACTGGCCGAAGCTGGCGGTGACGGTATGCCCCTTCCGGATATCCCGGTAGGGCGACGAGCCCGGCCGGTGGCCGACCTGGGCGTGGGCGGGTGCGGCGATGAGCAGCGCGAGGGAGGCTGCGATCCGGAGGGCTGCGGTCATTCTGTTGGGCATCGTCATCCTGAGCGGAGCGAAGGATCGTCCGCGAGGGTCCCCGATCGCGCTAGCATTCCCGCAGATCCCGCCCGGTCATCTCCACCGGCGGGTCGATGCCCAGCAACCGAAGCACCGTCGGTGCCACGTCGCGCAGCGCGCCGCCGCCGCGGAGCGCGCCGCCGCCGGCATGCAGGGCGACGAAGGGCACGGGGTTGGTGGTGTGGGCGGTGTGCACGCCGCCCGTCACCGGGTCCACCATCATCTCGCAGTTGCCGTGGTCGGCCGTGATGAGGACGCTCGCGCGGGCGGCATCCGCACTCGCCAGCACCCGCCCCAGGCAAGCGTCCACCGTCTCGACCGCCTGGATCACCGCCGGCAGCACGCCCGTGTGCCCGACCATGTCCGCGTTGGCGTAGTTGCACAGGATGAAGTCGTGGTCGCCGGCCTCGATGGCCCGGCAGAGCGACTCGGTGATGCCGCGCGCGCTCATCTCGGGCGCCAAGTCGTACGTCGCCACCCGCTGCGAGGGGATCAGGCAGCGCTCCTCGCCCGGATACGGCGGCTCGTAGCCGCCGTTGAAGAAGTAGGTGACGTGCGGGTACTTCTCGGTCTCCGCGGTGCGATACTGGCTCCGGCCGCGTTCCGCCAGCACTTCGGCCAGGATCCGCGCCAGGCTGAACGGCGGAAACGCGGACGGCAGCGGAAACCGCCGGTCGTACTGCGTCATGGTGACGCACTGGAGCGCCGGCCGGCGGCCCAGGTGAAAATCCCCGAAGTCGGCGAGCGCCAGGGCCGCGACGATCTGGCGCATGCGGTCGCTGCGATAGTTGAAGCACAGCACCGCGTCGCCGTCGCGCATGGTCGCCACGGGCGCGCCATCCCGGTAGTGCACCTGCGGCCGGATGAACTCGTCGGTCTCCCCGCGGTGATAGGCGGCCAGCACCGCGAGCACGGGATGCTCGACCGGCGTGCCCACCCCGTGCACCATGGCGTCGTAGGCCAGCCGGGTGCGGTCCCAGCGGCGGTCGCGGTCCATGCCGAAATAGCGGCCGGTGAGCGAGGCGACGTCCACCCGGCTGCCGGCGATCCGCCGCATGTCCAGCAGCAAGGTCCGGACGACCTCGGCGCCGAGCGTCGGCGCGGAATCGCGGCCGTCGAGGAAGCCGTGGATAGCGATGGCGGGCACCCGATGGCGGACGCCCAGCTCGACGCAGGCGAGCAGGTGGCGATCGAGCGCGTGCACGCCTCCCGGGCCCAGCAGCCCCACCAGGTGCAGGGTGCCGCCGGACTGCCGGAGGGCGGTGCACAGCTCGACCAGCGCCGGGAGCTGGTAGAACTCGCCGCTCCGGATGCTCTGCGAGATGCGTACGAGGTCCTGCGGCACCACCCGCCCGGCGCCGAGGTTGAGGTGCCCGACCTCGCTGTTGCCCATCTGGCCTTCGGGCAACCCCACGGCGAGTCCGCTGGCGTCCAGCAGCGTCCGCGGATACGAATCCCAGAGCCGGTGCCAGACCGGCGTGGCGGCCAGCTCGATGGCGTTCCCCTCGCGCTCGACCCGATAGCCCCAGCCATCCAACACGACCAGGACCACCCGATTGCGGGCCCCGCCGTTTGACATGAGTCTCCGCGTGTTCTACAATGCCGGACTGTGAGTTACGCGCCGCAATCTAGTCCGAGCCTGCTTCGCCTACCAGCCTGCGCGCTCGTCGCCGGCCTCATGCTCGTGGCCCCTGCGGGAGCCCAGGAAGCAGCCGAGATCGTGGCGCCCGCCAGCCTCCACAAGGAGCCTGACGGCGTGCCACTCGTGACCCTGCCCGCCGGTGCGCCGGTCGAAACCGGCCAGATCAAAGACGGATGGAACGAGGCCACGGTGGAGGGGTGGATCGTCACCACCTCCACCGAACGGACCCGTCGGGACGGCTACGATCTCGTGGTGACCCCGGATGCCGGTGAAAACCTCCGCCGGAGCCCAAACGGGCCGGTGGTCGGTCGCGCGCGCGAGGGCACGCTGCTCGAGCGGGTGACTCAGCGGGGCCGCTGGATTCAGGTTCGCCGGGACGGGTGGATTCCTCAGCGCGCCATCACGGGCAGTGGAACTGCCGAAGCGGGACCCGCCACGCCCGCGGGCGGGCCTGGACGCGACCCCCAGGCGCAACAGCCTGCCGCCAAACCGCGTCGGCCGGGCCCGCCATTGGGCGCATCGCCACCGGCGGAGCCGGCGGATGCCGGGG
>JACCSZ010000126.1 GCA_013812695.1 Gemmatimonadales bacterium | reverse complement strand
AGTAGGTTCCCGGCGTGAGCGTATACACGCCAACCTCAGGATTATTCGACAGGGCAGCCTGGAAATCACAGGAGCCGTCAATGGCGCCGGGCGCGGGGCACAGGAACAGGTCGATGTCCGATCCGGTGCCAAAGCCCAGGCTGATCGTGTAGTCACCCGCGGCCGTCACTACCAGTTTGTAGAACCGATCCGGGCTGGCGACGAAGTCCGCTGTGTCGAAGAATGGCGCGGAGAACCCCGAATCCGGAACCGCCAAGGACGGGGCCGTGCTCGGATCGTCGGTTCCGGCCGCCGTACCCGCTGGACCAACCGTGAGTGTGTCGGTCTCCGCATTAGACAGCGTGAGCAAAAACTGCGGCAGGGTATCGATGACCGCCCCGTTAATGAACAACAGGCCGGTGGATCCCGGCGCCGGAATCACGGTGGCGGTGTTGGCCGTGGCCCCGATGAGGGTGGCCGGTGTCGCGCCCACCGCAAACGTTGCAGTGAAGGGATCGAACGTCGTGCCGTTCAGCGTGATGGTGATCGCCTCATTCGCGGCTGGGGCCAGGTTGGACACCGTCCCGTCGAACACGGTGAGCCTGGGCGTCGTGATCCGGGCCGCAGTGGACGGCGAGAACGGCACGCCCGGGGCACCATCCGACACGACATCGGAGATGACCAGCTGAGCGCCGGTTGCATTGGGAGGGGGAAGAAACGTAAGGCTCTTCCCGTCCGGAGCGACCGTCACGGCAGCGGGCTGCACCGCCGTGGTGTCGGCCAGAGTAACGGTCGTAGTCGGGGAGAACGTGATGCCAGGCGGAGCCGTGATGGTCACGACCTCGTTGAGCGCCGGGGCCGTGTCGCTGATCTCCGCCTCAATCGTGTTCTGCGCGACCACCTGCACCGGAACCGTAACGTCCCGCCCTTCCGCCGACACGGTGAACGAGGAGGCGCCATAGCCAGTCGCCGTCACCCTGAACCGAAACGTCGGCGCCTCGGGCGGCGCGCCAAGCGTGCTGTCGTCCACGAACACCGGGAGGTACGACGAGTCCCGGACCACCGTGATGCCGGGGCCGGTGCTCGTCACCTCGTAGGCCGTCGAGATCCGGTTGCCCTGCGAGTCGACAGCGGTGACATCCACCGTCTTCGTCTCGTCCAGCTGCAGGAAGATCTGCGAGGGGGCCGCCTCGATGCGCACGGCTCCGTTCCGGAGATCGTCGGTCGGCTCGGTACCGCACCCGGCCGCGAGCAGGAGGGCGAACAATGGAGCCATACCAGATGTCAAGCGATTCATACCTCGCACCTCGTTCAAAGGGCATGTCAAAGTAGCAGTATCGCGCTCAGAACCTGTCCCGTATCTCGCCCGACCTGAACTCGATGCCAAGGAACCGGCCGATATCGATGACGGCCTCCTCCTTGTGCAGGAGCTCCTTCCAGTTGGGCTGTCCGTTTTCCTTCACGTCGTTCGAGTAGACGAGCTGAAAGTTGCCCAGCCCGCTGGCCCGGTCGATGAAGACGTAGTACCGGTCCTTCGGGCTCCGGAACCGCCAGACCTCGTACGGGGGCGAGCGGCCCGCCTGCGGTCGTTGCAACATCTCTTCCGGCGCCCCGTTCCGCACGTAGATCCGGCCGCGGTCGGTCTTCCATCCCGGCGCCGCCCTCCGGCCCTTCTCGCCGTATGTGCGGTCCGCGTAGGTTACCGCGTCGTAGAACCGCTGCCGCGTCTCGTTGGTGGCCGAGCTCGGGGTCTGGTCCCGCTTCTGCCAGAACTCGGCGAGGTACCGGCGCTTGGCGCGGAGGCTCAGATCCTTGCTGTACTTGGACAGCTCAGCCCCCTCGGCGATGAGCTGGAGCGGCTGCTTGGCGGCATCGAGGGCCTGCTCGTCCATGGCCTCGAAGTAGCCTTCGTCGGTGCCCTTGCTGGCCTCGCGCCGGGCGACGTCCTTCTCGAGGGTCTCGTCGAGCCCCGCCATGGCGAAGCCGGCCGCCCGCTCGACCGCCTGCCCACCCAGGTCGAGCGCCGCGGACATCGTGTACCGGCCGGGCGGCAGGCCGTTCAGGTCGAGCTGGCCCTTGAGGACCCCGCCCCCGGCCGGCACCGTCACCGGCGTACCCGCCGTGGTGGTCATCACCTTGCCGGCCGAGTCCATCACTTTCATCGTGAGCGTGCCGGTGGCCTCCTGGGCGGCGTAGGCCTCGAGGAGATAATAGGCCATGGCGCGAAGCGGCGTGAGCTCGAGCCGCGCCGCGGCCGTCACCAGCATCTGGCCCCAGCGCAGCTCGGCGGCCCTGGGCACCGTATCGCCGGCCGTGACCGGACGGATCTGCGGGGAGAGCAGCAGGTCCGACGCGGGCGGCGCCCCCGCATAGCCCTCGAGCCCCACCGAGGAGCCGACCTTCCGGCCCGACACCGAGTCCTCGACGTTGACCTCGAGGTTGTACCGGCCCGGCGCCAGGCTGAACCGCACCATCTCCACCGCGAACGCCGAGGGGCCGCGGACAGCCGCCGGCGCATGGTTCTGCCATGACTGCTGCAGCAAGGTCAACCCGGTGGAGTCGGTCACCTTCACCCCGACGCGGTAGCTCAGCGACCCCGTGTTGCCTTCGCCAGTGGGCTCCAGCACCTCGTAGGGCACCTGCACGAACGCGTTCACTTCGGTGCGGCCCTGCTCCGCGCGGTACGACCGCACCGCACGGAGAATGAGGCCGGCCTCGGGCGGGCCCGGGGCCTGCTCCGGGTGCGCGAGCGCCATTATGGCCACAAGTGCCGTCAACCGAACTGCGATCATATGTCGGCTACACCTGCTTCCAATCGTCGAACGGGCCCGCTACCACCCCAGCGAGAAGCTGAAGAAGTTGGTGGGGCCAAGGATGCCGAGGTACTTGTACGCGTAGTCAAGGCTCAGACCGAACCCGTTGCCGTTCCCGCCGTACAGGAGCCCGCCGCCGAAGGCGAGGCCGCTGAGGTTCTCCTCGTCGCTGAGCCCGGTCGCGAGCGCGGTCGGGGTCAAGTCGTTTCCGCCGCTGTAGCTGTAGCTGCCCCGGAGCGCGAAGCCGAAGTTAGAGCCCCCGAGCCGCTGCGACATCCACTCGCTCCCGAACGCGAAGCCCGGCGAGTTGTTGTTGGGCTGGCTGAAATCGCCGAGCACGGTCAGCCGGTTGGTCTCGCCGGTGATGACGTCGTATGCCAGCCCGACCCGAAAGGTCGTGGGCAGCGGGAAGTCTTTGGTCAGCAGGTTGGCCTGCTGCGGCAGCGTCGGGATCTCGTCCTCACCAGACAGCGGCTCGCGCTGCACGTTGCCCGCCAGGCCCGTGCCCGAATAGGTCAGGCTGGAGCCGAGGTTGGCGAGGACGAACGAGAACTTGACCGGATGGTTGTTGAGCGACGCATGGAAGTTGGTCCCGAAGTCCACGGCGAAGGCGCTGCCGTTGACCGTTCCGAGCCGGTCGTCCACGAATTTGGCGGTGATGCCGGCCGAGAACCGGTCGGAGAAGTTCTGAGCGAAGGTGCCGCCGATGAAGGTCTGGTTGACCGAGTAGGTGCCGCCCGTGCCGTTGGGCTGGTCTTCCGTGAAGATCGGCTGGTCCTTGAACCCGAACGTGCCGAGCTGGAAGCCGATGGTGCGGGAGCCGCCCGAGAACGGGAAGGCCACGCCGGCCCACGAGTATCGGGTTTCCGCGACGTAATCATAGGTGCCGACCATGAGGCCGGCCCGCTCGATCAGGGCCACGCCGGCGGGATTGTAGTAGAGCGCGCTGACGTCGGTGGCGATGGCGGCGAACGAACCGCCGAGCGCCGTGCCCCGGGCGCCGGCGCCGAGCAACAGGAATTCCGCCGAGGTGGTGCCGTAGGCGGTGTTGTCTTCCTGGCCGACCGGCTGGCCGGTGTTGTTCTGCGCGACCAGGCCGGCCGGAACCGCGTGAAGCAGTCCGAAGGCGAGCAGCCACCCAGGTGCAGTGAGCTTCCTCATAGATATCGATCTCCTGAAGGTTGGGGCGGGCCCGCGAGCCCGCCCCCGTCGAAGGCTACTGGGCGAAGTTGACGACCGTGAAGCGGCCCACCCTGCGGGCGTCGCCGGCTTCGACGTGATAGAAGTACACCCCACTGGCGACGACCTGGTTGTTCCGGTTGCGGAGGTCCCAGTTGACCTCGCTGCCCTGGGACGCGCTGGTGGACGAGTACTGCCCGCCGCGGTGCTCGAGCATGCGGACCAGGACGCCGCTCGCCGAGTAGATCCGGACGATGGCATCCTGCGGGAGCCCGACGAACTTCAGGACCTTCTGGTCCGTGCTCGCCTCGTACGCGCTGCGCACGTAGTATGGGTCGGGCACGGTGTGGACGTTGGTGAGGTCGCTGTTCACGGCCGCGGCCACCACGCTGCTGACGCCGAACTCGAGCGCGGCAGTGGCGCCGAGCGCGGTGAACGGACGGACCGGCGGGGGCGTGAACTCGTAGGCGCCCGGCGTGCCGATGATCTGGCCCGCATAGCTGCGGAGCGCCCACACGGTGCCCGCTGCCGGCAGCGCCGGCATCGCCATGGTGAACACGCTGCCCGCGACGTAGAAGATGAAGCCCGGGTTGGCGTCGGGCGGGTTGAGGGGAGCGTCCGGGACGTTCCGGATGAACGCCACCGCCCCGAGCTGCGCCGTGCTGCTGAGCGCCACTGGCACGCCGCTCGTGCACGGGATACGGAGACTTGCCTCCACCGCAAGGTTTCCGGTGGCGAACGGCTCGACGCAGCCGATGTCCACGACGGTGCCTACCGTCGGGCGCGTGTCCACGTCGGAGCCGGCAACCGTGTTGAGGATGCCCCAGCCGCCGCCCATGTAGGGCTGGAACGGGACGACGACGTTGTGGCTGACATCGATGACCGAATCGACTGCCCCGCCGGCGCCCCAGTACACGTTCATGTCCGCCGCGCGGTGGGCCGTCGGGAAAATCCAGTCGAGGTTCCGCCACTGGCCGTTGAGGCCGATGTAGGCATGGGCCTGGTTGATCGTGGTGACCCCGGTCAACCCGCCGGCGTTATTGAAATTGGTGAAGGCCGCGCCGCATTCCACCGCCGTGAGCAGGGACGTGCTGCCGCCCGCGTTTGCAACGCAGTTGTTCAGGTTCGGATCGGCTACCGTCTCGTTGGTGGTGGGCGACGGGCCGTCGAACCAGCGCGCCCCGTTGTAGATGGACGTGGTCGGCGTGCCGAAGTCTCCGAACCGGGAGCCGACACCCCATCCGCCGTTATACTGGCCGGGGGGCAGGCGGACCGTGGCCTGGCCCTGCAGCCTGAACGGAGGGGCACCTTCGAAGTTGGCCGCAGTGGTGGGATCCACGGTCAGCGCCTCGAAGAATGCGGACGCAGAGTCGATTCCCTCGTTGCTGGCTGCTACGGCAGAATTGCCCGCGAACTGAGTTGGTGCCAGGGCTACCACGACCTGGAAACTGTCCACCCCGTTGGCGACCGTGGCGAAGTATTCCGCCGGGATGGTGGCACCGCTCACCACACCGAATATCGCTCCGATGCCGCTGTACACCCCCATGTGCAGGCTGTCGAGCCGCATGGTCAGCGCTCCCGCCTGGCTCGGCTGGATAACCGCGGCGGCGAACTCGCCGACGAAGCCCACCACGCCGCCATCGCTC
>JACCSZ010000104.1 GCA_013812695.1 Gemmatimonadales bacterium | reverse complement strand
TACCCGGCCCGCTCCACACATTTCTTGAGGTTCTGCAGCACGCTCGACAGCACCGTGACCAGGTAGACCTCGGCCTCGAGCCGGGAGCCGGTCATGCCGATCGGCTCGTTGATGCCGCCCTGCTGGTCGATCAGATAGTCCTGCGGGATGGCGTGGAGCAACTCGTGGTCCCGGCCGAAGCTGACGTTGCTCGCCATGTCGTTGACGCGGGCGACGTCGCTGGTGCGGATCTCGTCGCCCGTGACACTCACCATGCCGTGCGAGCTGCGCCCCGCCACATGTTCCCCCGCGATGCCGCAGTACACCGAGCCGACCTCGACCCCGGCCATCCGCTGGGCGCTCTTCATCGCCTTGTCGATGGCCCGGGTGGTTTCCTCGATGTCGCGCACGACCCCGCGTCGGATGCCGGCGCTCCGCTCCACCCCGACGCCCAGGATGCGGGCGCCCGCGTCGCGCGCGTCACCGGTGACCTCGGCGATGAGCGCCACGACTTTGGTCGAGCCGAGATCGAGCCCCGCGACCAGCCGTTGAGGCTGCGCGCTCATGCGGGCATCCGGCGGACGATCACCTGGCCGGCGAACCGTCCATCGAGTTCCGCGTATGCCCGCCCGTGCCGGGCGAGGGCTTGCTCCACCGCCATCACCGCTCGAATGTCCTCCGCGGAAACCTGTGCGCCGAACCAGAGGCGCCGCGCCTCGACCTCGAGCACGACGTCCGGGCCGACCCGCCGCGCCGCGTCGATGCGGGCGAACAGGGCGGGATCGAAGTCCCGGACCCGCGCGAGCACGCCGGCCACCACCGCGTCGGCATCGACGGCCAGCGGGAGATCCGGCGCGGAGCGGAGCGGATCGAATGGCAACCTTCGACCGAGGGCGTCCACGAGCGCCAACCGATCCCCACGGCTGGCGAGCGCCACCGGCGTCGTTTCCACCACCGCGATCGCGAGTGTGCCTGGGAGGCGCCGACTCACGGTGACCGCGGCCACGCCCGGCAGGGCGAGCACCCCCCGAGTGAGCGGGGCCGGATCGTCGAACACACTGGCCTGGGGATCGAGCTGCAGCGCGCCGATCACCTTCGCCGGATCAAGATACTGCATTCCGGCGATCTCCACCCGCCTGACCTGGAAGAACCGGAGCGAACTGAGTACTCGCGGAAGACCGAACCACAGCGCGACCCCGAGCGCGAGGCATCCGAGCGCGATTCCGACCCGCTTCAGGCCGCCCCGAGCCACTGCACCAGCTCGGCGCTCACCCGGGTGATGTCGCCGGCGCCGAGGGTCAGGACGACGTCGCCGGGAGCCAGCGTCTCGTAGACCCGGCGGCCCAATTCGGCGCGGGTCGGCTCGAACCGGGCGTCGGCCCCGGCGCGGGTCGCGGCCTCGGCCACCTGACGGCCGCTGATCCCTGGCATCGGCTGCTCGCGGGCGGCGTAGATCTCGGCCACCAGCACCAGGTCCGCCGCCGCGAGCGCCTCGCCCATGGCCTGGCCGTGAATCGCGGTGCGTGAGTACAGATGTGGCTGGAACACCGCCACCAGGCGGCGGCCCGGGTACGCTTGCCGCGCCGCGGCCAGCGTGGCCGCCAGCTCCGAGGGGTGGTGCGCGTAGTCGTCCACGACCGCCACGCCCCGGTGCTCGCCGAGCCGCTCGAATCGCCGGCCGACGCCGCCGAAGGTCGAAAGCGCCGCCGCAGCCGGCACCACGTCGCCGCCGATCGCGTCGGTGGCGGCGAGCGCGGCCACGGCATTCCGAAGGTTGTGGACACCAGGCACCCGGAGCAACACCGGCAGCGCCCGGCCGCCGCGCCACCGCACGGTGGACTCGGTGCGATCGGGATGGAGCACGACGTCCGTGATGCGGATGTCGGCGTCCTCCGCGAAGCCGAAGCTGAGCAGCCCGGAACCCACGCGGCTGCCGACGAGGCGCGCGCCGGGGTCGTCGGCGCTCACCACCGCCGAACGCGCGCGGCCGGCAAACTCGGCGAACGCGTCCTCCAGGGCAGCCATCGAGCCGTAGCACTCGAGGTGATCGGGCTCGACGTTGTTCACGATTGCGACAGTCGGATGCAGCGTCAGAAACGCCTTGTCGTATTCGTCGGCTTCGACGACGAACAGGTCGTCGCCCGCCAGGCGCGCGTTGCCGCCCCACGCGCTCACCCGCCCACCCGCGATACCGGTCGGGGCGAGTCCGGCCGCGGTCAGCGCCTCGGTGGCCATCACGGTAGTGGTCGTCTTGCCATGCGTTCCCGCCACCGCGACCGACCGCGCCGTGCCGATGAGCGCGGCCAACGCTTCCTTCCGCGGCACGACCGGCACGCCGAGGGCGCGTGCGCGCGCCAGTTCCGGGTGATCGGGCGGCACCGCGGCCGTCACGACCACCGCGCGCGCGCCATCGAGATGCGAGGGATCGTGCCCCTGCCAGACGCGCGCGCCCATCGCGGCCACGTCCGCGGCGCCGGCGGCATCGGTGTCGCATCCGCTCACGACCACCCCGCGCCGACAGGCGATCAGCGCGAGCGCACTCATCCCGGCCCCGCCGATGCCAACGAAATGGACGGGGCGGCTGTCCGTGGGGGTGAACAGATTCATGTGGGTGGCGCTAATGTAAGTAGAGGCACGAAGTTCTCAAAGCCCACCAGCACCAGGCAGCGTCAACAATTTTGACACGATGTCCGCCGCAGCGTAGGGACGTCCGCGAGCCCGCGCGCGCGCGGACATATCCTCGCGCCGCGACCGGTCGTCCAGCAGGGATCCGACGCTGTCGCCGAGGCTCGACGGTGTCAGTTCCGACTGGGGCAGCAGCGCGGAGGCGCCCGCATCCGCGAGCACGCGCCCGTTGTGGGTCTGATGGTCCGCCGCGGCGGTGGGCAGCGGCACCACCACGCTCGGCAGGCCCCACGCACACAGCTCCGCCACGGTGATCATGCCGGCTCGAGAGACGACCACGTCCGCGACGGCATAGCCATCGGCCATCGGATCCAGGAAGTCGATGATCTGGACGGCCGGCGGCCGATGGAACGAGGTGAATTCCGCATACGAGCCGCGACCCGTCACCCAGAGTACGTCCGCACCACGCGGGCCGCCCGCATCGAGCCAGCCCGCGACCGCCCGGTTGATCGCGAGCGCGCCCTGGCTGCCGCCCGTGATGAGGACCACGGGACGCGTCCCGTCGAGCCCGAACCGCGCCAGCGCGCCTGGGCGGCGCTCGGGCGAAGGCGGTGCGATCGGGTTGCCGGTATCGAACACCTGCGTATTTCCCCCAAAGCGAAGCAGCGACCGGGCTTCGGGCAATCCGAGGTAGACGTGGCGGACCCGGCGGCTCAGGAGCCGGGTGGCCAATCCGGGATAAGCGTTCTGCTCCTGAACGGCTGTCGGGATGCCCTGCCGCGCCGCCCACCAGACGACGGGAGCCGAGGCGTAGCCGCCGGTGCCAAGCACTGCGACCGGGCGCTCGTCCGCAAACAGGCGGGCGACCGCGCGGAGCAGGCGCCCCACGATCAATGGCCAGCGGGCGTTTTTCCACCAGGTGCGGCGGTAGATCGGCTCGGAAGGTAGCAGGTGGTGACGAAAGTCGCGTGTCGGCAGCAGGCGCGATTCCACCCCGCGCACGGCGCCGACGAGCACCGGCTCGAAGTCGGGTGCGTGGGCCCGCAGCGCTTCCGCGATGGCAAGGGCGGGCATCAGGTGTCCGCCGGTGCCGCCGCCCGCGATAAGGATGACGCGTCTGCGCGTCATCCCGCCGGCTTCGCCGCCTCCCGACCGGTCCGGTTGACGCCCGGCGCCCTTGGCCGGCCCCGCAGCGTGCCGATGTTGATCAGGATCCCGGTGCCGAGGAGAGAAATGACCTGGCTCGACCGGCCGTAGGACATGAACGGCAGCGTGAGTCCGGTCGTGGGCATCAGCCCGAGCGACACGGCCATGTGCATGAACGCCGTCAGCCCGATCGTGGCGGTGAGCCCCACCGCCAGGTACTGTCCGAACGGATCCGAGGCGGTCCGTGCGATCCGAAACCCCAGCCAGCAGAACAGCGCGAACAACGCCACGATGACGAACACGCCGGCGAACCCCCACTCCTCACCGATCGTGCTGAACAGAAAGTCCGAGTAGGCGTACGGCAGGTAGCCGAGCTTCTGCTGCCCCTGGCCGAAACCGGTGCCGAATAATCCGCCGGAACCCATGCCGATGAGCGACTGGGTGACCTGAAACCCCGCTTCGGTCGTCGCATCGCCCGGATTGAGGAACGTCAGGACGCGCGCCAGCCGGTACTGCGCATCGCGGATCTGATGAAAGACGAGAATCACTCCCGCGCCGCCGATCAGCAGGAAGTGACCGATCTTGGCCCCGGCCGTGAACAGCACGAGGCCGCCGAGCATCGCCACGAGGGTGGCCATCGAGAGATTGGGCTCCAGCAGGATGAGGAGCGAGACCAGCCCCAGCACGACGATGAACGGAACGACCCCTTTCTTGAACTCGCGCACCTGCGCGCCTTTCTTGGAGGCGAGCATGGCGCACCAGATCACGACCGCGAGGCGCGCGACCTCCGAGGGCTGAAAGTTGACGGGGCCGAGGTCGATCCAACGTCGGGCGCCGTTCAGGGACGGGGCGATGGCGCGCGTGAACGGCAGCAGTGGCACCAGCAGGGCGGCGATCGTGAAGATCAGGAGCGGCCAGGCCCACGCGCGCCAGCGGTAGTAATCCTGGCGCGAGGCCCAGATGAGCAGGATGCCGCCGAGCACGGCGCCGCTCAGTTGCCGGGCCGCGAAGACCAGGCCGGCGTCTTTGCCCTTGACCGTCACCAGGCTGACCGCGCCGTAGGTCGCCGCCAGGCCGAAGGCGAGCAGCACAAGCGTCACCACGGCCAGCAGGCGGGTTTCCCAGCGAAGCTCGCCTGGGTGTCGGACCTGCCGGGTATCGCTCACATTGCCTGGACGGCGGCCCGGAAGCGCTCGCCGCGCTCTTCGTAGTTCCTGAACATGTCGTAGCTCGAGCACGCGGGTGACAGCAGGACCGCGTCACCCGCCGTGGCCAGCCCGCGCGCGGTCGCGATCACGCCGGCGAAGTCGCTCGCGGAGGCCACGGACACGCGCCCGCCGAGCTCGCGAAGGATCTGCGGGCCCGCCTCGCCATAGGCCACCACCGCCCGGCAGCGCGCCCGGAGCGCTTCCGCCAACCGGTCGTACGGCTCCCCCTTGTGCCGCCCTCCGAGGAGCAGCACGAATGGCCGGTCGAGTGCCGCCACCGCGACCAGCGTCGAGGTGACGTTGGTGGATTTCGAGTCGTTGATCCAGAGCACGCCGTCGACCTCGCGCACCGGCTCGACGCGGTGGGAAATCGCTCGGAAGGTGCGGAGCCCGGCCGCGACCCGCACGGCGTCGGCCCCCGCCTCGACCGCGGCGAGCGCGGCCGCCAGCGCGTTGGCGACGTTGTGGTCTCCGAGGAGCGGCAAGTCGCCGCGGGCCATCAGCGGCTGGTCGCCGAGCATGAGCGCGGCGCGGGCGTGATCGTACCAGCCATCGGCGCGCTTCTCGACGGAAAATCGGCGATGCCGCCCGGGTACCGGTTCCGTCATCATCTGCACCGCCGAGTCGTCCGCATTGCTGATCCAGATGGAATCGGCCGCAGCATTTCGGAACAGCAGTGCCTTGTCGGCATAGTATTCCTCGAGCGAGCCGTAGCGATCGAGGTGATTGGGCGCGAGGTTGGTGAGCACCCCGATGGCCGGCCGGAGGTGCGGGGTGTCGTGCAACTGGAACGAGCTGAGCTCGAGCGCCAACCAGTCCGGCGGGTCGGGTGCGAGCGCCACTTCCGCGAGCGGCCGGCCGATGTTGCCGGCCGTCTCCGCGCGCAGACCGGCCGCCGCCATCGCGTGCGCGAGGAGCGACGTGGTCGTCGTCTTGCCGTTGGTACCGGTGATCCCGATGCAACGCGTGCCGCCGAGCGCCAGGAAGCCGATGTCGGTCTCGGCGTAGATCTCGACTCCGGCCGCGCGGGCCTCGACGAGCGGGGGCGCGAGCGGCGGCACGCCGGGCGCCACGACGACGGCGCTCGCCCGAGTGATTCGCGCGAGGTCGTGTCCGCCGAGCTGGACCTCCGCCCCAAGCCCACGAAGCGCGGCAGCCCAGGTGTCGAACTCGATGCCGGTGCCGGTGTCGGATGCGTAGACGGGGAGCGCCTCGCGGCGCAGCAGTTTCGTGGCCGCCGCGCCGCTCTTGCCCAGGCCCACCACCGCCACCTCGCGGCCGGTGCGGCGCCACGCTTCGAACAGCTCGACCGCCATGGTCAGCGCACCTTCAGCGTGGAGAGTGCGATCAGCGCACAGAACAGCCCGAGAATGTAGAACCGCGTCACGACCGTCGTCTCGGCCCAGCCGAGCTTCTCGAAGTGATGGTGCAGCGGCGCCATGCGGAAGACTCGATGACTGTCGGCGTACTCACGCCCGCGCGTGCGTTTGAACCACTTGTAGACCCCGGTCTGCAGGATGACGCTGACCGCCTCCGCCGCGAACACCCCCCCGATCAGCAGCAGCAGAAACTCCGCCTTGAGCAGGATGGCCACCGTTCCCAGCGCCCCGCCGATCGCGAGACTCCCGGTGTCGCCCATGAAGACCTGGGCCGGATGCGCGTTGAACCACAGGAACCCGAGCGCGGCGCCCATCAGCGCGGCGCAGAATACGGCCAACTCGCCGGCGCCCGGGAGATAGAACAGGTTGAGGTACGACGTGACGTCGGTGCGCCCGAACAGGTATGCGAAGGTCGCGAAGGCCGCCGCCGAGATGCCCGCCAGCCCCGCGGCCAGCCCGTCCAGTCCATCGGTCAGGTTGACGGCGTTGCTGCTGCCGGTAATGACGACGGTCACGAACACCACGTACAGCCACGGCGCGAAGTTGACCGCGAGATACTTGAAGAACGGGAGGGTGGTGGCGGTCGCCGGAATCGTCTCGCCGGGCACGACGGGGTAGAACACCAGGAACAGGCCGAGCAGCAGCCCGAAGCTCACCTGCCCCGCCAGCTTCCACTTGGCCACCAGCCCGCGCGATTTGCCCTGGACGATCTTGAGGTAGTCGTCGAGGAAGCCGATGCAGCCCATCCACAGAATGGACAGCATCGCCACCACGACGAACCGGTTGGTCAGCGGGGCCCACAGCAGCGTAGGCACCACCGTGCACATGATGATGATGAGGCCGCCCATCGTTGGCGTGCCGCGTTTGCTCTGATGGCTCGCGGGACCCTCGGCACGGATGATCTGCCCCACCTTGCGCGCGCGCAGGCGCCCGATGACGGGCGGGCCGACCACGAACGCCAGCAGCAGCGCCGTCACCGTCGCGCCGGCCGCTCGAAAGCTGATATAGTTGAAGAGGTTGAAGATGATGTGCTGCTGGCCGAGCGGCGCGAGCCAGTGATAGAACATCGAGCCTCAGCGTGGGGGGTTCCCGCGGGCCGTGAGCGCGGGAAGTATACGTTCGAGGGCCACGCCGCGGGATGCCTTGAGCACCACGACTTCGCCGCCCTCGAGCCGCGAGGCCACCAGCGGTGCGAGCGCGATCGGATCCTGCGCGGTGATGAGTCGCCCGCCAAGTCGTGCCACATATTGCTCGAGGGCCGGCACGAACTCTCCGACGGCAGCCAGGAGGTCCGGCTCGAGCTCCACCAGCGCCGCCGCGATCTCGGCATGCAGCGCGACTGACTCGCCGCCCAGCTCGCGCATCGTGCCCGCGATGAACACGAGCCGGCGACCGCCGCGGAGCGCGCGCGCCGTGGCGATCGCCGCCCGGAAGCTCTGCGGGTTGGCGTTGTAACTGTCGTTCAGGATGGTGAGGCCGCCAACTTCGAGCAGTTCGCCCCGGCCGCCCGGGAGCGCAAAGCGCTCGAGCGCCCGGGCCGACGCGTCGCGATCCAACCCCAGCGCCTCGACGACCGCCCAGACGCGCGCGGCGTTGTCGGCCTGGTGCAGCCCGCGCGCGGCGAGCGTGAAGCTCAGGTCGCCGAACGTCATCACGGGGCGCGCGTCATCGCCAAGCTCGACCCGGTCGGGCATGACGTCGGCATGCGCGAGTCCAGCCGTGACGACCGCCCGGGCCCGGCCCCGGGCGCCTTGGGCCAGCTCCGGCGGGTCGGTGCCCACCACCGCGAGCGGCGCGCCCTCGGTCAGCGAGAGTTTTTCCTCGACCACGCCGGCGAGCGAGCCGAACCCTTCCAGATGCCCTGCCACCGCGTTGGTCACGACGGCCAGCGTCGGCTCGATGATGTCGCGGCAGCGCCCGATCTCACCCGGCAGGTTCGCCCCCGCCTCGATCACGAGGGCCTCGATGTCGTCCGGCGCTTCGAGAATCGTCAGCGGCACGCCGACCAGGTTGTTGAGGTTGGCGCGCGTCGCGTACACGCGATACCGGGTCGCGAGCACCGCAGCCATCATCTCCTTGGTGCTGGTCTTTCCGTTCGTCCCCGTCACCGCCACGACCGGCCCCGCCAGCGCCCGCCGCCGAGCCCGGGCCAAGAGACCGAAGGCGCGAAGCGTGTCCGGCACCTCGAATGTGAAGAGTCCCGGCGGGACCCGGGTCCCCGTTCGCACCACCGCCCCGGCAGCACCAGCGGCCTGGGCGGCGTCGAGATAGTGGTGGCCGTCGAACCGCTCGCCCTCGAGCGCGACGAAGAGCGCGCCGGGCCCGATCGCGCGGGTGTCGGTCAGCACGCGCGTGAACTCGGTGG
>JACCSZ010000100.1 GCA_013812695.1 Gemmatimonadales bacterium | reverse complement strand
GTCCGGCACCGAGAGACGAGCCCCGCAGCGAGCCGCGCCTCGAACGCCGGCGGGCAGAGCCGGCGCGGCCGGATCCCCAGCCGGAGTACCGGCCCGAAGCTCGTCCGAGCGACCGCGGGGCTGATCGCGGCAGCTCCGCGCCGCCGCCGCGGGCCGAAGGCGCATCGAACCGAGGTGGGTGGAGTGGAGGTGGGGGTGATCGGGTTGGCGGAGGCGAGCGGGGTGGTGGCGGCGACGGTGGCCGTGGCGGTGCCCGGCGGCGGTAAACGTCCGTCACTCCGAAGGGGCCATGATCCGAATCATGGCCCCTTCGTTGTGCTCAGGGTGCCTCGACTCGCGCACGGCGCCCCCTACCGGATCTGCACCTTCATCTCGATCCCGCGCACCATCGCATCCACCGGCTTGCACCCGAACGATCCCTCAGGGCGTACGGTTTCGGCGGGTGTAGTCCAAGCCCCACTCCATGAGTTCGGCGCTCCGGAGCCCGACGCGCATCGCCTGGCCGACGGCGTCCTCCTCCTCCATCCGATGATCGATCATGAGGAACGGAATGAGCGCGGCGCCGACCCGGCTGCCACTCCCGCAGTGGACGAACACCTGGCGAGGTCCGGCCTCGCGAAGCACCATCAGAACACGCTCGAGCGTCGCGTCGTTGAGCGTGCCGGCACCCACCGGAACGTTCACGTAGTCGAGGCCGAGCGATTCCACCGTCGCCGGCTCATCGAGCGGCCGAGGCTCCATCGGCTCGCGGAGGTCGAGCACGATCGCGCCCCCAGCCGCCTTGAAGGCGGCAAGATGAGCGGCCGCGGGCTGGCCACCGGTTGCGAGCGTTGGGAGGAGCTGGCAGGCGTTCGGGACGCCCTGCAATGCCACCGGCGAGGTCACAGCTGTGCGTTCCCTACCAGCTCGCGAGCGGCCGCGAAGCCGAGGATGGTGGCCAGTAGCGACAGCCCCACGCTGAGCGCGACGTACATGGCCGCCCGAGCCCATCCGCCCGCCTCGATCAGTGCGACGGTCTCGTAGCTGAATGCCGAAAACGTGGTGTAGCCGCCACAGAAGCCGACGGTGAGAAATGCCCGCACCTCGGGCGCGAGGGTCGGGGTGCCAAGACCGTATCGCAGAAGGACGCCGAGGAGGAAAGAACCGGAGATATTCACGACCAGCGTGCCGAGCGGGAAAGTATCCGCCGTAAGCCGCTGCACGACCCCACCCACCTGATACCGGAGCACCCCGCCGATCGCGCTCCCGATGGCGATATACCAGAGCATGCTGGAAGGTATACATTTCGCGAGTGCTCCGCCTCGCCATCGCCCAGATGCGTCCGAAGAAGGGCGCCTACGATGAGAACCTCGGCCGGCTCGGCGACGTGTTCCGGGCGGTGGCGGCCGCGGCGGATCCGCCCGAGCTGATCGTGGCCCCCGAGGCCGCCCTCACCGGCTATTTCCTCGAGGGTGGCGTGCGCGATCTGGCGGTCAGCGCCGAGCGCCTCTTCCACGATCTGACCTGCCAGCACCGCGATGCGACCGCCCCGCCGCTCGACCTGGCGATCGGCTTCTACGAGGTGCATGAGAACCGGCTGTTCAACTCGGGGCTCTACGCCACGCTCGGGGGTCCCGACGCCGGCATTCGGCACGTGCATCGCAAGATCTTTTTGCCGACCTACGGTGTGTTTGACGAGGAACGCTTCGTCGAGGCGGGGCGCGGGGTGCAATCGTTCGACACCCGCTGGGGCCGCGCGGCCATCCTGATCTGCGAAGACGCCTGGCATTCCATTACACCCATGCTGGCCGCGCTCGCCGGGGCGCAGCTCATCCTCATCCCGAGCGCGAGCCCGGCCCGCGGCATACTGTCGACGGAGGACGCGCCTGGACGGCCGGCGAGCCTGGCACGCTGGAGCCGGCTTGCGCAGGACATCGCCGGGGAGCACGGCGTGTACGTCGCGCTCGCGCAGCTCGTGGGGTTCGAGGGGGGCAAGGCGTTTCCCGGCGGCAGCCTGGTGGCCGGCCCCCGCGGCGAGCTGTTGGCCGAGGGACCGGTGTTCGAGGAGGCCCTGCTCCAGGTGACGCTGGATTTCGAGGAGATCACCCGCGCACGGACCGATCTGCCGTTGCTGGCGGATCTCGAGATGCGGCTCCCACATCTGCTGGGCTCCCTGCACGAGGCGCGGCGGGGGAGCCGGCCTGGCGGCGTGGATGGCGCGAAGGGATCGGCGGATGCCCGGCCAGCGCTCGCGCCCGCCTCCATGCGCGCCGATCCGGCGAGCGACCCGCTCGCCATCGATCCCGAGCTCACCCGGCGCTGGCTGGTCGAATTCATCCGTGACGATGTCCAGCGCCGCCGCGGTTTCGAGCGCGTGGTGATCGGGCTCTCGGGCGGCGTGGACAGCTCGCTCGTCGCCTACCTGGCGGCCGACGCGCTCGGCGCGGACAACGTCATCGGCATCCGCATGCCGTATCGCACCTCGAGCCCCGAGAGCCTGGCGCACGCCCAGTTCGTGGGCGATGCGCTCTCGATCCGGATGATGACGGTCGACATCAGCGGGGCCGTGGATGGCCTCGCGACCGCCATGCACGAGCAGCCGACGCCCGCCCGGCTCGGCAACATCATGGCGCGCACCCGGATGATCACCCTGTTCGACGTGAGCGCCGCGCAGCGCGCCCTGCCCCTCGGCACGGGCAACAAGACCGAACGGCTCTTCGGGTATTTCACCTGGCACGCCGACGACTCCCCACCGGTCAATCCGATCGGCGACCTCCTGAAGACCCAGGTGTGGGCGCTGGCCCGGCATCTGGGCGTCCCCGACGTGATCGTGTCCAAGCCCGCCAGCGCGGATCTGATCAAGGGCCAGACCGACGAGGGCGATTTCGGGATCAGCTATCCACGGGCCGACGCGATCCTCCACTGGATTCTGCTCGGATACCGGAGCCCCGAGATTGCGGCGCTCGGATTTTCCGAGGAGGAGATCGCGCTGGTCAGGAAGCGCCTGGACTCCACCCATTGGAAGCGCCGGCTCCCGACCGTCGCGATGCTCAGCGCGACGGCGATCGGGGAGTATTATCTGAGGCCGGTGGATTATTAGCTGGTCCCTTCCTTCGTCCAATGCAGGAACCGGCCCTCTCGAAAACGGATCCCGAATGCTCCCTGACAGCCGCCCCATGTCCCACTCCGTCGGCACCATCACCACCTTCGTCATGCCCCACATGCAGAATGTCCTTGGCGATCTTTTCGGCGGCGAGCTGATGGCGCTCGTGGACCAGGCGGCGGCGGTGGCGGCGATCCGGCATGCGGGCGGGCCGGCGGTGACGGCCAGCATCGACCGGGTCGACTTCCGGGAGCGGATTCCGGTCGGGTCGCTGGTGAGCTGCGAGGCGGCCGTGGACTTCGTGGGCAACACGTCGATGGACATATCGGTCGAGGTCTACGCGGAGTGGGTGAGCACGGGCGAGCGTCGCCTGACGCATACGGCGCACGTGGTCTTCGTGGCGATCGACGAGACCGGGAAGCCCACGCGGGTTCCCCGGCTGGTGCCCAATACCGATGAGGAGCGCGCCCGCTATACGCGCGCCGAAGCGCAACGGCTGAGCAAGCGCCCGGCGTGACCGCGCGGACGGTGACGCTGGTGCTGAGCGGTGGCGGTGCGAAGACGGCCGCCCACCTGGGCGCCGCCCGGGCGCTGGCGGAAGCGGGGCTGACGCCAGCACGCTACGTGGCTACCTCGATGGGCGCCGTGATCGCGGCCGGCCTCGCCGCGGGAGTGGCTGCCCCCGTGCTGCTGGAACGACTCACCCAGGTCGGTCGGAGGGGGATCGTCAGAGACCCACTGGCGGCGGTCTCCGGTCTGTTCGCCCGGTCGCTGCTCCGTCCGGCACCGTTCCGCCGCGCCGTCGAGGCGCTCGTGCCCGCCCGGCGCTTTGCCGAGCTTGGCGTTCCGCTCACCGTCGCCGTCGTGAACCTCGACACGAGCGAGCTGCTCCTGTTCGGGAGCGGGGGCGAGGACGCCCCGCTGGTGGACGTGCTCTGCGCCACGTGCGCGCTTCCGCTCTATTTCCCCGCGGTGCCCATCGGCGGAAGGCGCTGCGGCGACGGCGGGCTTCGCGGGGTGCTCCCGCTCGAGGCGGCGGCACTGGTGGCGGCGGCGGGGGTGCCCGTCGTGGGGGTGGACGTGGGTCCCGGGCTGGACCTGCCGCCCGGCGAGGCGCCCGCGGTTCCGCCAGTGGTGCGAGCGCACGACGAGGCCGTCGGGACGCTGATGGCCGCGCACACGGCCGCGCTCGTGACCGCCTGGCGCGCCGAGCCCACCCGGCCGCCGCTCGTCTACGTGCGGCCGAGGGTGGAGCGGAACGCGACCTTCCAGGTGGAACGGATGCGGCGGTACGAGGAGGACGGCTATCAAGCGACGCGAGCGCACTTGACCGGTTCCCCGTTCGGAGCAAATTGAGCGACATGAAAGCTTCGGACGCGATGGTCGCGGATCCTCACGTGGCGGTGGCCGGCGCCATGGCCAGCGAAGTGGCGATCATGCTCAGGACGCGCAACATCTCCGTCGTCCCCGTCGTCGACGACCACCGCACCCGCCGCTTGCTCGGCACGCTCAGCGACCGTGACCTGGTCACCCGCTGTCTCGCCGAGGGCAAGCATCCGTGGCACACGCGGGCGGACTCGCTGATGCGGACCAACTCGCCGGTCGTCGGCCCGGACCAAGAGCTGACGGGATACCAGGTACGCATGGACCTCGATCCCAACGAGTCGCACCTCCGGCCGACGATCACGGTGGTGGACGGCGAGGGGCTGGTCATCGGATTCATCAGCCACCCGGAGCAGATCGCGGGGGTGGAAATCGTGTGGGGGTAGTGGGAAGGAGCGATCCAGCACCATGTCGGAATTCAAGCTGTTCACCCTGGCGGAGGCCGAGCGCACGCTGCCGCTGGTGCGGCGGGTCGTGCAGGACCTCACCGCCGAGTACCCGGTCTGGCGCGCGGCGGTCGGGCGGTTCGAGATCCTGACCGGCGGCGTCCGCGCCGATTGGGGGGAGCCGCAGGAGTTGGTGGCCGCGCGTGATCTCGTCACCGGCCACGCGGAGAAGATCAACCGGTACCTGGAGGAGCTCGAAGCCGTGGGTTGCGTGTTCAAAGGGTTCGAGGCTGGCCTGGTGGACTTCTATTCGCTCCGCGACGATCGCCCGATCTTTCTGTGCTGGCGCCTGGGCGAGGAGCGCATCACTCACTGGCACGAGATCGAGTCCGGATTCTCCGGGCGCCAGCCGATCGACGGGGCCATCCTCTCGGCGGTCACGTCGTGATCCGGTTCTGGCTGTTCCTGCACCTGCTCGGCTTCACGATGTGGCTGGGTGGGGGGCTCGCCTCGATGGTGGCGGGCATCGCCGGCAAGCGCGAGGGGAGGGAAGGCCTGGGAGCCATCGCCCGATCGCAATCGGCGGCCTACAAGGCGATCATCGCGCCGGGCGCCATCTTCTCCGTCCTCTCCGGCCTGATGCTCACGTTCTCGGTCATGGGCGGCGGGGGCGAGATGGGCTCGAGCGCATGGCTGGGTGTCATGCAGGGCGCGGGGGTCCTCGGCGCCCTGCTGGTCCTGCTGATCGGGCTTCCGACGGCGGCCAAGCTGGCCCGGCTGGATCCGGTGGGGCAGGGGGCGCAGTACTTCGACGAGCTGAGGTCGCGGCAGAGGCTCGTGGCGTCGATTTCGGGGACGCTGGCGCTGGTGGCGCTGGTGGCGGGGGCGATGGTTCGGTAGGAGAGTCGGCCGCGACCCCCGTGGCCCAGCGCGCAGCGAAGGAGCCAGTCGTCACCCTGAGCGCAGCGAAGGGACCGAAACTCAAAGGATCCTCCACGCAACAGTCAGGTCATCCCACGCTGGATTGGTCTCCTCGATGAGCGCGAGCTTCCGCCTGCGCGTCCAGCCTTTCAACTGCTTCTCTCGCTGAATCGCGTCTCGCGCCTCTCCCGCGGTTTCCACGTGCACCAAGCGCGTCGTGGCATGACGGAACACATACCGGTACGGATCGGTGCCGTCCCGGTGCTGGACAAGCCGGCGGGCCAGATTGTTGGTGATGCCCACGTAGAGCTCGCGAGTTTCGCTGGCGAGGATGTAGACGTAGAACGCGCGCGCCATCGCCCAGCATGGCGCGTGGGCATCAACGGCCTCGTAAGTCCGGCAATGGCCCCTTCGCTGCGCTCAGGGTGACGGCTACGCGAGCCGGGCTACCGCCTTACCGTCTTTCCATCTCTCCGTCTCTCCGTCCTCCGTCCTGTCGCACACGCCATCCTTACCGGACACTCCCCGCAGCGCGCCACCCGGGCGGTGCAGATCAAGGCGCCCAGCTCCATGATCGCCTGGTTGAACGCCCACGCGGCCCGGCCCGCCCGGCGCGGGATGATGGCGGCGCCGGTGGCCCAGAGCCGCCGGTCGGCCCCCCGGGCGGCGAGCCGTGGGAGGAATGCCCGCCGGACGACTCGCGCGACGTTTGTGTCGATGGCCGGCGTGGCGCGCTCGTACGCGAAGCTGGCGACGGCGCCCGCGGTGTAGCGGCCGACGCCGGGCAGGCGCAGCAACGCCACCGGGTCGGCCGGGATCACGCCGGCGTGGTCCCGGATGACCTCCTGCGCCAGCCGGTGCAGGTTGGCCGCGCGGCGGTAGTAGCCGAGACCGGCCCAGCTCTCCCGGACCACCGTCGGCTCCGAGCCGGCCAGGATCTCAATTGTCGGGTAG
>JACCSZ010000073.1 GCA_013812695.1 Gemmatimonadales bacterium | reverse complement strand
CGGCATGGAGGCAGGCTGCTACGCTCGGCTCTGGAACACGGCCGTCGCGCAGAAGATGCCGGACAACCCGTTCATCGAGTCTACCGGGCACTCGCTCAAGATGCGGCTGCCGCGCGGCAAGCTGTCCGAGACCGAGATCGAGTGGCACGTGCCCGAGGTCTGGAACGCCTTCGAGCGGAACCGCGCGCGCGCCTACTGCATCGGCTGGACGTCGCTGATCGCGCTCAACACGTGGCTCGCGGCGATGGAGCGGCTCAAGGACGGCGACACGAAGACGTCGACCAAGTTCGAGATCCCGAAGAAGGGCGAGCAGGTGGGCGTCGGCTTCTGGGGCGCCGGGCGCGGGTACCTCACGCACCACCTCGTGCTCGACCGCGGCGCCGTGTCGAACTACCAGATCGTCACGCCGTCCACGTGGAACGCGTCGCCCACCGACCGCTGGGGGCAGCCCGGCCCGTACGAGGAGGCGGTGATGAACACGCCGCTGCTGGAGGAATCGACGAATCCGAAGGATTTCCGGGGGATCGACATCCTGCGCGCGATCCGCAGCTTCGATCCCTGCATGCCGTGCACGACGCACATCCAGTCGGAGGCCGGACTGATCACCCGCGAAGTCAACACCTGCGCCTGCGGGCTGGACGGATAGCGGGAGCGGCGTGCGGGTCATCATCGGGGGGATCGGCTATCGCAACCTGCGCGACCACTCGGTAGGCGTGATGGTGACCGACATCCTGGAGTGGCGCGAATGGCCCGACCACATCGCCGTGGAGGATCTGAGCTACGGTCCGATCGCCGTGGTGCAGCGATTCGAGGATGACCCACCCGAGCGTCGCTTCGACCGCGCCATCTTCGTCGCCGCCTCGGCGCGCGGGGATGGCCGGGCCCCGGGCGCCGTGACGGCCTACCGCTGGGACGGCGTGCTGCCGACGCCTGAGCGGATTCAGGGCGCCGTGGGCGAGGCGGTCACCGGGGTTATCGCGATCGACAATACGCTCGTGGTGGGGCGGTATTTCGGGGCGCTCCCCGACGAGGTGATCGTCGTCGAGGTCGAGCCCGAGGTCGAAGCGCCGGGCGAGGCGTTCGGCCCGACGGTCGAAGCGGCTTTCCAGTCGATCTGCGGTCTCGTGACGAAGCTCGCGCTCGATCCGGCGGCCGCGGCGGAGCTGCCGCTGGCGCCCCTGGGAGGCGTGCGGCCTGGAGCCGCAGCCCGATGAGCGAAGGCCCGGTGACGGATGCCGCCGTGCACGAGGGTCCGGAGACCGAGCCGGCGCCGGACGTGCTCGACGAGGTCCACGAACTGATCGCCGCGCTCGAGTCGCACCCTGACCCCCGGGTCGGCGCGCAGGTGGCCGCCCTGCTTCAGCGCATCGACGCGGTGCACCGGACGGCGCTCACCCACCTCATGTCGGCGGTGCACGGCATGGGCGGCGATGCCTTCATCAACCGGCTCACGGCCAATGCCGCCGTGCGGCTGCTCCTCATGTCGTACGACCTCGTCGCCGTCGATCGCCGGATCCAGACCGAAGAGGCGCTGGATCTGGTGCGGAGCCATCTGCATGCCCACGGCGTGGACGTGGAGCTGCTGGAGGTGGTCGGCAGCGTCGTCTACGCCCGGTTGCACGGTCTCGAGTCGGCGGGGATCGCGCCTGCCGCAGTGCAGCGCGATCTCGAGGAGGCCCTCCGCACCGGCCTGCTTGGCTTTCAGGAGCTGGTACTCGGCGAGCGGAGGCCGGCCGCCGGCCCGCCGGCCGCCTTCGTGTCGCTGGGCGGCGTGCGGCGGGCACAGCGCCCGGTGTATCGAAGGGTCCTGGCAGCGTCCGAGCTTCCCCCCGGTGGATTGCGGGGGGTCGAGGTGGATGGCGTCCCGATCCTCATCGCCAACGTGGACGGGGAGTTCTACGCGGTGCAGAACCGGTGCGGAGATAGCCCACTGCCACTCGAGTTCAGCGTTCTCGAGGGCGGGGAGGTGCGCTGCAGCTGGCACGGCTGCCGCTACGATGTGCGCACCGGCACGCGGCTCGACGGCGCTGGCGAACGGTTGGCGGTCTATCCGGTGGCGGTCGCGGACGGCGAGATCCGGGTCGCTGTCGGCGTGGAGCCGGTGAGCGCCGGGTGACCGGCTGACGTGGGCCGGACGCTGATCGCCGGCTTCGGCAACGATCTGCGCGGCGACGACGGTTTCGGGGTATCGGTGATCCGGCGCCTGGAGGCCGGTCGGCCGCTCGGCGACGACGTCCACCTCATGGAGGTCGGGAGCGCCGGGCTCCGGCTCGTTCAGGAACTGCTCGCATCCTATGACCTGTTGATTATCATTGATGCCATGACCCGCGGCGGCGCCCCGGGAGAGGTCTACGTACGAGAGGTCGAAGCGGTCGAGCCGGTGACCGGGATCGACTTGCACCTCGCCATCCCTTCTCGCGCACTGGCGGTGGCCAAGGCGATGGGGGCGCTGCCCGAGCGGGTGGTTCTGGTGGGTTGCGAACCGGCGCACATCGAGGAGTTCACGACGGAGCTGTCGCGCCCGGTGCAGGGGGCTGTCGACCCAGTGCTCCGGCACATCGAGAGTCTCGTTCGGACTGCAGGTCGAGCCCACGCAGCGGGAGGCGTCGCGCCGTGCAACGCAGATGGATGAGCGCGTGAACGACTCCCCCGGGGGCGACATCGCCCGGCGCGATGAGATTCTGGAGTTCCTGTACTGGGTCGAGGGTGAGGGACTCCAGGGGAGCGGCACGCTCGCGGGGATGGTGCGCTTTCTCTCGCATCCAGAGGCGGACGTGCGCGCCACGCTGCAGGAACTGGGGAGCCGCGGAGACGTGATCCGTGACGACGTCACCGGTGAATACCAGCTCACCGGCACGGGACGCCGCGAGGCGGCGCGCCGCTTCGCCGAGGAGTTCGCCCCGCTGCTCAACCAGGGTCACGGTGAGTGCAGCGATCCCAACTGCGATTGTCACACCAATCCCGCCGCCGCGGCCGAGTGCCACGCCGCCCGCGCACACCGGGAGCACGCACACTGATGCGCATCGCCATTGCGGGGAAGGGTGGTACCGGGAAGACCACGATCGCGGGCACCCTCGCGCGCATACGGGCGCAGCAGGGACGTTCGGTGATCGCGGTAGACGCCGATACCAATCCGAATCTCGCCACTGTGCTGGGGGTGCCGCCCGATCGCGCCCAGGACATGCTGAGCCTGCCACGCAATCTGATGGAACGCCGCACGTTCGAGGACGGCACCACCAGGGTGGTCTTCACCGAGCCGCCCGACGAGGTGCTGGAGAAGTACGGCCTGCTCGCGCCCGATAGCGTCCGGCTGGTGATCATGGGTAAGGTGAATCACGGCGGCGCTGGCTGACTCTGCAGTGCCCACGCCACGGTCCGTGGCCTTCTCGGAGAAATCGTCGCCCGCTCGACGGACGAGCGCGACATCATCGTGGACATGGAGGCGGGGCTGGAGCACCTGTCGCGCGGCACCGGGAAGCACGTGTCACGATTCGTGGCAGTGCTCGAGCCCTACTACCGCTCCATGGAGACGGCCCGTCGCGTCGCCGCACTGGCCGTCGAGCTTGGGGTGCCGGACGTCATGGTGCTCGCCAACAAAGTGCGCGATGAGGCCGACCGGCGCGCCATCGCCGAGTTCACTGCGGCGCACGATCTGCGACTGGTCGGTGAAATTCCGCACGATCCGCGGCTGGCGGAGACCGAGCGGAGCGGGGCGCCACCGATCGACCAGCAGCCCGAAGGTCCGGCCGTCGCAGCGATCCGCCGACTGGCCGGCACCCTGATGAACACAGAGGCCTGACATGACACGCGCACGAGGTTGGATGGTCCTCCGGGGGGTGATTCTGGTTGCCGCGGTGAGTCTCGGCGCCTACATCGCGTTTAAGACCGCCACCCACCCCCACGCCTTCACAGGGGCTTACGCGGTGCTGTTTCCGCTCTCGATCATCGTGACGATCGCGGGAGTGGTGTTTGCCATCGAGCCTGCCCTGGCGTTACGCACGCCGGTCTGGATCCGGGCGGCCGTGGGCATCGCGGCGGCAGGCTGGCTTGCGAACGGCATGCTGTGCGTGCGATCGCTCGCCGAGACGACGCTGCACGCGCCGCTGGCCGGGCTCTTCGCGACTGGTCACATGGTGCTCCAACACGTCGTGCTCACCCTCGGCGTGGCGGCATTCACGCTGGCTCCAAGGGCCGTGTACCGTTGGTTTGCTCTCGAGGCGCCGGCGCCCACGGAGGGTTCGTCTCGGGCGGTGACGCCAATCGAGGCGTAGGCCGCTGCAGCCGCGGTTCACTCCTGATGCGCGTGGCGTTTGTCGGTAAGGGGGGCAGCGGCAAGTCCACGATTGCCGGCACGGTCGCCCGCGTCCATGCGCGGAGTCGGACCAGGGTGCTCGCGCTCGACGTCGATACGGTCCCCGGGCTGGCGTTCTCGGTCGGGTTGGGCCGCATCACGGATGCCGGCATGCCCGAAGAACTGGGGGAGCGGCGGCAGGGACAGGGCTGGGTGCTGCGCGAAGAGATCGGGGCGGACACGCTGGTCGCTCGGTACGCACTCGATGCTCCCGACGGCATCCGGTTTCTTCAGCTCGGCAAGCTTCCCCGCCACGTGCGCCCCGGCTCCACCACCGCCTTTCGGCACGTCGTCGAGTCCTTTCGGCCTCCCGGGTGGTCGATCATCGGCGACCTGGCGGCGGGAACCCGGCAGAGCTTCGCCGGCTGGGCCGGGTTCGCGAGCCTGCTGTGCCTGGTGATGGAGCCCACCCAGACCGCGCTCCTCTCCGCCCGGCGCCTGCGGCGGCTTACGGAGACGATGCCCGAGGCTATCGTGGGGCTCGTGCTCAGCAAGGTTCGAAACGGGGCGTCGGTCGAGGAAATGGGAGCCGCGCTCGGCCTGCCGGTCTGGGCGGTGGTGCCCTACGACGCGGAGGTGGCGGCCGCGGAGCGGGCTGGAGTCGCGCCGATTGACGCGGCACCCGAATCCGCGGGGGTCATGGCAATTACGGGGCTCGTCTCCACGCTCAGTGCGCTCGACCAGGGGAAGACCACCACATGAAGATCGGAATCGTCGGCAAGGGCGGCGTCGGCAAGACCACTGTTGCTGGGATCATCGCCCGGACCCTCGCCGAGCGCGGCGCGGGTGTCATCGCGCTCGACTGCGACACCAATCCCAACCTGGGGATCGCCCTCGGGCTCAGCCCCGACGAGACGGATCGCCTGGCCGGAATCCGCCAAGCCCTGGAGGATGGAGAGGGTGACCACGCCGCCACGGTTCCCGAGATGCTCGAGCGCTTCGGTGCGTGGGCGCCGGGCGGGGTCCGGGTCGCCGTGGTCACGAAAATCGAAAAACCCAACTCCGGATGTGGCTGATGCGGCGTCTCACCTGAGCAGTTGCTCGGGCAGCTGGAAGCGAACGCAGGAGTGGTCGTGGCTGATTTCGAGGCGGGACTCGGTACGCTCTCGCGCACGAAGCCGGGCCAACTCGACGTTGTCGTGGTGGTGGCGGAGCCCTCGGCGAAGTCGCTCGAGGTCGCCCGGCGCGCGGTTGACCTGGTCAGGGAGCGCGGAACGGGCAAGGCGGTCGTCGTAGCCAATCGGGTGGCCGGTGATGAGGATCGCCGGGAAGTGGAGCGTGCGTTCCCGGACGGCCTCGTAGTGATGGTGCCGGACGATCCCGCGATTCGCGCAGCGGACGTGAGAGGCGTCGCGCCATTCGAGGTGGCGGGGAACGCGCCGGCGGTTCGGGTGCTGCGGGCACTCGCCGAATCGCTCGTGCGGTAGTCCCGCTCGAACCCTCCGTCATGTGCCAGCCGGCCTCCGGCCGATGATGGTCAATACAGACCCCTTTCGCTGGCACAGGTCATACTATGCTCCGTGCACTCACGCCAACGCAGTCCGCCCTCGGCGGTACCGCCATCGTCATGTCGTGCGCCTGCGGCGCCTCGGTGGGGACCGCTCAGCTCGTCGCGCTAGCCGGGATCGGAGCAACCTCGCGATTCATCCATCCCCTCTTCCTCGGGGTGGGAGCTGCGCTGATCCTCGGCGGTCTGTGGCGGATCGCCCGACCGTCCGCCTACATCGCGGCCGCCGCGTTCGGCGTGCTGGCAGTGGCGGCCACGCTGACCCCGCCCACGGTCATGACCACCAAGCTCGTGCCCTGGAATGCGTCGCAGATGGCTGGCGGGGCACTGTATGTGGTTGTCGCAGCCATGCTCGGCTACGCCTTCTGGCGCGCGTTCCCGTCGCGAGATCCCGCCGCCGCCGGGGCTGCCATCGGTGGGGCTGCGCTCGCGACGGGATGCAACTGCTGCATGGTCGCCGGTGCGGTGGCGGGGATGGCCGTCACCGCCGGCGCGAGCTCGGCATTCATGCAGGCGAGCCCGTTTCTTTTCTGGCTTGGCGTCGCCATCGTGGCCGCCGGCCTCTGCCGCCTGGGTGGGATGCGAGCGGCGATCTGGGCCCCGATAGGCGGCGTCGTCGTCCAGTATGCGCCGGACCTGCTCAAGCTCACGGGGCCGTGGGCACCGGGCGGGGCGGACCTGCAGGCTATCGCCAAGTTCGGTATTTACGTCCTCGGGACCGGGCTCATCCTGTACGGGTTCGCGGTCGCCTACCGGGCTGTTCCCGTGGGCGTGCGTGGGAGCGCGGGCCTGCGCCCCACTGGTTCCACGGCGTTTGGCGCCGTCGGCGGGGGTTGATTTACGGTGTCAGTCCCCCCTGAGCCCTGGCTTCGCCCAGGGCTCAGGGCGCTGCCGCTCTTCCACCCGTAGCCCGCATCAGCCTCAGCCGCGTTGGTCACCCCGCTCGCACTTCGCACCGACAGGTCGCGGAGGCGCGCCAATCTGCTCACCGCATGCGGGTCAAGTGCGGATCCAGGTAGTCGGGGAACGCCTCCCCGACGAGGTTGAACCCCACGACCGCGAGGCTGATCGCGAGCCCGGGGTAGATCATCAACTGAGGTGCGGTCAGCAGAAAGCCGCGCCCGTCGTTCAGCATCGCGCCCCACTCCGGCGTGGGTGGCTGTGCGCCGAGGCCCAGGAAGCTGAGGCTGGCCATCGCCAGGATCAGGGTGCCCGTTTCCACGCTCGCCAGCACGAGCACCGGCGGCAGGACGTTGGGCAGGATGTGGCGCCGGAGAATCCCGCCATCCCGCGCTCCCAGCGCCCTCGCCGCGTCGACGAAAGGTCGTTCCCGCACCGAGAGCACCAGCCCTCGGACCAGCCGCGCGTAGCCCGCCCACCACACCGCCACGATCGCCACGAGGACGTGGGCCAGCCCGGGCCCCAGCACACCGGCAATGGCCATGGCGGGAATCAGCGAGGGAAAGGCGAGCAGCACGTCCACCACCCGCATGAGCACCGCGTCTAGCGGCCCGCGGTAGTAGCCGGCCACACCTCCCACGGATGTTCCAATCACCAGAATGACCAGTGAGGCAACGGCCGCCATTCCCAAGGACCACCGTGCCCCGTGAAGCAGGCGGCTCAACAGGCAGCGGCCCAGGTGGTCGGTGCCCAGCGGGAACGTGGAGGTGGGGCCCTCGAGGCGGTGGTCGGGATCGACCGCCGCGGGGTCATGAGGGGCGATCACCGGTGCTGTGAGGAGCAGGAGTGTCAGGAAGCCGAGGATCGCCAGGCCCACCAACCGGCTCCGGGACCGTGAACGTCGGTCAGGCCACGGCATCGCCGCCACCCCGTGTCAGCCGGATCCGCGGATCGAGCCAACTGTAGGCCAGATCTGCGAGGAGGCTCAGCGCCAGGAACACCGTGCCGGTGAACAGGACGAAGCCCTGGATGACCGGGTAGTCCCGGTCGTAGATCGCATCCACCATGAAGCTGCCGATCCCCGGCCAGGCGAAGACCGTTTCGACGATCACCGCGCCCGCCAGCAGGTGCCCGAAGCGCAACGCGGCCACCGTCGTCAGGCCGATCGAAGCGTTCCGGAGGCAGTGGCGCAAGATCACCAGAATCTCCCTCACTCCCCTGGCCCTCGCCGTCCGGGTATACCCCTGCCACAGTTCCTCCAGCAGGGCGGCACGGATCAGCCTGGAAAACCCGGCGCCCACGCCGACCGCCAGGGTCAAAGCCGGGAGGACGAGATGTCGCGCGGTCCCCGAGCCAGCCACGGGCAGGGCATGAAGCCACACGGCGAACAGGAGAATCAGGAGATAGCCCAGCCAGAAACTTGGGAGCGAAGCCACGAGGAGGGTGGCGATGCGGACGCCATGGTCGAGGCCCGACCCCCGGAACATCGCGGTGGCCACGCCAAGCGGCAGCGAGACCGCCAGGGCCATCGCCATCGCCGTTGCCGCAATGGCCAACGTGCGGGGAAAGCGCGAGGCCAGGCTGGCCAGGACCGGCTCCCCGGTGCGGTACGACTGCCCAAGATCGCCCTGGACCGCTCGGAGCAACCAGCGGCCATAGCGTGCGGGGAAGGGGTCGTCGAGTCGCAGCTGCCGGCGAACGATGCGCACCGCCTCGACGCTTGGCGGCTCACCGGTCTGGCGAAGCAGGATGATGGTGGCGGGATCACCGGGCGTGAGGGCGCTCAGTCCGAACGCGAGCAGCGAGATGCCCACCCAGACCGGAACCGTGGAGGCGAAGCGAGCGAGCAGATAGCGCGTCAAGGCGCGGCGGTGGCCTCCACCGTCACGCCGCTCCACGACTGGTTGGTCTGCGAGGGGTGGGGGAGGAAACCTCCGATTGTGCGCTTCATGCCATAGAGCCGGTAGAGCGCGGCGATGGGGATGAGTACCGCCTCCTCATCCACGGCTAAGTGGATTGCGCGGGCTGCCAGGTGCCGGGCCTGGACGGGATCGGCCACCCGCATGCCTGAGTCCACGACCTGGTCGAAGCGCGCACCCGCGAGGTGCCATCGGGCGAACGGCCTGGTCGATCTCGAATGGTAGATGAGCGCCGGCAGGAACAGTGGGTTCGCATCGTTCTGGTTCGACACCGAGAGGTTGAGGTCGAACTCGCCCCGGGCCAGCCGGGCGGCGTAGGAACCCAGGTCGGGGAGCTTAAGCCAGGTGACATCCATGCCCACCCGGCGGAGCTCGGCCTGAACGAACTCCGCCGTCCCCATATCGGTCTCGGGATTCGCCAGCAGCGTCAGCCGAAGGGGGCGGCCTCCCTTGACCCGTATTCCGGCAGGCCCGCGCGTCCAGCCCGCCCGCTCCAGCACGTCGGCCGCCGCTCGTGGGTCGAAGGGAAACCCCCGAACACTATCGGCGAAGGCGCCGAGCACCTGCGGCACGGTCATGTTCTGAACCGTGTCGGCCTCACCGCCCCACACCTGGCGGACGAGACCGCCGCGGTCGATCGCGAGACCGATGGCATGCCGGAGGCGCCGGTCGGCCAGGAGACCATGCGGCTCTCGTCCGTGGCTGTTGACCTGCAGGGCGAGGATCAGGCCCGGGGACGCGCGCGCCACCCGCAAGTCGGGCCGGCGGACGATCGTGCCGACCTGCTCTCGGGGCAGGTCCACGATCAGGTCCACCTCGCCGGCCGTCAGCGCCAGCACCCGGGTGGTCGCGTCCGGGAAGAACCGGAAGGTGATCCGGTCGAGAATGGCCCGCTCTCCCCAATAGGAATCATTCCGAGCGACGCGGATGCGATCGTTCGGACGGTACGCGATGAACCGGAACGGCCCTGTGCCGACCGGCCGAACGCCGGGGTTGGTACCGGGGGCAAAGATGCTGTAGTTCGGGTGGACCAGTTGCTCGGGCAGTCGGAGGTTCGGCTCCGTAGGGGTGATCTCGACGGTGGTGTCGTTCGGGAGGCGAAACGAGTGCTCATCCAGAAAGCTGTATCCCTGCCGGGCATTCACCACCTGCAGCAGGGATTCCTTCACCGCGCGGCTGGTAAGCACCTGGCCGTCATGGAACCGGACGCCCGGTCGCAGGAAGAACCGCCAGGTGTTGGCCCCGCGATACTCCCACCGCGTTGCCAGGAGCGGTTGGACGTGGAAATCGGAGGTGAGCTGGACCAGGGGCTCGGCGACGTTCGTGTTGAGCGGATACACGCCCAGTCGGGCCTGAAAGGCGCCGGAGGGGGTGGCATCCGCTCCGGCGCCGACGACGAGCTCCCGGCCGCCCGCCGCGGGCCCCCGCTCGGGCCCACCCACGCAAGCGGCGGCGCCGAGCGCAACGACGAAGGCGAGCCTTCTCACGGTAGGATCAGAACGTCACGCCGAGGCCGCCATACGCGCTGAGGCCGGGCAGCGGGTTGAAGAACCGGTTGCGTGCGTCGTTGATCAGCGCGAACGAGGAGTACTGCTTGTCAGCGAGATTGTTGACACCGAGAAACGGCGACAGCCGGAAGCCGCTGCCGTTGTCCCATTCGTACCCGATGCGGGCGTTGGCCACCGTGTACGGCGGCGTGCTGGCCGTGTTGGCATCGTTCGCCTGGAGCCGCGTAGACGACTGCAGCTCGACCGCGCCGAACATCCCGCTCCGGTCGCGATACCGCAACTCGCCGTAGAAGATGTGACGCGGCACGCCGGGCAACTCGTTCCCGGTGAAGTTCGCGACGCCGTTATCGAATTCATCGAAGGTGAAGTCCGAGAAGGTATACGCCAGGCCGAGCGTGAGCCGGGAGAGCACCTCGACCTGGGAGCCAAGCTCTACCCCGAACTGCTTCACCTTCCCCACGTTCTGGAAGGAATTGTTGGGGAAGGTGCCGAAGGGACTGATGAAGTCGCGGACATCCTGGCGGAACACCGCCACCTGGAACGCGAGCCAGGGGAGCGGCTCCGCTCGCGCGCCCACCTCGTAGTTGTGCGAGACCTGCGGTTCCAGATCAGCGTTGAAGCCGAATACGCCGCCGGGCAGGGTCCGGAGCTCGCCGAGGACAGGCGCCTCGAACCCCTTGCCGTAGGTCCCGTAGAGCGACACCGCCCGGACCGGCTGATAGGTGATCCCCGCCTTCGGGGTGAACTTCTGAAAGAGGCGGCTGGACGGCGGGGTGGCCCGCGTGAGATTCTCCGACGTGAAGTGCACGTTGTCGAACCGCCCCGCGAGCGTGAGCTGAAGATTGTCTCGCAGGCTCAGCTCCTCCAGGATGTACGCGCCGAAGATGACCGAGTTCTCCTCCAGCTCGGCCGCGGCGGCGCCGGTGGTGCTGTTGAAGATACCCGTGGTGATCGGGGTGTTCTGAAACTCCGCGCCAATGGTGAGCCGGTTGGCCAGTCGGCCGAGCGGGCCGGCGTAGAGGTACCGCACGCCTCCGCCCCGGTTGGTGAAGTCCTGGGGAATGCGCACCCCGATCTGCTGAAACGGGCCCAGGTGGCGGGGGATGTAATAGCCGGTGACCTCCAGGGCATCCTGCCCGAACAACTCGCGGCGATAGATGGCGGCGACCCGGAATTCCTCCACCGTCGAGCGCACATTGTTGACGGCAAAAGCGGAGTCCGCCTGGCGAGGATCCTGAACGAACTGGGCCTCGGTCAGCGGCCCTGGCGACTTCTGGAACTGGCGATCGAACCCGATGAGGGCAGTCAGGTTGGACTTGGCATCGATGCTGTAGCGCAGCTTGGCTTGGAAGCCGGTGTTGTTGTAGTACGACTGCGCACGGTAGCCGTCCTGATCCGTGCGAACGGCGCTCGCGAAGTAGTTGAGCTTGTCGCTCTCTCCCCCGAACTTGAGATGTTCGCGAAACAGCCCATAGCTCCCGACCGTCTGGCGGAAGTTGAAGAAACCGCCGGGACGCCCGTCCTCGGTGATGATGTTGACCACGCCGCCCGACTGGTTGCCGTACAGGGCGGACGAGGGTCCCTTGAGCACTTCGATGCGCTCGGCGGACTCGAGATCCAGATTGATCAGGTCCTGCGCGGATCCGCCGCCGTTGTTCTTCGGAATGCCATCTACGAGCACCCTCACCCCGCGCACTCCGGACCCTGCCGGGCTGTTGGCTCGCGTTCCCACGCCCCGGATGATGATTCTGGTGCGCGACGTGCCCCCCAACTCGTCCTCGACTCGCACGCCGGGGATCCGCCGCAGCGACTCTTCCAGATGTGTGGCGGCGCGTCCCAGTTGGATCTCGTCTCTGGTGATGACGTTGATGGCGGCGGGAACCTTGGCGATCTCCTGCTCCGCGCGGGTCGCGGTGACCACCACTTCCCGGAGGACCGCCGCGTCCAGGGTCAGGTTCATCACTTGAGCGGCCCGACCCCCGACCGCGATCGGGCGGATCAGCTGGCGGAACCCCGGAGCGGTCGAGCGCAGGGTGTATCGACCGGCCATCAGGCCGGAAAAGCGGTACGCACCTCGCTGGTCTGTGGTGTCTGTTCGGGCCTCCCCGGTCTGGTCGCTGATCAGGGTGACTGCCGCACCACCGACCAGGGTGTCCGATGGACCACGGACTGTGCCGGAGAGTTCGACAGGTTGTTGCGCCTGCGCGGCAGAGGAAGAACCACCTGCCCAGGCGAGCATCGCGACCAGCACGCCCAGCGAACCCGCGATCCCGCGAGCTTTGGACCGGTATTTACTTGCCCAACACGCCATCGCACGCTCCGGGTCAAGGTTGGCGAAGCACGGGGAAACGCCTGGGGACGGATGCGGGCTTCGGTCCAGGGAGCGGATCGAGCCCGTGCGGCGGGCCGAAGCTCCTTCGGTTTCTCGAAGATGCTGGACACAACGGCTTCCGTGCTCATCGAAGCTTCGCAAGGTCAGGAGCTCACCTCGCGCACGCGATCAAGCAGCGGCCGAAACCGGTCCACCAGCACCCGACCTGCGGGTGTAAGCGAGTATGTGGTGCAAGGAGGGCGGGCGGGTATGACGAGCCGGTGGACCAGACCCATCCTCGACAGCTCGTCCAGGCTGTGGGCGAGGGTGGACGAGCTGAGGTCCAGGGCACGCTGAATGTCCGTGAAATGCGCATCAGCGCCCAGGCCGATCCGGTTGAGGATCGACATCGTGTGCTTCCGCCCGATCGCGCGCACCAGGTCGTCGACCGCGCAACAACAGTGAGTCGGCTGGCGCGTCCCGGGCTCGGCGCATCCGCAGGCTCCGTTCTCTTCCGCAGTGTTGGGCATCGACGCTCTGAGAATTTTGCGGGCGACCAGTTTACTCTACTGTATGCCTTGGGAGCCGGATGTCAACCGTGAAAATACCGGCCGTTGCCAGCTTCACGCGGGACCGGGCGGGCGAAAGCTTGACAGCAGCGGAGGGAGACCGGACTATGGACTACGACGCCCGCGAGTCGGCGAATTCCCGCACACTGTCTGTCGTGAGCGCCGCGTCTGTCGTGAGCGCCGCTCCGGACACGGCCGGTATGGCGTGGCGTACCGTGCATCCGATCGCTAACCCGTGTGCAGGAGCGCGCCGCTGATGTGTCTCGCGATTCCGGGCCAGATCGTGGAACTCGTCGACCCAGTGAACCGCCTGGCCCGCGTGAACGTGGCCGGTGTCCAGCGGACGGTGAACATTGCCATGGTCGACGGCGATGACGGTGGTGCGGTCCCGGGCGATTGGGTGCTCATTCACGTCGGCTTCGCGCTCTCCAAGGTGGACGAGGCCGAGGCGCAGGCGACCCTCCGCCTGCTCGAACAGATGGGCGCTGAGTACGAGCTGGAGCTGGCCGAGCTGAAGGCGAGCGTGATCGAATGACCCATGCCGGGCAGGCCGCCGCCTGCGCTGCGGGCGAGAGCTGCATCACCTGCTCGGACCAGGGAGTGGTCCTCCACGTGCTCCATGTCATGGCCGACGGCATCGGGCGCTGCGCGGACGAGGGGGGTCGGGTCGAGGAGATCGACCTGACCCTCATCGACGGCGTCGCCGAGGGAGACATCGTGCTCGCGCACGCGGGCGTGGCCCTGGTGCGCATCCGCCGCGAGCAGGTCCGCTCGTGAAGTTCGTGGACGAGTATCGCGATGCGGATCTAGGCCGCGCGCTCGCCGCCGAGATTGTGACGACGGTCGAGCCCGGGCGGCACTACAAGGTGATGGAAGTCTGCGGCGGCCACACCCACACCATCTACAAGTACGGCGTGGACGACCTGCTGCCGGCCAACGTCGAACTGGTTCACGGCCCGGGCTGCCCGGTCTGCGTGATTCCTATGGGCCGGGTGGATGACGCCATCGCGGTCGCCCGAATTCCCGAGGTGATCTTCACCTGCTTCGGGGACATGATGCGCGTCCCGGGCTCGGCCGGCACGCTGCTCGACGCCAAGGCCGAAGGCGCGGACGTGCGGATGGTCTACTCGCCGCTCGACGCGTTGCGCATCGCGCGCCAGAACCCGGGGCGCCAAGTGGTCTTCTTCGCCATCGGCTTCGAGACCACGGCGCCCTCGACCGCGCTCACGCTCATGCGCGCGAAGGCCGAGCGGGTCCCGAACTTCTCCTGCTTCTGCAATCACGTCACCATCGTTCCGCCGCTCCGGGCGCTGCTCGAGTCGCCGGACCTCCGGCTCGACGGGTTCATCGGTCCGGGCCACGTCTCGACCGTCGTCGGGGCCCGCCCGTTCGAGTTCATCCCTCGCGACTACGGGAAGCCGATCGTCATCTCGGGGTTCGAGCCCCTCGACGTGCTCCAGTCGGTGCACATGGTGCTCACCCAGCTGGCCCAGGGCCGCTGCGAGGTCGAGAACCAATACACCCGCGTCGTCCCCTACGACGGCAACCCGCGCGCGCTCGAGGCGCTGGCCGAGGTGTTCGAGCTCCGGCCGCATTTCGAATGGCGCGGGCTGGGGTTCATTTCGCAGAGCGGCCTCAAACTCTCGGCGGCGTACCGGGACTTTGACGCCGAGTCGCGCTACCCGGTGCCGGGCATCCGCGTCGCCGATCCCAAGGCCTGTCAGTGCGGCGAGGTGCTGAAGGGCGTGATCAAGCCGTGGGAGTGCAAGGTGTTCGGCACCGCCTGCACCCCGGAGCGGCCGATCGGCACCTGCATGGTCTCGAGCGAGGGCGCCTGCGCTGCCTACTACAACTATGGCCGGCTGGCTCGGGAGCGACAGGTCGTATGACGGTTATCCGGCGCGCGCGCGCCGAGGCGGAGACCGACGAGCGGGAGCGCGAAGTCCTCGGCCGGATCGAGCGCGCGCGCTCCCGCCCGATCCGCTTCGGCGATCCGCAGATCACGATGGCGCATGGCGCCGGCGGCAAGGCCACACGCAATCTCATCGAGGGGCTGCTCGTGCCGGCGTTCGAGTCGGAGACGCTGGCCTCGCTGGCGGACGCCGGCATCGTGACGATCGACGGGCTGGGGCTCGCGCTCACCACCGACAGCTTTGTCGTGAAGCCGCTTCGATTCCCGGGGGGCTCGATCGGGGACCTGGCCGTGAACGGCACCGTCAACGACCTCGCGGCGGCCGGCGCGCGTCCCATGGCCCTCACGCTCTCCCTGGTGCTCGAGGAGGGACTCTCCTCGGACGTGCTCCGGACCGAGGTCGAGACGATCGCCCGGGCCGCGCGGGCGGCGGGCGTCGAGATCGTCGCGGGGGACACCAAGGTGGTCGAGCGCGGGCATGCCGACGGCATGTACATCTGTACCACCGGGCTCGGCCGCATCGACCCGCGCGGACGGCTCTCGCCATCGTCGCTCCGCCCCGGCGACCGGGTGCTCGTCTCGGGCAGCATCGGTGAGCACGGCACCGCCATTATGCTCGCCCGCGGCGAGTTCGAGCTCGACGCCGCCATCGTGTCGGACACCTGCTCGCTGTGGCCGGCGGTGGACGCGCTGCTCGAGGCGGCCGGACCCGGGCTCCGCTGCCTGCGAGATGCCACGCGCGGCGGGGTGGCGTCGGTGTTGAACGAGCTGGCGCGCGCGTCGGGCGTTGCCCTGCTCATCAGGGAAGCGGCGGTCCCCGTGGATCCGGCGGTCTCGGGCGCCTGCGAGATCTTGGGGATCGATCCGATGTATGTGGCCAACGAGGGCAAGCTGGTGGCATTCGTCGCGCCGGAGTGGGCGGCGGCGGCGCTGAAGGCGCTGCGCGGGGTGAAGGGATGCGAGCAGGCCGCCGAGATCGGCGAGGTGCGGACCGAGCCGGCGGGGATGGTGATCGTGGAGACGGGATTCGGCGGGAAACGGGTCATGGACCTGCTGGTCGGCGATCCGCTTCCGCGGATCTGTTAGGGCCACTTGGAAGGGAGCGCCGGTCGCCGCAACCTGAACAGTTGGCCGGTGCTCCGGACACCCGAGACCGACGCGGTCCTCAGGGCCGCCAGCTTTCTTCCCGAAGCGCCGCCATCTTTTTTCCCGATCATCCCCAGATCGCTCCGGAGAGCCCGGTCAGCTTCTTCGACGCCACCGAGATCAAGGAGGCACTCTTGCGTCACATGCAAGTGCTCAGCGACGTGGAGCGCGCCGCACGAGGCGGAGGTGGTCGAGCCCTGAACGCCCGGTCCAGGTCGCGCGGAGGCGCCTGGGAACTATTCCTGAACGGAGGGAGGACGTCATGGAGATGGCAGGAGCCGTTCACACGGAACGCGGCCGTTCGCTGGAGAACTTCGGCGAGAAGCTGCTGCGCTATGGCTTGGTGGCCGTGCTCCTGTGGGTCGGGGCGCTCAAGTTCACCGAGTACGAAGCGATGGGCATCAAGCCACTGGTGGAGAACAGCCCGTTGACGGCGTGGGCGCTGCAGGCCCTGGGGCTGAAGGCGCTTTCCGCGTTGATCGGCACGGTCGAGATCGTGGTCGGCCTGATGATCGCGACGCGCGCGTTCGCGCCGAAGGCCTCGGCGTACGGGAGCATCGGTGCCATCGTGATCTTTCTCGTGACCCTGACGTTCCTGCTGACGACGCCTGGAGTCTGGCAGCCGGGCTACGGCTTTCCGTTTCCGTCTCCGATGCCGGGGCAATTCCTGGCCAAGGACCTCGTCCTGCTCGGCGCAGCCATCTGGTCCGCGGGTGAGGCGCTCCGCGCGGCTCCCTGAGCCAGGACGTCCCGGGCCGGCGCCGGCCCTGCGATGCGGCCGCTGGTGACACCGATGGGTGCCGCGGATAGAGCCGCCGCAAGGAGGCGTGTCGATGCTGCTGCATGAGCGCTGGTTCACCGAGGACTGGAAGTTCCCGGTGCAGTTCGGGTCCGTGCTCACCTCGGCGACCTGGATCCCCCTCGGTATCGCCGTGGGCACGACTGCCGCCGTGGTGGCGCTCTGGCGGGTCCGCGGCCGGCGGCCGCTCGTCCCCGGGCCGATCGAGCTCGGCATGAAGTGGGAGAACTACCAGGACCTGCTCTCGTGGATGCCGCTGGTGATCGGGCTGCATACGGCGGTACCGCTGCTGGTGAGCGGCATCAGCCTCCGGCTTTTCGTACCGAATCTGGGCTTGCCGGAGAACTTGCTGGGTGCCTTCCTGGGCCTCGCCCAGATCTCGATCGCGTTGAGCCTGTTCTACGGGGCGCTTACCCGAGTCGGCGCGTTGGCGCTGGCAGGAACCTGGCTGGCGGGAGCCGTGCTCTTCGGTCCGGTGCGCCTGCTCGAACACGTCCTGCTGCTCGGTGTCGCGTTCTTTCTTTTCGTCACCGGCCGCGGCCCGGTCGCCTTCGACATGGCGCTCGAACGGCTGCACCGGCCCCTCGAGCGGCTCATGCCCTACGCCGTGCCGGTGCTCCGTATCTCGACCGGTTTGAGCATCGCCGTGCTGGCGTTTACCGAGAAGCTCTGGAACATCCCGATGGGTCTCGCGTTTCTGGAGGCGCATCCGTTCAATTTCTTCCCGTGGCTTGGCTTCGACTCGGTCGGCGACCGCGAGTTTCTGTTCCTCGCTGGAATCGTGGAGCTGACACTCGGCCTGCTGTTGATGTCCGGCGTGTTTGTGAGAGCGCTGATCCTGATCGCCTGGCTCCCGTTCAACCTGACGCTGCCACTCCTGGGGTGGCAGGAATTGGTGGGCCATCTACCGATCTATGGCATCATGGGGCTCCTGCTCATCTGGGGCGAGCAGCGCCCGGAGCGGGATCAGGCGCTTGTGGAAGGCGTCTCGGGGCATGCCGCGACCGGCGGGGACCCCGCTCAGAGGGGAGCAGGGTGAGGCGTTCGAGCGAATCCATCGCTGGGAACATGGGGAGCCATGCAATGATCCTGGCGGGCGGAGTCGGCCGGCTGGAGGAGCTCGTCCACGAGCGCGCCGATGCCAACTACCGCTTCTTCGCCGCAGAGGCCGATCGGATTGCCCGGCTCTGCCACCGGATGGCGGAGCGGTTCGCCCGGGGCGGCCGGCTGGTGGCGTTCGGCTGGACGCCCGCGGCGCGCTCCGATGTCCGCCACGTCGCCGTCGAGTTCGTGCACCCGGTCATCGTCGGCAAGCGCGCGCTCCCGGCCATCGGGCTGTCGCGCGAGGGCGGCTCGCTCGCGGCGCAGGTGGCGCTCGTGGCGGAGCCGGACGACATCGCCCTTGGCTTCGGCGAGAAGGACGACGCCGAGGTCGCTGACGCCATCCGGGTGGCCGCGGAGCGCGGCTGCCTCACGGTGGCCTTCGCGCCGCTCGGCGCCGCGTCCGAATTTCGGCCGCCGTCCCGCGATCCGTTCATCCGGCAGGAGTTGGTCGAGACGCTCTATCACGTGCTGTGGGAGCTCGTGCACGTCTTCTTCGAGCACCGCGGACTGCTGCAGGGTCGGGAGGGCCGCGCGAGTCGAGATGTCGGTGCCTCCCGCTTCCTCTATCCGTTTCTCGGCGAGCACGAGCACGATCTGGAGGCCGTCGTCGCCGACGTGCGGGCATCGGTGCTGCTCAAGTCGGCCGAGACGGGCGCGCTCAGGACGGACACCCTGATCGGGAACCAGGCGCAGCTCCTCGGCGCCGCGGCCGCGCTTCGACGTGTCTTCGATGCCGGCGGTCAGCTCCTCGCGCTCGGCAACGGCGGCTCGGCCACCGACGCGATGGACGCGGTCGCCGACTTTCGCGATCCCCCGGGCGGCTGGCCCGCCCGGCGGGCGCTCGACCTCACCGAGGACGCCGCCATCCTCACGGCCCTGGCGAATGACATCGGCACGGACGCGCTGTTCGCCCGCCAGATCATCGCCTACGGACGTCCGGGCGACGTGGTCCTCGCGTTCTCGACCAGCGGCGACTCCCGGAATGTCGTCGAGGCCCTGGCCGAAGCACGCCGTCGCGGCCTGATGTCGGTGGCCCTGGTGGGGTATGGCGGCGGGCGAATTCTGGCCGACCGGCTCGCCGACCACGTGCTCGTCACGCGCTCGGAGCATATCCCGCGCATCCAGGAGGCTCAGGCCGGGGCGTTCCACGCGCTTCGCGAGCTGATCGAGGGCGGAAGCCCGGGCGCGCCGTGAGCGCGCTCAGCGCGCTGCCGCCGGCCCGGCGCCGGATCCGTGCGCGAGTCGAGGGCGTGGTGCAGGGCGTCGGGTTCCGTCCGTACGTGTACCGGCTCGCGGGCGATCTTGGACTCGGGGGCTTCGTCCGCAACGATGCCTCGGGCGTTGTGCTGGAGGTGGAAGGGGACGGGTCCGCCATCGATCGCTTCCTCGAGCGGCTCAGAACCGAAGCGCCGCCGCTGGCTTCGGTGGAGCGCGTGATGCCGGAGGAGATCGCCGCCGCGGGCGAGCGGGGCTTCGCGATCCTCGAGAGCGCTCCGGGCCTGACACCGGACGCGCTCGTCTCCCCGGACGTCGCGCCGTGCGCCGCCTGCCTGGCCGAGCTGGACGACCCTGCCGACCGCCGCTATCGCTATCCGTTCATCAACTGCACTGACTGCGGCCCGCGCTTCACCATCGTGCGCGGGGTGCCCTACGACCGGCCCCAAACCACCATGGCCGGGTTCCGGATGTGCCCGCCCTGCCAGGCCGAGTACGACGACCCGACGGACCGCCGCTTCCATGCCCAGCCCAACGCGTGTCCCGTCTGCGGCCCGTCCGTCCAGCTCCGCGACCGGACCGGCCGAGCGCTGGCGCTGCCGCCCGGCCAGGACGCGATCCGTGCCGCCGCCGCGGCGCTGATCGGCGGCGCGATCGTGGCCATCAAGGGTGTCGGCGGCTACCATCTCGCGTGCCGCGCCGACAGCGAGGCGGCGGTGTCCTCGCTCCGGCGGCGGAAGCACCGTGAGGACCGGCCGTTCGCGATGATGGTCCGTGACGTTTCCGCGGCGCGCCAACTGGCCTCAGTTTCGGCCGAGGAAGTCGGGGCCCTCACGTCCCGCGAGCGACCGATCGTCCTCTGCGCTCAGCGCCCCGACGCGCCCGTCGCCCCGTCCGTAGCGCCCCGCTCCCGAGAGCTCGGCCTCATGCTCCCGTACTCGCCGCTGCACCACCTGCTGCTCGCGGACGCCGGCGTCACGCTCCTCATGACCAGCGGCAACGTGTCGGACGAGCCCATCGCCTTTCGCGACGACGAGCTGCCGCGGCGGCTCGGCACGATCGCTGACCTGCATCTGGTCCACGATCGTCCCATCGAGACCCGAACGGACGATTCGGTCGTGCGCGTGACGTCCACCCCGCAAGGCGACCGGGTCACCGCCATCCGCCGCTCGCGGGGCTACGTTCCCGGAAGCCTGCCCATGCCGATGGACAGCCCGCCCCTGCTCGCCTGCGGCGCGCAGCTCAAGCACACCTTCTGTCTGGCCAGAGGGCGCCGCGCCTGGGTGAGCCATCACATCGGCGACCTGCAGAACGCCGAAACCCACCTCTCGTTCGTCGAAGGGGTCGCACACTGGGAGCGGCTCTTCGCGGTGCAGCCCGAGATCGTCGCACACGACCTGCATCCCGATTACCTCTCGACCGCGTACGCACTCGAGCGGCCGGATGTCCGACTCGTCGGCGTGCAGCATCATCACGCCCACCTCGCGGCTTGCCTCGCCGAGCACGGTGACGCCGGGCCGGCGCTGGGCGCCATCTTCGATGGAGCGGGCTACGGGCTGGATGGCAACGTCTGGGGCGGTGAGTTCCTGCTCGGAGGCATCGGCGGGGTGGAGCGAGTCGGTCATCTGTGGCCGGTCCGGTTGCCCGGCGGCGACCGCGCGGTGCTGGAGCCATGGCGTATGGCCTGTGCCTGGCTGGTCGAGGCCACTGGACGCCGGCCGGCCCTGCCACCCAGTCTGGCCGGCGCGGTCGAGCCGCGGCACTGGGACGCCGTGGCGGAGATGGCGCGGAGCGGCTTCGCCGCTCCGGTCACGACGAGCGTTGGCCGACTGTTCGACGCGGTGGCGGCCCTGGCGGGGCTGTGTCCTCGCGTGAGCTACGAAGGCCAGGCCGCGGTCGAGCTCGAGGCGCTCGTCGGGGGCGACGAGGCGGCCGGGTACCCGTTGGCGGTCAGCAACGCGCCGGAAGGTGGCATGCTACGCCTTGACGCCCGCGAGACGGTGCTGGCGGTGGCGAGGGACGTCGCGGCAGGCGTTTCGGCCGGCGCGGTGGCCGCTCGCTTCCACGCGGCGCTCGCCGAGGCCACCGCACATGCCTGCGAGCGCCTGGCGGCGCGAGCGGGCACCTGGACCGCGGTGCTTTCAGGCGGAGTCTTTCAGAACCAGACGCTGCTCCGGGGCACGTCCCTCAGGCTCCACCGCGCCGGACTCCGGGTGCTCACGCCGGCACGGCTGCCGCCGAATGACGGCGGCGTGTCCTACGGGCAGGCGGTCGTGGCTGCGCGGCGATGACCGCGTCGTGGGGCACGGCGTCAACCGCCGCTCCCTGGGCCGCGGCGCCCCAGACTTTCCATAGCCCAGGCTGGACGACGTGACCGGACTCGACGACTGGATCCCCGGGCTCGCCGGCCCGGGCTGGCTTGGGCTGGGCGCCGCCCTCCTCCTGGGCCTTCGCCACGCGACCGACCCCGATCACCTGACGGCGGTGTCCACGCTTCTGCTGTCGGACGAGCGTGCCGGCGCGCGGCGGGCCCGCCTCCTGGGTCTGGCCTGGGGCATGGGGCACGCGGTGACCCTGTTCGCCCTCGGCGTCCCGGTGGTTCTTTTTCAGCGGCACCTCCCGGTCCTGGTGCAGCGTGGCGCGGAGCTGGTGATCGGGCTGGTCATCGTGGCGCTCGCGATCCGGCTCCTGGTTCGCTGGCGGCGAGGGGTCTTCCATACGCATCCGCACCGACATGGCGACCTCCAGCACGCGCACGCGCACGGCCACGAGGGGCCACATGGCGCCCACGCGTCGCCCGACATCTCCTCCGCCCCCGCTACCCTGTATCACTCGCCTTCGGGCGAAGGATCCTCGGCGTCGCACGCCCATCTGCACGTTGAGCGGCTAGGGCGGTCACCACTGGAAGCGTTCGGGCTCGGGCTCGTGCACGGCGTGGGCGGGTCCGCGGCCGTGGGTATCCTGCTGGTCGGCTCGATTCCCGGCCGCGGCGCGGGGGTAATGGCACTCGCCCTGTTCGCCTGTGCCACCGCGGTCTCAATGGCGCTGCTGTCCTGGGTTTTCGGGCACGCCCTGACGCACGGGGTCGTGACGCGCCGGCTCAAGCAACTCGTGCCCGTTCTGGGCGTGGCGAGCCTCGT
>JACCSZ010000050.1 GCA_013812695.1 Gemmatimonadales bacterium | reverse complement strand
ATCATTCTGGGTCCAAATATAAGCGGTGCCGGGTCACATACTCCGCCACGGCATCGGGAACCCAATACCGGATCGGCCGGCCGGTCCGGACCCGCTGCCGGATCTCGGTCGCCGAGATCTGGACCGCGGGGACCTCGACGGTCGCGCTGATGAGAGGAGAGGTCGGGATGGGCGTGCCGGGGCGTCCGAAGACCACGATTCGGGCGAGTCCCGGGAGGTCCGCCGCCCGGTGCCAGGCCTCGAGCTCCGCCGCGGCATCGGCGCCCAGCAGCAGGGTGAAGGTGGCCCCAGGATGCTTCGCCCGGAGCGCCTCGAGCGTGTCCACCGAGAAGGAGGGCGCCGGCCGCTCCAGCTCGGCTCGCTCGACCGCGAAGCCGGGCGCGGCGGCCACGGCCAGGTCCAGCATGGCGGCACGGTCGACCGCGGCGGCGGCGTGACGGCCAAGTTTGAACGGCTGCTGTCGCGCGGGCAGGAACAGGATGACGTCGAGCCCGAGCGTCTCGGCCGCGATCTGGCCGACGATCAGGTGACCGTGGTGGACGGGATCGAACGAGCCGCCGAGCAGGCCGATGGAAGGCATCTATGTGTGATCGGGTCGAGCAGCTCTGGCGCGCCGCCCTGTGTCATCCCGAGCGCAGCGAGGGATCTTCTTCAATGCTTCCGGGACGATGGGTCCGCTCCGGGCTGTTGGAGAAGATCCCTCGTTGCGCTCGGGATGACACGGGTGCCGTCCTCACGACGCCCCCGCGGCGTTCGGGCACGCCTTGCCCACCCCAAGGGCCCGCGCATGAAACCGGCGGATGTAGCCGCAGGTCTCCTGCACATCTTCCTGGTACCCGAGCGTCCGGTACGCCCGGACGAGATGGATCAACGCGTCGGGCGCCACCGAGCTTCTCGGGTAGGTGGCGACGAGATCCTTGAGGTACAGAATCGCCGAATCGTACGCCTTGAGCCGCATGTAGTAGAGTGCCGCCTTGTATTCCTTGACCGCGAAGCGCTCCTGCAGATCGTCGATCCGCTCCTGCGCGCGCTTCGCGGGCGAGCCCTCCGGGTAGCGGTTGAGCAGCTCCTGGTAGGTGGCGAGCGCCGTCTGGCCGTACGACGGGTCGAGTTCCGGCTTCCGCCACATGTCGGCGTATACGTCGCCGGCGCGGAGCAGCGCCTCGGCGGCCAACGGGTCGTTCGGCGTATCGTCGGACACCTTCCGGAACTCGCGGGCGGCCTGCAGGTGACTGCCGAGCGCGAAGTGCGCCTCACCGGCGAACAGGTGCGCCTGCGCCACGCGGGCATCGCCGGGCGGGAATTCCAGCACCGCCCGGTCGAGATGTTTGAGCGCGTCGTTCCACTTGCCGCGCCGGACGGCGCTCTGGGCCTGCGCCCAGAGCGTATCGAGCTCCGCGGTGCTCGCGGTTTCCGCCAACCGGGCCACGGGGGTCGCCGTCGAGGCGGGCGGAGGACCCGCGCTGCCACACGCCGCCGCTCCCAGCAGCATCATCCAGGAACTTCTCCGAATCATTGCTCTCCCGTCAGGGCCGAGTCGCCCGTCGCAGTGACCAGTCCGAGCGCCTCCAGGCGGTCCACGGCCACCTGGCCCATCGAATCGATCGTGCCGCCCGAAATCACGGCCTGAAAGGTCAGCGCCGCGGCGAGGGTGTCGCCCTGGGTCAGCCGGGTCTCCCCATACCGCACCAGGGCGTGTCGGCCGGTGGCAGTCGATGAGTCCACCCGCGCCGACTCCGCGAACCAGAGCGCCGCGTCCTCCAACCGCCCGGCCGAGTCGGCTCTCAGGCCAAGGCCGAAGGCGCAATCGGCGGCCCCGCGGCGCGCCGGTGCCCGGAGCGCGTGGTCCTGGCTCCGGCGCAGCACCGCGCGGTACTGAAGCAGCGCCTGTCCGCATCCGGCGGTGGCCTCGAGCACGCGGCCATAGAGCGTGAGCAGCGAGTCGACGGTCTCGGGCGCTGTGGCGGCGGCGAGCGCCCCGGGAAGCAGGGCGACCAGCGCGGCAGTGTCAGGATCGGAACGCAGGGCAAGGATCAGCGCGTAGCGTGCCGTGGCGCGGCCTGGGGCGATCGCGTGCAGGCCGGTGACGACCTCCTGCAGCACCTCGGAGTTGCCGGCGCGGTCGGCGGCGCGCGCCACGCCCTCGAGCCCTTCCGCGGCCTCATCCGCGCGGGTGGGGTCGTCACCCGCAAGGCGGAGATAGGCGTCGGCGCTCTCACGCAGCTCCCCCGCGTGCAGGGCCGCCGCGCCGAGTTTGGCCCACAGCGCCGCGTCCGGCTCCCGGCTCGCGGCCGTCCGGTAGTCGGCGAGCGCGTCGGGGTAACGGCCTTCGCCGTACGCCAGATCGCCCAGCCGCTCGCGATCGCGGCTGCCGCCGCATCCGGCCGACCATCCCGCCATCACCAACGAGAGCACGGCCGCGCGCGCCGCGCGTCTCAGGGTCACGCCCCCGTGCGTCCGAGCATCGCGAGGTAGGCTTCGACCCGCGCGTTCTCCGGCCGGTGCGCCAGGCATGCTCTCCAGATGTCCCGCGCGCCGACGCCGTCGCCGCTGAGAAAGTGCGCGAGGCCGAGTGCCGCCTCGGCGTCCACGAAGTTGGGCCGGGCGGCGAGCACCTGCTCGAGCGCCTCACGCGCGTCCAGGGCGCGGCCGGCCTCGAGCATGACGCGCGCCATCCGGTACCGCAGGTCCTGAAACCCCGGACCGAGGCCGAGCGCCTGCTCGTACTGTTCGATGGCCCGGGCCAGCGCGCCCGCCTCGGCGTACGCGTCGGCCAGTTCCGCATGCTGATTGGCGAGCCTGGCGGCCACGGGCGCCGGCAGTCCCGCCGAGGGCGGCGCCACGCTGTCGGTGGCGCGCCGGAACGACTCCTCCGCCTCGCGCGAGCGCCCGAGCTCGCTCTGGATCAACCCCTGATGGATCAGCGCCTCGAGGTATCGCGGGTTGAGCTCGAGGGCCCGGCGGAACTGCGTCAACGCTTCCTCCGACCGTCCCAGCAGCGACAGGCTGACGCCGATCAGGTGGTGCACGTCGGCGAAGGCGCGCCCCGATGCGACGATCTCCTCGAGCAGGTAGATAGTCCCATAGTAGTCCTGAACCGTGAACCGGTCCCGGGCACGCGCCAGCAGGCGCTCAGTCTGCCCGGCCATGCACCTCACGGAACCAGCCGACGAAGCGCCGGATTCCTTCGGGGAACGGGGTCCGCGGCGCGTATCCCAGCAGCGCGCCCGACTTGGTCAGATCGGCCGCCGTCTGCTGCACGTCGCCCGGCTGCATCGGACCCCACTCGAGCTTCGGCTCGATCCCCAGCGCGGCGGCGATCTCGGCCACCATGTCGCCGGTGCGGATCGACCGGTTTCCGCCGAGGTTGAACGGCTCCATGCCCACCGCGGCGGTGGCCGTCCAATCGATGGAGGCGATCACGCCGGCCACGATGTCATCGCAGTAGGTGTAGTCGCG
>JACCSZ010000012.1 GCA_013812695.1 Gemmatimonadales bacterium | reverse complement strand
GCGCCTCGGCCACCTGCGCCAGGCGCTGTTCGAGCTCGCGGATGGCCCGGCGCGCACCGGTGCCCGTCATCGCCTCGATCCGGCGCACGCCGGCCGCGACGCCGCTCTGCCCGGACAAGCGGAAGCTCCCGATCTGCCCGCTGGTCCGCACGTGCGTGCCGCCGCACAGCTCGATCGACGGCCCCATCTGGACTACCCGCACCTTGTCGCCGTACTTCTCCGAGAAGAACGCCATGGCGCCGAGCGCAATGGCGTCCGGGTACGCCATCTCACGCGTCGTCACCGCGTCGTTGGCGAGGACGAGCTCGTTCACGTCGTCCTCGAGGCCCTGCTGCGCGGCGGGGTCGAGCGGTCCGTGGTGCGAGAAGTCGAACCGCAGCCGGTCGGGCTCCACGAGCGACCCCTGCTGCCGGACGTGCGCGCCGAGCCGGCGGCGGAGCGCGTGATGCACCAGATGGGTGGCGCTGTGGTTGCGCTCGATGTCGTGCCGCCGCGGCGCGTCCACGGCCGCCCGCACGGTCTCCGGCTCGAACGGCTCCGCGAAGGTGCCGCTCACAACCGTGCCCTTGGGATCCTTCCGCACCGCGTCGACCTCGAGTGACCAATCGCGCCCGGCAATGCCGCCCACGTCGCTCACCTGGCCACCCGACTCGACGTAGAACGGATTCTCGCGCAGCAGGAGATCCACCCGATGCCCGTCCTGCCGGAAGGCGAGGATGTCGGTGTCGGCGGCCGTGGTCTCGTAGCCGACGAACTTCTGCTTCCCGCGCTTGACGGTGCGCCAGGCCATTGACTTCCCAGCATGAACCGAGGGTGCCCCTACCGTGACGGTGGGAGCGTGCGCGGTCAAAGTCAGGGCCCCACTTTCCAGGCGCACGGCTCGAGACCGCTGGCGCTGTTCCCCCAGCGCCCGTTCAAACCCGACGGCATCCACCTCGACCCCGCGTTCATCCGCGATGATCTGCGTGAGGTCGATGGGAAAGCCGAAGGTATCGTAGAGCCTGAACGCCTCATCGCCCGAAATGGCCCGCGCGCCCGTGGCGAAGATCTCAGCGAGCCGGCGAAGCCCGCCCTCGATGGTCTCCAGAAACCGCAGCTCTTCGTTCTCCGTCACTTCCCGAATGAAGTCGATTTTGGACGCCAGCTCCGGGTAGACCTCGCCCAGTTGCGCGACCACGATCCCGGTGAGCGGCGCGAGCGTGGGCTCCCGGCGGCCGAGCAGCCAGGCGTGCCGAACCGCGCGCCGGAGGATCCGGCGGAGCACGTACCCGCGGCCCTCGTTGCCGGGGTACACGCCGTCGGCGAGCAGGAAGGTCACCGCGCGCGCATGGTCGGCCAGCACCCGGAACGAGGCGCGGTCCTCCGCGGCGCGGTCGTACGGTCGTCCCACCAGTTCCCCCACACGCCCGAGCAGCGGCAGGAACACATCCGTGTGGAAATTATCGTCCTCGCCCTGCATGACCGCGGCGATGCGTTCGAGCCCGGCGCCGGTGTCCACCGATGGCCTGGGCAGCGGCGTGAGCGTGCCATCGGCGGAGCGGTCGAACTGCATGAAGACCAGGTTCCAGATCTCGAGAAAGCGCCCCGCTTCGGCCTGGTCCTCGAATTCGACCTGGGGAATGGGATCTTCGGAGCTCCTGCTTGAGGCGCCGTCCCGGGAGCCGTCCGTGGCTCGGACGTTCCGCCTGTTCAACTGCGCGAGGTCGACGAAGATCTCCGTGCACGGCCCGCACGGACCCGTGTCGCCCATCTGCCAGAAGTTGTCCCGGTCCCCGAGCCCGTAGATCCGGTGATCCGGGAGGCCGGCGACCTCGCGCCACAAGGCACGCGCCTCAGCGTCGGTGTGGTGGACCGTGACGCGAAGCAGGTCGGCGGGCAGCCCCAGGTAGCGGGGGCTGGTGACGAACTCCCAGGCGAACGCGATCGCGTCCTGCTTGAAGTAGTCCCCGAACGAGAAATTGCCGAGCATCTCGAAGAAGGTGTGATGGCGCCTGGTGTGACCGACCTGTTCGAGATCGTTGTGCTTGCCGCCGGCCCGGACGCACTTCTGAGCGGTCGTGGCGCGCGCGTACTCGCGGCGTTCCTGGCCGAGGAACGTGCGCTTGAATTGCACCATGCCGGCGTTGGTGAACAGCAGGGTCGGGTCGTCCTTGGGCTCCAGCGACGAAGAAGGCACCTCGCGGTGCCCGTTGGCGACGAAATAATCGAGGAAGAGCCGGCGGATGTGGGCGGACTGCATGGAGGGAAAATATAGGGAGGCCCCCACTGAGGGGCCATGGGCGGATCAGTCGACGACTCGGGCCACGAGCTCCGAGATATCGCGACCCGCGAAGCCGCGCCGCGCCAGGTAGGCCAGCACGCGGCGGCGCTTGACCGGACGGGGCAGTTCGCCGAGTTGGGCGGCCCGCTTGGCGGCGAGAGCCCGTGGGACGCCGGTGCGGTCGCTGCCGTCCGGCCAGTGCGCGGCGAGGGCCCGATCGACCAGAGCGCGCTCGACGCCCATGGCCAAGAGATCGCGTACCAGGCGAGCGGGCCCGCGCCCGCGCCCCGCCCGCGTCTCGATGTAGTTGCCGACGAACGCCGCGTCGTCGAGTAGGCCCAGACCGTCGGCCCGCTCGAGCGCCGCGTCCACCGCGTGACGCGGGTGGCCCTTCCGGACCAGACGGCGTCCCAGGTCGGCCCGCGCGAACGAGCGGCGTTCCAGCGCCCGGAGCAGCGTGCGAAAGGCGCCTTCCGCGTCGGCGGCCGCGGTGAGCCGTTCCTGGAGCTCCGCGTCCACCGTTCGCCCGATCGCGAGCCCCGCCGCTCGCGCCAACTCCTCCGGGACCGCTCCGAACCGGACCCCATCGACGTCCACCCGGATCGTGCCGGGCCGCCGGGGATCCCGCTCGAGCGCCGTCAGAACCGGGAGCGTCACTCCTCGGCGTCTCCGGCCGTACCGGCGCCCGCGCCCGCGCCGGCATGCATGCCGAGCAGCTCCTTGACCTTGAGCTCGACTTCGGCCATGAGCGGCGCGTTGTCGCGGAGGAACAGCTTGGCATTCTCGCGGCCCTGGCCGATCCGCTGGTCGCCGTAGGAGTACCAGGCGCCCGACTTCTGGATGATGTTGGCCTCGGCGGCCAGATCGACCAGGAGCGAGGTATGGCTGATTCCCTCATCGAACATGATGTCGAATTCGGCCTGGCGGAACGGCGGCGCGACCTTGTTCTTAACGACTTTCACGCGGACGTGATTCCCGATGACCGCCTCGCGCTCCTTGACCGGACCGATGCGGCGGATGTCGAGCCGAAGCGACGCATAGAACTTGAGCGCCTTCCCGCCGGTAGTGGTCTCGGGGTTGCCGAACATGACGCCGATCTTTTCGCGGAGCTGGTTGATGAAGACCACCGCGCAGTTGGAGCGGTTGATGGCGCCGGCGAGCTTGCGGAGCGCCTGGCTCATGAGGCGGGCCTGGAGGCCGACGTGGCTGTCGCCCATTTCGCCCTCGATTTCCGCCTTGGGCACGAGCGCCGCGACCGAGTCGATGACCACGATGTCCACCGCGCCCGAGCGCACCAGGATCTCGACGATCTCGAGCGCCTGCTCGCCGGTATCGGGCTGGGAGACGAGCAGATCCTCGATGTTCACCCCCAGCTTCTTGGCATATTCGATGTCGAGCGCGTGCTCGGCGTCGACGTACGCGGCGACGCCACCCATCTTCTGGACGTTGGCCGCGAGGTGGAGCGTGAGCGTGGTCTTGCCGCTCGACTCGGGACCGTAGATCTCGGTGATCCGGCCACGCGGGATCCCGCCCACGCCGGTGGCGGCGTCGAGGTTGATGGCGCCGGTGGGAATAGCGGCGACCTTGACCCGCGCCGACTCGCTGCCCATACGCATGATGGAGCCTTTGCCGAGCTGCTTCTCGATCTGGGCAATGGCGAGCCCGAGCGCTTTGCGGCGATCGGCCTCGAGTCGGGTTTCGTCTGCGGCCATGACATCCTCAGCGTTGTCGAGGTGACTGATTTTGCTGCACGCGAATAACGGGAGCCAAGATAGTACCGAACGAGAGCCGAAGCAATACTATAAGAGTGGCCGGTTTTGAGTCACACCTCAATCGAGTCGCCACGCATCCTTCATGTGCTCGACGTCGAATGGTTGTCCCGGCCGCACCCGCACCTCGACCACGTCGAATCGGTAGACGTCCTCTCGCCGGCCATGACGCTGGCGCCAGACCTCCGCCACCCGCGCGATCGTCCGGCGCTTCCGCCAATCGATGCTTTCCGCGGGCGTGCCCCAGCCCTCCGAACCCCGCGTCTTGACCTCGACGAATGCCACCAGGCTGCCTCGGCGGGCCACCAGATCCACATCGGAGTGCCCCAGCCGGAAACGATGCGCCTCGATCGTCCAGCCCCGGCGTGCCAGGTGTTCCATGGCTACCTGTTCACCCCACAGCCCGCGGCGATGGCGCGGGTCGGACCAATCGGCGGTGGGCACCACGCGATGCGGCTTTGGCATGGCACATGGTACGAGCAGCCGCCCGTACGCGTGACACCATTCCGGCGGGCGACGGGTCGTCAAAGCGCCGCCGGTGCAATGGGCCTCCATTCGAGCTCGGCGAAGGGGGCATGCAACCTGATGCATGCCCCCTTCGTTGTCCCCAGCCGACCTCGGGAGCGTCACTTCACCACGGTGAACTCGATCCGCCGGTTCTTGAACCGGCCAGCCTCGGTCCCGTTGTCGGCCGCCGGTTGGCCGGCGCCGAAACCCTTGGCGGTGAGCGCAGACGGCTCAACGCCCCGCTGGACCAGGTAATCCCGCACCGCCGCGGCCCGGCGCGCGGAGGGCGCCTGGTTGCCGGCTGCGCTGCCCCGGTTGTCGGTGTGCCCGCTCACTTGGAGGACGCTTCCTTCCGGCGCGCCCTGAATCGCCTTGGCTGACTGGTCGAGAATGTCCCGGCTCTCCGCGGGGATGGCGGCCTGGCCCGTAAGCAGGTCCACGATCTTCGGCAGCGCGAACGCGAGCGCCGAGCCGCCGGTGCTCGCCGGCACACCGGCACTGGCCGATACCCGCTCCACGGTGTCCCGCCCGAGCGCCGGCTCGAGCTGGCCCGGCTCCACGTTGGCATTGGTCCCCGAGCCGACCCACGACGCCACCTGGTCGCTCAGCCCGCCGCGACGGAGTCGGTCCAGGAACCCAGTGAGACCGCCCTTGTCGTTATCCGCGATCAAGCCGAGCAGCCCCGAGAGCAGGGGACCGGCCTTGTCGCCCAGGTTGAAGCGACTGGCGAACTCGGTGACGGTCCACCGAAGAGTCCCATGGTGGGCCTCCAGTTGGTCAAGACATAGCCAGCAAGGAAAACCTACCGTCGGGGGGATGTGCCACAATGTTTCGCCGACGAAGCCTCACCGGCAATATTCGTCGATCTGCTCGACCCCGATCCGCACCTCCCGCGGCTTGCTCCCGTTGGCCGGCCCCAGGATCCCCGCCTCCTCGAGCTGGTCCATGATCCGCGCCGCCCGGCCGTAGCCGATGCCCAGTTTCCGCTGGAGCAGCGAGGTCGACCCGCCCTGGTGCTGCACGCAGGCGATCGCCGCGTCCTTGAACTGCGCGTCGCGCCCCCCGGCGTCGGCCGGGCCCTCGCCGCCGCCGCCCTCCTCCCCCGCCGCATCCGGCACCTCGTCGAGGATGTTGGTCTCAACCGAGTCCAGCAGGCCACGGTGTTCGCGCGCCGCCTTCCACTGGCGGTATCGCTCCATGATCTTCTCGCTCTCCTCGGTCGAGATGTAGGCACCCTGGAGTCGCATCGGCTCGCTCTTGCCTGGCTCCAGGAAGAGCATATCGCCCTTCCCCAGCAACGCCTCGGCGCCGTTGCCGTCCAGGATCGTGCGGCTGTCCACCTTCGACGCCACCCGGAACGTCACCCGGCTCGGGAAATTCGCCTTGATGAGACCGGTGATCACGTTCACCGACGGGCGCTGCGTGGCCAGGATGAGGTGGAGGCCCACGGCGCGCGCCTTCTGGGCGAGGCGGGCGAGCGGCGTCTCCACCTCCGACTGCACCGTCATCATCAGGTCCGCCAGCTCGTCGACGACGATCACGATGAGTGGCAGCTTGCCCTCGGTGTAGGCCTCGAGCTCGGGCGGGGGCGGCGGCGTGTCCGGCGCCTCCGCGGCGAGGTCGGTCAGCGTCACCCGGCGGGGACCGGGGTGCTTGAGCACCTTCCCGTCGAGCACCTTTCGGTTGAAGTCGCTGAGGTTGCGCGCCCCGTTGGCCTCGAGCAGCGTGTAGCGGCGCTCCATCTCGTTCACGGCCCACTTGAGCGCGCGCGCCGCCTCCTTGTTGTTCGTGACGACCGGATGGCGGAGGTGGGGGAGGTCCTTGTACATCGACAGCTCCACCATCTTCGGATCGATCATCAGGAGTCGAAGGTCTTCCTTGTGCTGGTAGTGGTAGATGAGCGAGGTGATGATCGCGTTGATCCCTACCGACTTGCCGGTGCCGGTCGCGCCCGCGATCAGCAGGTGGGGCATCTTGGCCAGGTCCGCAATTACCGGTCGCCCTTCGAGGTCCAGGCCGAGCGCCACGGGCAGCAGCCGTTCTTCC
>JACCSZ010000440.1 GCA_013812695.1 Gemmatimonadales bacterium | reverse complement strand
GGCCGGTGGACTGCTTGATCTTCCAGGCCGGCCGGTCGGTCCGCGTGAGATCGGCCAGGCAGTCCCGGTCGTCGTACCGCTCCTCGACGGTCATCTCGTGGCGGGCGAATTTCCGCCACCACATCGGCTTCTCCTCCCGGCGGTGGTACTGGACCAGCCATCCGACGAGCTGGTCCACCCGCCCCACCTCGCGCTCGGCTTCGGTCCCAGTCTCCAGGCGTGCGGCGCCGCGCTCGACCAGCCGGGCCGCGAGCTGCTCGGCGGCGATACGCTCGGGACTCGGCTCGGGTGGCGTCTCGTCGCGCAGCGGGTCCGACATGTACTCGATGCCGCTCTCCCGCTGCCGATCGAGCAGCCAGCTCCGGAGCCCAAAGAGCGACTCGCAGTCCACCTGGTTGTAGTCCCGGATGGCGGCGAGAATCGGCGATTCCTGCCACTCGCGCGGCTGGCCGCTGTCGATCCAGCGCTGGTACTCGACCACCGACCCGCCCGCCGAGAGGACGGCGCCGGCGCGAGGGGGCATGTAGAGGTGCTCGACGTGCTTGAGCGAGTAGCTCGGTGTGCCGATGACGAAGCCCTGCTTCACCACCGGGAGGAGGTCCACCAGCACGCCCTGCCGGAGCAGCTCGTCGACCTCGGTCTCGCGGGTGGCGTACTTGCCCATCAGCCGCTTGATGACCGACTCCTCGTAGGCGCCGTAGTGGTAGACGTGAAGGTCGGGCCAGTGGCCGCGGCGCTCCATCAGCCAGTCGATGAAGCCCTCGAAGGCGGCGCGCTCGCCGGCGTCGTCGTGGGCCCACCAGTCGCGGAACTCCGGGACCACGTCATCGACCGTCACCACGCCGAAGAGGTACTCCAGGCCACGGTCGGCGTAGGGGAAGCCTTCGAGGTCGAAGAAGACGTCGCCGGGGGACCGGGGCGGCAGGAGCGCCAGGCCGCGGCGCGGATTGTCGGGGTTGGTGGGGCGGTGCTCCCAGAGCGGCTGCTCCCGGCCGCGCGAGGCGAGCTGGAGCCGGGCTTGGGCGCAGAGGCGGTCGTACACAGCGCTCGAGATCTCACGCGGGCGGGCCTTCCCGTTCACGCCGGCGAGTGCGGTGAGCGTGGGGACGCCGTTCTCCGCCAGGTGCCGGACCTGCCCGCGGCTGATGCCGGCCACGCGGCTCAGGTGGTCGGCCTCGTCGAGGCGGCGCTCGGCGGCGGCTTCCCAGCGGCCCCAGCCGCGGTCGAGGCCGGGATCGGGCACGGTGGCGGCGTTCCAGCCGAGCTGGAAACGGGCGAAGGAGCGGCGGAGCTGGCGGTAGTAGTAGAAGAACTGGCGGGTCGGGTACGCCCGCTCCTCGCCGCCGCCGAAGACGAACACGATCTTGTCGGGGCGGTAGCCGCGGGCGGCCTCGAGCATGTCGGCGTAGGCGCAGAGCTGGACCAGGAAGTGGGGCTTGGCCGAGCGGGCGAGCTTGGTGTCCCAGGGGGTGTAATGGCGGCCGCCGCAGGGGCAGCCGTTACCCGCGCAGAGGTAGAGGAAGTCGGGAAAGCCATGCCAGTCGCCGGCCGCGAGGTGCGCCTGGTAGATGACAGGGGCAAATTCGGTCATGGCGGCGGCGGTGAGCGCCTGGCCCTCGGGGTCGTTCCGGGCGACCTCGACCAGACCGGCAACGCGGCCGCGGAGGCCCTGGAGCCAGCGCTGCTCGTGCTCGTCGCCCTTCTTGGCGGCGAGCTCGGCCTCGGCATCGGCGCCGTCGGGGGTGGCCCAGCGCAAGTCATCGGCGCCGTCGCTTTCATCGGGCCGGAGCCCCTCGGCGTCCAGGCGCTCGCACCAGGCGGCGAAGTCGCCCTCGAGGTAGGCGACCAGGTCGCGCGGCGAATACCGGAAGGTGCCGTCCGGGAGGGGGATCATCGGATTCGGAGTGTCCTGGGGTTGTGAGAGGTGGCCGCTGAAAGTGGTGCGTGGGCCGCGAGATGACAAGGTGGCGAAGGGATGTGACAGTCGGTCGCGGGGGCGACGGGAAAACGTGTGGTGTCGCATTCGTGGCGGGCGTGCAGGGTGGTGCGACATCAACACCGTGAGGGGGCGGATTCCCTACCGCTGGACCGGGTGACTGTCCCATAAAGCAGACGGACCGAACCGAGGCAATCGGCCGACGACTGCAACACGGCTGCTGGCACGCCACCGCCGCTCATCTTCGTGGAGACCTATTGGCCAAAGGATCCGTGTCGCTCGCGGTGCTCGGCGAGCGCGAACGCGCCCGGGGACCGTGCGGAGAAGACCGCGAGAGACGGCGCCGACGGAGCGGAACGAGCTGGTGTTTACGGAGAACTGGACGCAGGAGATGAAGGCGCGGGCGCGGAAGTAGGCTCGCCGCGAGTGCTCCCCTACGCTCATCGCTCGACCGCGAGGGATGTGAGCCGCCGGTCCACGGCGGCTACTCGCGGCCGGAGCTCCCGGTCGGCATCGCGCCAGAGCTCGAGCGTGCGACGGAACATCGCCGCGGCGCGCTGGGGCTCGTGGCGCGCTTCGTACAGCCCGCCCAATCGCTCGCAGACCCACGGCAGATGGATGGCATCGAGCTCGAGGCGTCCGATCCACGGCGTCCCGAGATAGCGCTCATAGATTGCGACGGCCGAGTCACCGGCGCCGCCCAGTTCGTAGGCCAGGGCCATCTCGGGCAGCGCGCAGATGGGGCAACGCTCTCCCTCGGCCGCCTGGCGCAACTCCAGCACCGCGTCGCCGTAGCGCGCCTGGGCCAGCGCCGCGGCGCCAAGCATGTGGTGCCGGTCGGCCTCGCCGAAACGCCCCGCCGCGAGGCCGTCGCGGGCGAAGTCCCGCACCAACGCCAGCGCTCGATCGGGGTGCCCCATGCGCGAATACACGCCGGCGAGCTCGACGTAGGGCCGATCGAGCGGTGGGATCGAGTCGAGCGGATAGCGCGCGAGCAGCGTGGCTGGCGCGAAGGTTGAAGGCGACGTCTTCCGCACCCACACGCAGGCGGGCCAGCGCCTGTTGCAGCGTGGCGATGCTGTCGAGCATGTCGAGCTGCGCGGGGGATGCCGGAAGCGTCGCGACAAGATCGCGGGCGGTGGTGGCAGCTGACCCCGCGGCCCCGAGGAGATCCTCGGCCGCCTCGACAAAATCATCGGAGGCTGAGGCGGGGTCGAAGATGCGGAAGGTCGTGGTTGCCGATCCCTTTCCGTCCGGGGCCAGGGCACGAACCTGGTAGGTGCCTGTGGCCTTGGTCGTCGAGAATGTGCTCGTGAAGCCCCCGTTCGGATCGACGACCGCGGTGAGCGAGGAGGGCGAGCCCTCCGGGGGTTCGATCGTGAGCTTCACATTCTCGATGCCGCCTACCATCGGAGTCGAGCCGATCAGCCGTACAGGCTGACCGGGACTCGTCGATCGGAGCTCCCATGTCTCGCTCTGCCCAGGCACGCTCTGCGTTCTCGATCCTGCCGCTCGCCCTCCTTGTTTACGCCACAACGCACCTTCCATCGGTCGCCGCGGCGCAGGTCGCCGGCGCCTCGGGACGCGGGACCTACGTGGGCCGATTCACCTCGCCCGTTGCATCGGTCGTCGAATGGAAGGGCGAGGTTGAGAAGCGAGACCAGGACGGGAACCGGAGCGGGGTGCGGAATTGATATGATCCGGTAATGTTCCATATTATCGGCATGCCCCGCAAGTCGCCGTACGCTCGCGTCTCGATCACGCTCCCTCGCGAGGTCCTGGCCGCCGCCGGCGCCGCGGAGGTCGCGGCCGCACGGCGGCAGCACTTGCTGGCGGATCTGCAGCTCGCGCCCGAGGAGCGGCTCCGCCGGGCGGCCGCACTCCTCCACCTGGCGCCGGGCGCGGGGACACGGCGGCGGGCGCAGATCATCGGGTTCGATTCGTACGAGGACTTTGCCACATGGAAAAAGGCGCGCCGGGTCGAGGGCCTGCGCCGGAGCTGATCGCTGTGCAGGTCTGCCAGGCGCTCAATACGGCCGGTGCCCGGTACCTGGTCATCGGAGGCGTCGCCTGTATCCTCCACGGCTACGTGCGGGCCACCACCGACCTCGACGTCTTGATCGAGCGGACGCCGGACAACGCCGGGCTGAAACGGCCGATCGCACGCACCCGCACTACCGTCACCGCCCGCGCCATCGCGAAGTGATTGGCATGCGCCGGCCCCGTGATGAAGCCCCACCACCTGAGCGGCGGCATTT
>JACCSZ010000425.1 GCA_013812695.1 Gemmatimonadales bacterium | reverse complement strand
CACGACACCCTGCGCCAGCACGAAGAGCGGCGGCGGGTGGGCTGCGAGTTCCGCGACCGAGAGCCCGTTCGTGAGGCGTCCGGCGAACGGCAACAGCAACAGCGCGCTGAGAAGTAACCCGAGGAGATAGAACGAAAGGAGCGCGCCAACGGCCCGAAGCAGCGGCCGCCGACGCGGGGCGGGCGCGGGCTCGGTCAATTGGACCCGCGGACCATCGACCGGCCGCCCAGGATGACGGCCGCCGCGAGACCGACCTTCAGCAGGTCCCCGGTGAGGAACGGAACGAAGCCGACGCGGAAGGCCAGGGCGGGATCTCCGCCGAGCAGCGCGAGCTGCGCCACCCCGCCGGTGTGGATCACCACCATGCCCATCGCGCAGGCGAGCAGCACGCGCAGCACACCGGCGCTCGAGCCCGCCAGCGCGCCCACGACCCCGGCCGCCACCGGGAACGCCAGCAGGTAGCCGCCCGTCGGGCCCAGCAGATGAATGATCCCGGACGACCCTCCTGCGAACACCGGCAGACCCGCGATCCCGAGCCCGAGGTACAGGATGAGGCTCGCGACGCCGCCCGGCGCGCCGAGCAGCCCGCCGACCGCGAGCACCGCGAGCGGCTGCAGGGTCATCGGCACCGGGCTGAACGGGACGGGCACGGCCACCTGCGCCGCCAGGGCCACGAGGAGCGCGCCGGCCGCAATCGCGATCGGGCGACGCACCGATCGGCTGCGCGGCGGCGCCCCCAGGTCAGAGACTTCCCGGGGAGCGCTCATCAGATCATCTCCACGCTCAGCGCGACGGCGTTGCCGCCGCCCAGGCAGAGCGTCGCGAGGCCGCTCGACCCACCGCGATCGCGCAGCGCGTAGAGCAGCGTGGTGAGAACGCGCGCGCCGCTCGCGCCGATGGGGTGACCGAGCGCCACGGCGCCGCCGTTAACGTTGACCCGGTCCCAGTCCCACCCGAGCTCGCGACCGTCGGCGAGCGCCTGAACCGCGAACGCCTCGTTGGCCTCGATCAGATCGTAGCTGCCGATCGAGCTGTTCGACTTCTCCATCAGGGTCCGCACGGCGAGCACCGGCGCGAAGAACAAGTCGCGCGGCTCGCCGCCACCGGTGGCGTAGCCGGTCACGCGCGCCATCGGCGCGAGCCCCTGCGCCTTCGCGAACGCCAGCGAGGTCACCACCAGTGCGCTGGCGCCGTCGTTGAGGCCCGGCGCGTTGCCGGCGGTGACCGAGCCGCCGTCCTTTTTGAACACCGGCTTGAGCTTCGCGAGCGTGTCCGCGCTGGTGTCCCTGCGCGGCGACTCATCCGCCGAAACGGTGGTCGGGCCCGCCTTGCCTGGCGTCGGCACGGGCAGGATCTCCGCCTTGAATTTGCCGGCGTCCTGCGCGGCCAGCGCTTTTCGGTGGCTCTCGTAGGCGTAGGCGTCCTGATCCTGACGGCTCACGCCGGCCTTGTCCGCGGTATACTCGGCGTACTCCCCCATGTGGCAGCAGCCGAACGAATCCCACAGGCCATCGTGGATCATGCCGTCGACCATGGTCTGGTTGCCGGCCCTGATCCCAGTGCGCATGCCGTAGACGTAGTGGGGTGCGCTCGACATCGATTCCTGCCCGCCAGCCACGATCACTTCGGCATCGCCCGCTTTGATCGCCTGCGCGGCGAGCATGACGGCCTTGAGCCCCGAGCCGCAGACCTTATTCACGGTGAGGGCGGGTATGGCCGCGGCCAGTCCGGCCTGAATCAGCGCCTGACGTGCGGGAGCCTGGCCCGAGCCGCCCTGCACCACCTGTCCCATGATCACTTCCTCGACCGCGCCCGCGTCGATCCCCGCGCGGACCACCGCGTCCCGGATGACCATGGCGCCGAGCTGCGGCGCGGTGAAGCCGGAGAGCCCGCCGAGGTAGCGGCCGATCGGGGTGCGGACCGCGGAGAGAATGACGGGAGTCCGGCTGTCGCTCACGGGTACCGTTCCAGTTGAAGGAGCCTGCGACGGCAAGATAATCCGGGTCGCAGCCACCCGTCATCCCGAGCGCAGCGGGATGACGGGTGGGTCGGGCCTACGGGTGCGACGTCCCTGGACGTCCGCCAGCGCCCACCATGCGCACCACGAACGCGAAGATCAGCGCCTCCTCGCGCAGCGCGTCGTAGCGCCCCGAGGCGCCGCCATGCCCGGCACCCATGTTGGTCCGGAGCAGCAGCGGGTTGGCGTCGGTCTTGGTCGCGCGGAGTTTGGCGGTCCACTTGGCGGGCTCCCAGTAGCCCACCCGCGGGTCGTTGAGCCCGGCCGTCACCAGGAGCGAGGGGTACGACTGAGCGCGGATGTTGTCGTACGGGGAGTACGAGCGCATGTAGGCGTAGTATGTCGAGTCGTGCGGGTCGCCCCACTGCTTCCATTCCTGGGCGGTGAGTGGAATGGAGGCGTCGAGCATCGTGTTGATCACGTCCACGAACGGCACGCCCATCACCGCGGCACCGAACAGGTCCGGCCGCATGTTCACGACCGCGCCCATGAGCAGCCCGCCGGCACTTTCGCCTTGAATCGCCAGGTGCTCGCGGCTGGTGTAGCGCTGGCGGGTCAGCATCTCGGCGGCCGCGATGAAATCGGTGAAGCTGTTGCGCTTGGCCAGCAGCTTGCCCTGGTCGTACCAGGCGCGGCCCAGCTCCTGCCCGCCGCGCACGTGCGCGATCGCATACACGAAGCCGCGATCGAGCAGGCTCACCGCATTGCGGCGGAACCACGGGTCCATGCTGTAGCCGTACGAGCCGTACGCGTAGAGCAGCATCGGTCGGCGGCCGTCGCGGACGAGCGGGGCACGGTAGACGAGCGATACCGGCACACGGGTGCCGTCCTCCGCGGTGGCGAACGTCCGCTCTTGGGCGTAGCGCGCGGGATCGTAGCCGCCGCGAATCTCCTCTCGCTTCCGGAGCACGCGGGTACGCCGGCGCATGTCGTAGTCGTACACGCTCGACGGCACGACGAGCGAGGCGTAGCGGAACCGCAGGGTCTGGGTGTCGAAAGCCGGGTTTCGCTGCGGTTGCAGCGCGTAGAGTGGCTCGTCGAAGGCTACGCGGTGCCGCCGTCCGCCGCGGAGATCGAACACCTCGATCTGTTGGAGTCCGCCCGCGCGCTCGTAGAGCACCAGATGGTGACGGAACGCGTCCATCCGTTCCAGCATCACCGAATCGCTGGCCGGCAGTACGGGGCGCCAGTGGGCCCGGCTGGGCGCGGCAGTGGGCACGCGCATCAGGCGGAAGTTCGGCGCCGAGTCGTTGGTGAGCACGAAGAACGTCGATCCGGCGTGCTCGACGCTGTACTCGAGGTCCGCGCGACGGGGCTCCACCACCGCGAGCGGTGCGTCGGGACGGGCGGCCGGCAGGTAGCGCACCTCGGTAGAGCCGAACGCCTCGAGCGTCACCAGGAGAAACGCGCTGCTCCGCGTCTTCCGCAGCTCGAGGTTGAACACGGGATCCCGCTCCTCGTAGATCAGCGCGTCGGCGGCGGCATCGGTCCCGAGCACATGCCGATACAGGCGGTACGGTCGCTGGGCGGAGTCGGCGCGAACGTAGAACAGGGTCCCGTTATCCGCCGCCCATTCGAGGCCGGAGACGACGTTGGGGATCCGGTCCGCCAGCAGGCGGCCGCTCCGAAGATCCTTCACCCGGACGGTGTACAGCTCAGCCCCGCTGGTGTCCACGCTGAACGCGGCGAGCCGAGCGTCGGGGCTCACCCGGAAGTCGCCCACTCGATAGTAGCGCTTGCCCTCGGCTGCCTGGTTCTGGTCGAGCAGCAGTTGACGGGGGCCGTCCCGGCGTGCCCGGTACAGGCTCGGATACTGTCGCCCGGCCTCGGTGCGGCTGAAGTACCAGAACTCGCCCTCCCGCTCGGGGACCGTCTCGTCGGTTTCCTTGATCCGTCCGACCATCTCCGTGTACAGGCTGTCCTGCAAGCCACGCGTGGGGAGCAGGACGGCGTCGGTGTGGCGGTTCTCCGCCTCGAGATACCGGATGACCTGGGGATCCTCGCGGCCGCGAAGCCAGGCGTAGTCGTCGCGACGGATGTCGCCGAACGAGGTGTCGATCCTTGGCACGACCCGAGCCACTGGGGGCCTGGCGTCCTGGGCCACGCCGTACGACGCGGGCGGGAGGACCGTCAGCCCGGCCGCGGTGAGCAGCCGCCACCGCCGCCCGCTCACGGCGCGAGTGCCCGGGTGCGCGCCTCATCCGTCACGCGCGCGATGAACGCTTCCGCCGACATCACGTCCTGCTTCTTTCCCGCCCCGCGCACCCGGAGCGCCAAGCCGTCGCTGTCGGCCTCCCGCTGGCCGACCACCGCCATGTATGGCACCTTGCCGACCTCCCCCTCGCGGACCCGATAGTTGAGGGTTTCGTTCCGGTCGTCCAGGTGCGCGCGAATCCCGGCGGCCTGCAACCGCTCGACCAGCCGGCGGCCGGCGTCGCCTTGCGCGTCGGAGATCGGGATCACGCGGACCTGCTCGGGCGCCAGCCAGACCGGGAACGCGCCGGCGAAATGCTCGATCAGGATGGCGATGAATCGCTCGAACGACCCGCTCACCGCGCGGTGGATCACGACCGGCCGGTGCTCGGCGTTGTCGTCGCCCACGTACACGAGGTCGAAGCGCTCGGGCGCGGCGTAGTCGAGCTGGATCGTGCCGAGCTGCCAGCTCCGGCCGATGGAGTCGGTCACATCGAAGTCGATCTTGGGCCCGTAGAACGCGCCATCGCCGGGGTTGAGCTCGTAGGGCATCCCGGTGGCCTCGAGCGCGGCGCGGAGCGCGGCTTCCGCGCGGTCCCACATCTCGTCGCTGCCGATGCGGGTCTCCGGACGGGTGGCGAACTTGAGGCTGGCCTCGAGCCCGAAGGTGCGGTAGTAGCCGAGGATGAAGTCCATGAGGAAGCTGACCTCGTCCGCGATCTGCCCCTCGCTCAGGAACACGTGGCAATCGTCCTGCGCGAACTGCCGGACCCGCGTGAGCCCGGAGAGCGCGCCGGTCACCTCGTTCCGGTGCAGCACGTCGAAGGTGACGAACCGGAGCGGGAGCTCGCGGTACGAATGCTTCTTGGCCGCGTAGAGCAGGTAGTGCGACGGACAGTTCATCGGTTTGAGCGACGCGTCCGCCTCGTTGGTCTCCTTGTTGAGCACCATGAACATGTTCTCGCGGTACTTGCCCCAGTGGCCCGACAGCTCCCACAGCATCTTGTTGTACATCAGCGGTGTCTTGATCTCCTTGAACGCCCCAGCCTGGCGCTCGCGCACGAACTCCACGAGCAGGTTGTACAGCGTGGTGCCCCGCTCCGTCCAGAACGCCGCGCCCGGCGCCGACGGATGGAACATGAACAGGTCGAGCTCGCGGCCCAGCCGGCGGTGATCCCGCTTCCGCGCTTCCTCGAGCCGGTGGAGGTAGGCGTCGAGCTCGTCCTTCTTGAAACACGCCGTGCCGTAGATGCGCTGCAGCATCTGCCGGCGCTCGTCGCCCCGCCAGTAGGCGCCCGCGGCCGACAACAGTTTGAAGTGCTTGAGCCGGCCGGTGCGCGGAATGTGCGGCCCGCGGCACAGGTCCTGAAACGGGCCATCGGTGTAGACCGTGATGGTTTCGTCGTCGCGCAGCTCGGAGATGCGCTCGAGCTTGAGCGGATCGTCGGCGAACCTCCGGTTGGCCGCGGGACGGTCCACGACCTCGCGCACGAACGGATAGTCGCGCGCCGCCACCTCGCCCATCTTGGCCTCGATGCGCTCGAGGTCCTCGGGCGTGAACGGCCGGTCCACCTGGAAGTCGTAGTAGAAGCCGTTCTCGATCGGCGGGCCGAAGCCGATCGCGGCGCCGGGAAACAGCTCGCGCACTGCCGTGGCCAGGATGTGGGCGGACGAATGCCGAAGCAGCTCCAGCGCGTCGGGGTCGCGCTCGGTCAGGATGGCGAGCGTGGCATCGGCGTCGATCGGGCGGTCGAGGTCCCACACGGTGCCGTTGACCCGCGCGGCGAGCGCCGCCCGCGCAAGGCCCGCGCCGATCCCTTCGGCGATCTCGCGCGCCGTCGTCCCGGACGGCACCTCGCGTACGCTGCCATCGGGCAGCGTGACGCGGATCGACACGCTCATCGCATCTCGGTGGCCGCGGGTTGCGCCGGCGGCTGGCTCCGGGGAGCGTAGACGAAGTAGAGCGCGAGACCGATCAGAAGCAGCGCGGCCACAACCACCCAGCGACCCAGCGCGGGGCCGCGGCCGGCGGCGCGTTCCTCGTTCATGCGGAGACCTTCGAAGCAGATTTCAGCGCTGCGTTTGACCGCCCACGCGATTAACTTAACCCGATCGAGATTTTCCACGGAAGAGGCTGCGGCGTGCATCACGATGAGCGGCTGAGCGGGACCCAGATGGCGCTCTTCGCCGGCCTCGGCCTGGGGGCCGGGCTGCTGGCCGGCTTCGCGTTGAGCGAGTGGGTCGGCGGCGTGAGCCCGACCCGCGTGCGCCGCGTCGCCGAGCGCTTACGGCAGCCGGCGCCGACCCGGCTCACCACGTCCGCCTCCGCGCGCGCGGTGGCCGCGGCGCTGCAGGC
>JACCSZ010000247.1 GCA_013812695.1 Gemmatimonadales bacterium | reverse complement strand
GGCGGAGATGGCGCGGAGCGGCTTCGCGGCCCCGGTCACCACCAGCGTCGGCCGGCTGTTCGACGCGGTGGCCGCGCTGGCCGGTATCTGTCTCCGCGTGAGCTACGAAGGCCAGGCGGCGATCGAGCTCGAGGCGCTCGCCGGGGGCGAGGAGACCGTCGGCTATCCACTGGCGGTCATCGAGTCGTCCGACGGTGGGATGCTGCGCCTCGACGCTCGCGAAACCGTGTTGGCGGTGGCGAGGGACGTGGCGGCGGGCGCCACGTCCGCCGCGGTGTCCGCCCGGTTCCATGCGGCGCTCGCGTCGGCCACCGCGCTCGCGTGCGAGCACCTGGCGGCGCGAGGCGGGACCGGCACCATCGTCCTCTCGGGTGGGGTCTTTCAGAACCAGACGCTGCTCCGGCAGACCTCTCGTCGGCTCGAGCGCGCGGGACTTCGGGTGCTCACGCCCGAGCGACTGCCGCCGAACGACGGCGGCGTTGCTTACGGGCAGGCGGTGGTCGCGGCCGTCTCGGCGGCTCTGCCCGTCGGAGGGGTGGAGGCATGACGGGCCTCGACGACTGGATCGCGGGCCTGGGCGGACCGGGCGTCCTCGGCCTGGCCGTGGCCCTGCTACTGGGCCTGCGCCACGCGACGGATCCGGACCACCTGACGGCGGTGTCGACGCTCCTGCTCTCCGACGATCGCGCGGGCGCCCGCAGGGCCGGATTCCTGGGCCTGGCGTGGGGGATGGGGCATGCGGTGACCCTGTTCAGCTTCGGGGTCCCGGTGATTCTCTTCCGCCGGCATCTCCCGCCCGCGGTGCACCGCGGCGCGGAGGTGGTCATCGGGCTCGTCATCCTGGCACTTGCCGTCCGTCTCCTCGTCCGCTGGCGGCGAGGCTATTTCCATTCGCATGCGCACAAGCATGGCGCGGTCCGGCATGCCCACCCGCACGCGCACGAGGAGGCCCGCGCCGTGCACGCGCCGGGCGTGCACGCACACCCGCATGCGGAGGGACTGGGGCGCTCACCTCTGGAGGCATTCGGGCTGGGACTGGTGCATGGGGTCGGCGGCTCCGCCGGCGTGGGCATCCTGCTGGGCGGTGCGGTCCCTGGGCGTGGGGCGGGAGTGCTGACGCTCGCACTTTTCGCCGGAGCGACCGCGGCGTCGATGGCGCTCTTGTCGTCGGCGTTCGGCTATGCCCTCGCCCGTGGTGCGCTGGCCCGGCGACTGGAGCCGCTGGTGCCGGTCTTTGGCAGTGCAAGCCTGCTGTTCGGGGTCTGGTACGTCGTGGCGGCACTGCTGCCTGGAGCGCGCTGAGTTCGCCATACAGTGCTCCGCACGGCGACGGCGACCATATGGTTATCCAGCGCCCCTGAGGCGTGCGGGGTCGCCGAAGTACGTCGCGTGCTTCCATCCCGTTCAGCTCTGTCCCTTGCGATCTCGTCGGCAGAATTCGAGGGGGCTCGGAGAGCGTGGTGAAAGAGGCGAGGATGGCGGCCGACGCGCTGGAGCGAGGCCGAGAACACTTCGGACGTCAGGCGTGGGGAGATGCGTACTCCCGGTTGTCGGCCGCGGATCGCGACACGCCGCTCGCGCCGGCGGACCTGGAGCGGCTCGCGACCGCGGCGTACATGATCGGCCGGGACGCCGAGTGCGCCGAGCTCTGGGCCCGCGCCATCACGAGCACCGGAACCGGGGTGACGCGGAGCTTGCCGCCCGCTGTGCGTTCTGGCTGGCCTTTGGCCTGTTCGACCGCGGAGAGGTGGCCCGCGGGGCCGGCTGGATCGCCCGGGCGCGCCGGCTGCTCGACGCCGCTCAGCACGACTGCGTAGAGCAGGGCTATCTGCACTTTCCCGCCGCGCTCCAGGCAATCGCTGAGGGCGACAACGAGACCGCGTACACCATCTTCTCCCAGGCCGCCGACATCGGCGAGCGCTTCGGCGACCCCGACCTGGTGACGCTCGCCCGGCACGGTCAGGGCCGGGCGCTGATCCGGCTGGGCAAGACCGCCGCGGGGATCGCGCTGCTCGACGAGATCATGGTCGCCGTCGCCGGCGGCGAAGTGTCTCCGATCGTCGTGGGGGATGTCTACTGCGGGGTGATCTCGGCGTGCCAGGAGGTGTTCGATCTACGCCGGGCGCGAGAGTGGACGGCGGCGTTGAGCCACTGGTGTGCTTCTCAGCCGGACCTGGTGCCGTACCGCGGTCAGTGCCTGGTACGCCGCGCGGAGATCATGCAGTTGCAAGGCTCCTGGTCCGAGGCGACAAACGAAGCCCGGCGGGCCTGCGAGCGGCTCTCCGATCCGCCGGGTCAACCGGGACTCGGCGCGGCGTTCTACCAGGTGGCCGAGCTCCATCGGCTGCGCGGCGAGTTCGCGGAGGCCGAGGAGGCGTACCGACAGGCCAGCCGGTGGGGCCGAAAGTCGCAACCTGGCCTCGCGCAGCTCCGCCTGGCTCAGGGTCAGGTCGCCGCCGCGGCCGCTGCAGTCCGGCAGGCGTTGGACGAGGCGCAGGAGCGTCGGACCCGGCCTCGGGTGCTCGCCGCGTACATCGATATCATGCTTGCCGCTGATGATGTCGCCGCGGCACGCGCCGCCTCCGAGGAGCTGTCGGACATCGCCGCCGCCTTGGACGTGCCGTTCATGGACGCGGTGTCGGCTCACGCCGCGGGAGCCGTCCTTCTCGCCGAGGGTGACGCCCGGGCCGCCGCCGCTGCGCTGCGCAGGGCGTGGGCCTCTTGGAGCGAGCTCGAGTCGCCCTACGAGGCCGCGCGTGTCCGGCTCCTTCTCGGGCTCGCCTGCCGTGAGCTTGGTGACGACGACGGCGGGCAGCTGGAGCTGGACGCGGCCCACCAGGTCTTCAGCCAGCTGGGCGCCGCGCCGGACCTTGCCCACCTTGAGGAACTCTCCCGACGGACAGCGTCCACGGCCGTGGGCGGGTTGACCGCCCGCGAGGTGCAAGTGTTAGGTCTCGTGGCGACCGGCAAGACCAACCGGGCCATCGCGCACGAGCTCGGCATCAGCGAGAAAACCGTGGCTCGGCACCTGAGCAACATCTTCACCAAGCTAGGGCTGTCTTCCCGGTCGGCAGCGACTGCCTACGCCTACCAACACGACCTCGCATAACCGCCTCTACATAGAATCACCCACGTCGCGCGACCCCGTCGAGATGGATGGTTCTCCCGACGCGGCGACGCCGGCCACCCGGTAATCTCGTTTGGGAGAATGACACGAGGGCTATCCAGGAGGCCACGATGATCGAAGAGCACACCGCGCTCGGCACTTCCCGAAGGGTAGCGCGAGCAACGGACACCGATGCGGCCGCATTCGCGGCGACAGGGTTCAACGGCGAGATTGTCGGCCGCGAACACCCCGGCTACGAGGCCCTGCGCAGAGTTTTTAATGGGATGATCGATCGCCGCCCGGCACTGATCGCCCGCTGCACCGATGCAAGGGATGTGGCGTCAGCGGTCACCTTCGGCCGCGACCGCGGCTTCCCGGTGTCCGTCTACGGCGGGGGTCACAACGTCACGGGCAACGCGCTCTGCGACGATGGCGTCACCATCGACTTGCGACCCATGAAGCGTGTCGAGGTGGACCCCTTGACGCGCACTTGCCGCGCCCAGGCGGGGCTCACGTGGGGCCAGCTTGACGCCGCCACCCAGGAGCACGGGCTCGTCGTAACCGGCGGGCGGATGTCTACCACCGGCCTCGGCGGGGTGGTGCTCGGCGGCGGATCGGGGTGGCTCGAGCGCAAGTGCGGTTACACAGTCGACAACCTGCTATCCGTTGAGATCGTGACGGCGGACGGTCAGATCCTGACCGCTTCGGAGCGCGAGCACCCGGATCTCTTCTGGGGCATTCGAGGGGGCGGCGGCAACTTCGGCGTGGTGACCAGTTTCGAGCTCCGGCTCCACCCGATCGGCCCGATCGTCCTGGGCGGAATGCTGCTGTACCCGGCGCCGATGGCGGCCGCGGTGCTGCGCAACTTCCGTGACGTGATGGCCGGCGCTCCCGACGAGGTCGGCTCGGGCGTCGCTCTGCTGACCGCGCCGCCCGAGGAGTTCGTCCCCAAGCCGGTGCGCGGGCAGCCGGCCGTCGGCGTGATCGTATGCTACGCGGGTCCGGCCGAAGAAGGTGAGGAGGTGCTGCGGCCGCTGCGCGAGTTCGGCCCTCCGGCGATCGACACGGTCGGGCCAATGTCGTACCTGGCCCTGCAGCAGCTCATCGATCCCGGCTATCCCACAGGGATGCGCAACTACTGGACCGGCGAATTTCTCACCGGGCTTCCCGACGAGGCGATTGAGGTCATGTGTCGCCTGCACCTGTCCAAGCCCTCTCCGATGACCCAGATCCTCACGCTTCCAGGGGGAGGGGCGGCCGCGCGAGTGCCGGACGGCCGTATGGCGATAGGGCAGCGCCAGGCACCGTTCAACATACACATCACTTCACTGTGGCCGGACCCCGCCGGTGACGACGCGAATATCGGCTGGACGCGCGAACTCGGCGCCGAGATGAAGCCGTTTGCGACGGGCCGCGTATACATCAATTTCATCGGGGACGAGGGGGAGGACCGGGTGGTCGCGGCGTTCGGGCGGGAAGGCTACGCGCGCCTCCAGGCGCTCAAGGACCGCTACGACCCGGACAATCTGTTCCGCAGCAATCAGAACATCAGACCGAGGGGCGCATCAAGCGGGGAGCTGGCGGGTTAGGACCAGCCTGGCAGTGACACAGCAGCGAGAGCGGGAAGTCCGCGAGCTGACCCTATCGCAGCGGCTGATCACCTCGGTGCTGTGGTCGGGTTGGGGGGCTTCCGAGGCACCAACGCCGCACGCTTGGCCGGTCCGCCGGTGCGACCGCGGCGTCGATAGCGCTCCTGTCGGCAGTAGCGGCGCGGCTCTCGCTCCGGGATCGGGGACTCATTCGCGAAGGGATGTACGCCGACCTCGTCGTCTTCGACCCCGCCACCGTCGTCGACCGCGCGACGTACGATCGCTCGCACCAGGTCTCCACCGGCATCCGGCACGTCTTCGTGAACGGCGTCGCCGTGCTGCGGAACGGTGAGCACACCGGCGCCAAGCCCGGGCGGGCCGTTCGTGGCCCGGGCTGGGCCGGCTCGGCGGGCGGCGAGCTCGCCCCGGCCGCGCACCAACCCACGGCTAGGAGCACGCAATGATCCGCCGGACGCGCCAGCCAAACCCCCCTCCTTGCATGACTTCCCGCGCTCGGATATATTGCGCAGCTATTTCCTAAACCGGTCCCGGAGCGCAGCGTGAAGGTTCGTTCCAGCGTCAAGCCGATCTGCGAGCACTGCAAAGT
>JACCSZ010000375.1 GCA_013812695.1 Gemmatimonadales bacterium | reverse complement strand
TCGGCGGTGTAGGTTCGTGACAGCAGTCCGAGCGCGATGTCGGTGGCTCCATCCTCCTCGAACTCGCGCCGGCGGTTACGCTCATAGCCCAGATCCACGTCCACATGCGAGGCGCCGACGGGCAGATTGCTGCTCAGGTGCACGCGATCCTGGCCGATCCGCTGGAACGGCGTGGCCGCCGGGTCTTCCGCGGGGTCCTCGTGAATCTCGACCCGCTCGTCGCGGCGCGCGTAGGACGCGCTCACGGCACCCCATCCGCCGCGATACCCGACGGCGCCGGAGCCGTTGAGGGTGCGGCCACCGCTGTTCGAGAGCGGACCAGCCGGCGTGCGCACGTCGCTGCTTGTCCGCCCCGTCACGGCGCCACGAAATCCGAAGCCGGACGCCGCGCCTTCGAGACTCAGCGTGCCATCGGGCTGCTCGTTGTTCGTGCTGTACGCGGCGAGGGCACCACCGCCGACGTAGGCGTCGCGACCGAGGGCGTCGGGAACGGGCTTGCTGACCACGTTCACCACGCCGCCCAAGGCATCGGAGCCGTAGAGCACGCTGGCCGGCCCTCGAATGACTTCGACCCGCTCGGCTTCGCCTGCCTCGACTTGGGGCCCGTGCTCGTCGCCCCATTGCTGGGACTCTAGTCGCTGCCCGTCGGCCAGGATCAGGACGCGATTGGAGGACAGTCCGCGGATGACCGGCTTGCCGATGCCGCTGCCGGTGCTGAGGCTGCGGACGCCGGGCAGGCTGCTGATGGTCTCGCCGAGGCTGGCGGAGCGGTTCTGCTGGATGTCCTCGCCGGAGAGCACGCTGGTCGGCTGGGGGGACGTGAGCGAGGTGGTGGCCAAAGGCGAGGCGGTGACCTGCAAGTCCGGCAGCTCGACCAGCGTCGGCCGCAACGCGACGTCGAGCGTCACGTCGGCGTCCCCGAGCGTCACCTGTCTCACGGCCGGGGCAAAACCTACGAATGCGAAGGCGACGGCGTAGGTACCGGACGGCAGATCGCTCATGGAGTAGCGGCCGTCGGCACCAGAGAGCGTGGAGCGATTCACTTCGAGCACCGTCACTCTGGCCTGGGCCAACGGTGTTCCCAGCGTGTCGGTCACCCGGCCCGAGAGGGTGCGAGCGACTGGCGGGAGCGGTTCAGCGATCGCCGCGATGTTGACGCAGATGGCCAACCCCGCTGCGAGCAGGATAGCGCGCATGAAGGTCTCCTGGATGGAACAGCGCCCATGTCGTCGCCGGCATGGGTTTCGACTGTCAGGTTGGAGCGGTGACCGTCAGGAGAGCGCTGCGGGGGGAGCCCTGGGCCGAGCCTCGCGCGAGATCTCGGCGGCGGCAGCCGGGACCACCGGGGCGAGCGGTGCGGGGAGAGGCGGTGCCGACTCCAGGCGGAGTGCGGCCGCCGCGACGAGGGCGGCGCCCGAGCCGGGCGCCGTCTGTCCGAGCGTGCAATGCTGAGCGTGACTGGCGCACGGTCCGGCGGGCTCCACGTGCGTGCGCGCCGTCTGACCGCCGTCGCGCGCGTGGTAGAGCAGCGCGTCGAGGCTGGGGAGGCTGGTGCCCGCACCGAGGAACAGAATGAGGAGCAGCGCTGCGCTGAGCCGCTGACCCGTCCGTGCCGTGGGGCAACGCCCGGCGGAGGGCGCTGGAGTCAGAGCTGTGAGGGCCCGGCCGGCGTGCATGGGATGGAAGGTGGGTGCGGAGCTGACCCGGGACAACCCCTTACGCCGCGCCGCCGGCCGAATCGCGGCGGACCGGCCCCACCGTCGGAAGAATGAACCAGAATGTCGATCCCCGGGCCGGAATCGACTCGGCGCCGATGGCTCCTCCGTGCATCTCGACGAACTTCTTCGAGAGTGCCAGGCCGAGTCCCGTGCCCTGCGCATGGCGACTGGCGGAGCTTTCCACCTGGCTGAACTCCTGGAACAGCTTCGGCATGTCTTCCGGCGCGATGCCGATGCCGGAGTCCGCCACCGAGATCCAGACCACGTCCTGTGAGGGCGCCCGGCGGTCGTCCCCCGCCCGGTCGGCGGGCACCGGAAGCGGGGCCAGGGTCCGGATCGCGGTGAGGACGATCTCGCCGGCGTCAGGAGTGAACTTGGAGGCGTTCGAGAGCAGGTTGAAGAGGATCTGCCGTACCCGCACCGCGTCCGCCACGACCATGAGGGCGGCCTCGCCGAGCTTGACGACGCATTCCTGCCGTTTGGCGCTTCGGAGGCTGGCGGTATCGCTCACCGCGCCGGTCACCGCCTCCCGCAAGTCGGTGCGCGTGAGCGTGAGCGTCATGCGGCCGGCCTCGATCTTCGACAGGTCGAGGATGCTGTTGATGAGCGCCAGCAGGTGCCGGCCGTTCCGGAGTACCGCGTCGAGAAACTCCCGCTGCTCGGCCGTGACCTCGCCGGTGCCGCCGTCGAGCATCAGATCGGAAAACCCGATGATCGCGTTGAGCGGGGTGCGCAGCTCGTGCGACATGTTGGCGAGGAACTCGCTCTTGAGCCGGGTGGCCCGCTGCAGCTCGACGTTCTTGGCGGACAGCGCCCGCTCGTTTCGCCGGCTCTCGGCCAGGACGGCGGCGCGGTCCAGCCCGACCACCACCTGATCGCCGAGGATCTGGAGCAGCCGCAGATCGTGATCGGTGAAGCGGTGCTCATCCCGGCGATTGTAGACACTGAGCGTGCCGACGACCACGCCCGCCGAGCGCAGGGGGACCACGGCGGCGGTCGTGAACGACACGGCGGCGCCCGGAATCCGGTAATAGCGGCTGTCGGCGCCGAGATCGTCGGCGATCTGCGGCGTGTCGTTCATCATCACCCAGCCGACGAGCGACTGGTCCACCGGGATGAGCGCGCCGGTGCTCGCGCCGAGTGGCCCGGTGGCCGCGGCCAGCCGAAGGAACCGGCCTTCCTCGGTCACGAGCGTCACGGCGCCGCCGTCGGCCTCGAGCAGGTCGGCGGCCGCGCTGGCGACTTCCCGGAGCAGCTCGGGGATGTCCGTGCCGCCGAGCAGCGTGGCGGCCACCCCGCGGAGCCGCTCGAGCTC
>JACCSZ010000371.1 GCA_013812695.1 Gemmatimonadales bacterium | reverse complement strand
GTGCCCGCTGCGGTTGGCCCGGCTCCGCCGCGCGCGGCGCATCGGCAGCCGCGGTCGCAGTGCTTCGAGCATCGCCATGGCGTCGCGAGCCTCGTCGGGACTGAGTGCGGCGAAATCGGTGGTGCGAAGCTCCTCGCCGAGGGTGGCGGCGCCCGGCCGCACCGCGGCGAGCAGCTCGTCGTCGCCCGCCGAGTCGCTCCTGGGATCGACGGGGTCGGCGGGACGTTTCCGCCGCTCGTCCTGCCGGATACGCGGCAGCTGGTCGCTGGTCCCGCTGGACCCGGCCCGGCGCCGCCAGAACAGATCGAAGGCGGCCTCGTAGAGTCGCCCGTGCTCGCGCCGGCGGACGAAGATCGTCCGCCCCGCGGCGCGTACGTCGGCCCGTCGGTCGAAGCCCAGGAGGATCAGCGCTCGGGCGAACGTGCCGGTCTGGCCGCTGTCTACCTCGAGCCCGGCCCGGCGAAGCAGTCGCCCGAAACGTGCGACGTTGGCGAACAGGATTTCGCCGTGGACCGGCGCCGGACCGAATGGAGTATCACCCTGCATCGGCCCTCCGGCGCCGGGATCTGACGGGATCGAATCTTGCAAATCATTATTCGCTGACATGAAGCGCTTCGAATGCTCCGCGATTCTCTTCGATCTCGACGGCGTCCTCGTGGACTCCGCCGCTTACGTCGAGCAGCAGTGGCACCGATGGGCGAGCGATCGCGGGCTCCCTCCCGAGCCGTTTCTCCGGGTCTGTCACGGTCGTCGAGCCCTGGAGACGATCCGGCTCGCGGCCCCCCATCTCGATGCCGAGGCCGAGGTCAGGGCGTTCGTGCCGGTCGAGGATGTCGGCGCCGAGGCGATCGGGCCACTCGCCGGCGCCGCCCGCCTGCTCTCCCAGTTGCCCGCCGAGAGCTGGGCCGTCGTGACGTCGGGCATCCGGCCGATCGCCACCAGCCGGCTCCGCACGGCAGGGCTTGCGGTGCCTGAGGTGATGGTCTGCGCCGAAGACGTGACCCGGGGGAAGCCGAGCCCCGATGCCTACCTCCTTGCGGCCGGCCGGCTGGGCGTGGAGCCATCCGACTGCCTGGCCGTCGAGGACGCGCCGGCCGGCATTCAGGCCGCGCGCTCGGCGGGCATCACCGTACTCGGCCTCACGACCACGCACCCGCTCGGCCAGCTCCCCGCTGACGCGTGCACCGAGTCGCTCGCGGGCGTGCATCTCGGCCGGGTGGATCGCGATGCGGACCGACGGCTACGTCTGGAGATTCTGGTCGTCGAGACGTGAGCGCTTTCCGGGGACCGCTTCGCAGCGTACTGTCATTCTGACCCAGTCGTCATCCTGAGCGGAGCGAAGGATCGGATAGGCGAGCGAGTGAGGCTCGGGGCTCGCTCGCACCACCCACTCGATCCTTCGCTGCGCTCAGAATGACGGCGCGACAAACTCTCCCACCACTCAGCTCTCCCCTCCCCTCACTCGTGACTCCCCCAACATCGTCCGCGCCCCACCGTTCCGCATCGCTCCCACGTCCTCGTGATACTTGAGCAGCACGCCCAGCGTCTGCTCGACCTGCGCCGGCTCGAGATGCGTGGCGCCGAGCGCGAGCAGTGCCGCCGCCCAGTCGAGCGTCTCGGCGATTCCCGGCGCCTTGGTGAGGTCGGCCGTGCGCAGCCGCTGCACGAAAGCCACTGCTTCCCGCGCCAGCGCCTCCGGCACGTGCGGCAGGCGCGCGCGCAGGATCGCCAGCTCACGCGGGGCCGTGGGGTAATCGATCCAGTGGTAGAGGCAACGTCGCTTGAGCGCGTCGTGCACCTCGCGGGTCCGGTTGCTAGTGAGGATCACCCGCGGCGGTCGCTCGGCGCGGATGGTGCCGATTTCCGGGATGCTCACGGCGAAGTCGCTGAGGATCTCGAGCAGGAACGCCTCGAACTCCTCATCCGCCCGGTCCACCTCGTCGATGAGCAGCACCGGCGCCTCGGCGTCACGGCTCTCGAGCGCCTGCAGCAGCGGGCGCCGGATCAGGAACTCCTCCGCGAAGATATCGCGCGTGGCGGCGGACTTGGCCTCGCCCCGGGCCTCGAGCAGCCGGATCTCCAGCATCTGGCGCGGATAATCCCACTCGTACACCGCGGTATTCACGTCGAGCCCCTCGTAGCACTGGAGCCGGATGAGGTTCGCGCCGAGGAGCGCGGCGAGCGTGCGCGCCACCTCGGTCTTGCCCACGCCCGCCTCACCCTCGAGCAGCAGCGGCCGGCCGAGCGCGAGCGAGAGGAACACGGCGGTAGCGAGGTCCCGGTCCGCGACGTAGCCGTGGGCGGCGAACGCGGACTGGACGGCGTCGATGTCGGCGAGGCGGGGTACGGATGCGGACGGCTTCGGGCCGGGCGTCACGGCATGTCATCGGGGGCGGAATGGTTCGCGCCTCCGCCATCGGGCGCCTGCAGGTCGCGCGCGTACGCCGGAAAGCGGAAGCGCATCTCGGGTCCGAGCACGCCGCCGTGCGCCAGCTCGGCCAGGTCGGCCGCCGTGAGCGCCTCCCCGGTGAGCAGACGGGGCAGGATGAGGTCGGCCGCGGTGGCCATGGCGAACATCCCGCACTGCGGCAGGCCCAGCAGCCGGCTTCCGTCGAGCTCGGCCAGCCAGATCATCGAGCCGGGGTGCGCCGGCACGCCGCGTCGGAGCACGCGCCCGCCGAGGCTCTCGAGTGCCGCGTAGAACGGCGCGATCGGGTCGCCTGCCGAGACACCGCCGACGAGGATGACGCGGAGGCCGCGCTCCCGCACCGCTCGCACCAATGCGCGGCGTGCCGCCCGCTCCGTGACCGCGGGGTCGGGGTCGCCGACGAGCGCCGTGCCCACGAAGCACGAGCCGAGCGCTTCGACCTTCCGCCGGACGCCTGCCTCGAACCGGTCCAGCCCCTCCGCGCTCAGCGCCTCTTCCGCGATGGCGCCGACCTGAAGCGGCAGGTATGGCCGCACGTCCACCAGCGGCCCTGCCTCGCGGGCGATGGCTTCGCCGGCCTTCACCAAATCCCCCCCCACCACGTGCGGCGCCACCTTCACGGACGCCACCTTCTCGCCGGCGGAGACCGACTGCCCATGGTAGAGGGTGAAGACCTCGAGCGCATCGAGGGTGTTGAAACGCGTGAGTTCACCCACCCGGACGTGGACGACACCGTCCCAGCGCGCGGTGAGATCGAGCCGGCTCTGGCGTGGCGCGGAGACCAGCACACCCTCACCGCCCACCACGGCGGCGAGCCGGTCGGCGGCCTGGTCCTCGTGGAGATCGCCGGGCTCGAGCCAGGCGAGACTGACGGGCGCCAGCTCGCCGCTCCGGGCGGCCGCGAGCAGCCGCTCGGCGCTGGCGGCATCGAGCCGGGTACCCTTCCGCATCTGGCTTCGGGCCGTCCGGACCGGGCCAAGCAGCACTGCACCGGCGAGTTCGTCGAGGGACAGAGCAACGAGGTCGGACGGGGAGAGTCGCCGGGCCAGCATTCCTGACGATCAGCCCGCGCTGACGCGCTGGGCGAAGTCGGTCCAGAACTGCTCGGTGAGCCGGCGGGCGGTGCCCTCGAGGAGCCGGGCGCCGACGCTGGCGACCGTGCCGCTGATCTCGCTGGAGGCGGACCAGTTGAGGCGCGTACGCCCCCCGCCCACGTCCTCCACCTGGAGCGCGCTGAGGAGGTCGACCGCGGAGCCGGGCGCCTTGCCGCGCGCGCGCATCTTGAGCCGCTCCCCTTCGACGATGTCGAACAGCTCGACGTCCAGCTTGAACCGGACTTTCACCGCGCCCACGCCGAATCCCGAGACGACCTTGAAGTGGGTCGGGTCTACGCGCTCGACGGACTCCACGCCCGGGGCGGACGCCGCCACGAAGTCCGGATCGAGCAGCTTGCTCCACACCGTCGCGGGCGACGCGGTGATCTCGGGGGCGCCGGAAAAGTCCAGTTTCATGACCACGATCCTTCAAGGGTGGTGAGATCGTCGGGCGTATCCACGTCCGGGTTCCGCCCCGCCATGTCGATGAGCGCGACCCCTTCGGCGCCGGCGGGGAAAAGCCCGCCGAGCCCGCGATCGCCATCGAGCGTGCCGGCGAGCGGCCACACCGAGCGATCCAGCAGCACCGGATGGCCGGGCTCGTCAGGTGCCGCCGCGTAGCGGGGCCGGAGGACGACGCCGAGGCCTGCTCGCCAGCCCTGGACCAGCCCGGCCAGGATCTCCTGACGCACGAGCGGCTGGTCGGCCAGGAGAATAACGGCGGCGCCCGCCTCCGCGCCGAGCGCCGCCAGCCCGAGCCGGAGCGAGCTCGACAGCCCGCGCTCCGGCGCGTCGTTCACGACCGACCTCGCCCCCGCTTCCCGCGCGAGGTCCAGCATCGCGTCGTCTCCCGCCGCCGCCACGACCACCGCGTCGCCCACCAGCTCCGCGGAGCGCGCCCCGCGCACGACCTCGAGGGCATGGGCGGCGAGCGGACGTCCGCGGAGCGGCGCCAGCAGCTTGGCGCCCCCGAACCGCCGCGCCCCGCCTGCGGCCAGCACCACCGCGGCCACCTCGCGAGCCGGACCGTGCAGCGCGACTACTTGGCTCGCTCGAGCGCCTTCTCGAGCGTTCGGCGGACGATGACCTGCGCCAGGTGCCGGCGATACGATGCCGGCGCGTGAATGTCACCCTGGATCTGCAGGCCGTCGACCGAGGCCGCCGCGACCCGCCCGAGGAGCTCGGGCTCGGCTTTCGTGCCCACGAGCTGGTCCGCGGCGGTGACGAGCTGCGACATCTCGCCGACGCCGGTCAGGGCCACCACGGCATGGCTCACGGTTTTCCTGGTGCGCGCCACGACCGCGGCGGCGCCCGCCATCGCGTACCCGGACGCCGCCTGGACCTGGCTCAAGTATGCGGTGCCCGCACCCTTGGGCAGCGCCGGCAGCACCACGTCGAGGATCAGCTCGTCCTCGGCCAGGGCGGTGACGAACGGGGCCTGAAAGAATTCGCGCGCCCGGATCGACCGCCGGCCGCGCTTGGAACGCACGTTGAACGTGGCATCGAGCGCGAGCATGACCGCCGGCATGTCGGAGGCCGGATCGGCGTGCGCCAGACTGCCGCCGATGGTGCCGCGGTTCCGAACCTGCCAGTCGCCGATGTTCTCGGTGCACTCGGCCACGATCGGGAACCGCTCGCGCAGGATCTCGCTGTCGAGCAGCTCGCGATAGGTGGTCGTGGCGCCGACTCTGGCGCCCTTCCGGTGCTCCTCCACGCCGCGGAGCTCGGCCAAGTTGGCGATGTCCAGCAGCCGGGCCGGCTGCGCCAGCCGGAACTTCATGACTGGCAAGAGACTGTGGCCGCCCGCGATGACCTTGGTGCCGTCGCCCTGGGCCAGGATGCCGAGCGCGTCCCGAAGCGAGGTGGCCCGCATGTAGTCGAAGCTGGTCGGGATCACTTGACGTTCTCCTTTCCGTGGCCGACGGCGCCGGGGACGAGCTGGGCGTCGTCGGGGCCGGCGCCGGGCATGATGCCGGGGTGGCCGCCGGTGCCGTTTCCGTCCGACCCGGTGCCGGCGCTCGCGGATTTCGCGGCCTGGATCGCGGCCCAGACGCGCGCCGGGGTCAGCGGCTTGTCGATGTGCACGATGCCGAGCGGCGCGAGGGCGTCACACACGGCATTCACGACACACGCCGCCGACGCGATGGTGCCGGCCTCGCCGCACCCCTTGACGCCGAGCGGATTCACGGGCGACGGCGTGACGGTGTGGTCGAGCTCGAGGTGCGGCATCTGGCTGGCCTTGGGCACCGCGTAGTCCATCATGGTGCCGGTGGCGAGCTGGCCGTCTTCGTCGTA
>JACCSZ010000354.1 GCA_013812695.1 Gemmatimonadales bacterium | reverse complement strand
GGCTCGAGCTCTTCGTCGCCGTCTGCCAGGGCGTCCAGCACGCGCACCAGAAAGGCGTCATCCACCGCGACCTGAAGCCCAGCAACATCCTCGTCCGCGTCACCGACGGGAAGCCGGTCCCCACCATCATCGACTTCGGCATCGCGAAGGCGGTCGAGCGCGGGCCTGCCGACCGCGCCTTCACCACCGAGCTCGGCGTCATGGTCGGCACGCCGGCCTACATGAGCCCCGAGCAGGCGGACGCGAGCGGCCTCGACATCGACACCTGCACCGACATCTACAGCCTGGGCATGGTGCTCTATGAGCTCGTCACCGGCGTGCTGCCGTTCGAGCTCCGCGGGCTCCTCCCCGCCGTTCATCGCCCAGTACGTCCTCGGCAACGCCGACACGCCCACGCCGAGCCATCGGGTCGCTGCGCTGGCGGCGGACCTGGCGACTCCCGTCGCCCAGCACCGGCACACCACGCCCGTCGGCCTCCGTCGCGAGCTCCGGGGCGACCTCGACTGGATCGTGCTCAAGGCGATCGACCGTGACCGGCGCCGCCGCTACGAGACCGCCAACGCCCTCGGCGTCGACCTCCAGCGCCACCTCGACGACAAGCCCGTCGTGGCCCGGCCGCCCACCGCGCTCTACACCGCGGGGAAGTTCGTCCGCCGGCACCGGCTCGGCGTCAGCGTCCTCGCCACGGCCGCGGCGGCGCTGGTGGTGCTGGTGACGGGCATCGCGCGCGAGCGGAACCGCGCCGAGCTGGCCGGCGCCAAGGCGCGGGCGATCAGCACGTTCCTGGAGGACATGCTCAAGTCAGCCGACCCGTGGCAGGGAGGCGCCAGGCAGACCACGGTCGTCGAGGCGCTCCGCGCGGGCGTCTCGCGGGTGGACGAGGGCGCCATCCGCGATCCGCTCGTCGCCGCCTCGATCCGGCGCACCATCGGCGCCGTCTATCTCGGCCTCGGCCGCGCGGACGACGCCGACACCCTGCTGCGGGCGGCGCTCACCGAGCGGATCGCGCGCACCGGCCCCTCGAGCCAGGAGACCGCCGAGAGCTACGCCGACCTCGGCTGGCTCTACCGGGAGCAGGGCAAGTTCGACTCGGCGGGGCCCGTGTACGAGCGCGCGCTCGCGATCCGGCGCCGGCTCGGCGGCGCAGGCGACACGCTCGTCGCCGCCAGCCTGCTCGATCTCTCCCGCCTGGCGCTGGACCGCGGGGAGTTTCCCCGGGCGGACTCGATCGCGCACCAGGCGCTCGAGATGTTCCGTACCGCCTACGGAAACCGCCACGCCTCGCTCGCTGCGGCGATGGGCGACATCGTCTCGGCGCAGCTCAGCTTGGGCCGCTGGAAAGAGGCCGAAGCGACCGCCCGCGAGGCCATCGCGCTGCTGCGGGCGGTCGGGCTCGATCGGAGCGCGCCGGCCGTCGCCATCATGAACGACCTGGCGCTGAGCCTGAACTACCAGAAGAAGCTTCCGGAGGCGCTAAGGGCGATGCACGAGGTGGTCGCGCTCGACTCGGCGCTGTTTGGGCCGGTGCACCCCCAGCTCGCGTCGCACCTGGAGAACCTGGGTTTCGTCTACTTCACGAGCGGCTTCTACGACAGCAACACTGTCCTCCTGAAGCAGGCGCTGGCGATGCGGCGGGCCGTGCTGGCCGACGACAACCCGGCGATCGGCAGGAGCCTGTTCAACGTCGCGTCCACCGAGTATGCCCAGGGCAACTACGCGGCCGCGCAGCCGCTGTTTGAGGAGGCGCTCGTGCGGATGCGGCGGGCGCTCGGGCCGGAGCACACCGACGTGGTGTGGGCGACGGCGAGCCTTGGGCGGAACCAAGCGCTGCTCGGCCGGAAGGTCGAGGCGGAGCGGAACCTGCGATGGGCCCTGAACGTGAAGGACCCGGACGGACGGCTCGGGCCGCAGGACTTCGCGAGAATCGCCGGGGCCATGGTCACGCTCCTGGTGGACGGGCGTCGCTGGGCCGAGGCCGAGCCGCTGGCGCTCAGGGTGCTGGCGATCCGGGACAGCATGGGGGATACGCTGGCGCGGAAGGCGGCGGCGCAACTCGCGGTGCTGTACGAGGGATGGGGGAAAGCGGATCGGGCAGGGGAGTATCGACGGCTAGGTGCGGGGCGGTAGCGACGGGCATTGGGTGCCGGTTCAGCAGCACAGGCGAGATGACCGCGCATGGCCGAGTGTTCCGGATCTCGCTGCTGATCGTGGGATCGAGACTCACCAGATACACGTCGAAGCGCTGGGCGTGCCTGGCGCTACCACACCCACTGCGCCCGGTCGAAGCGGGTCGGCGGGAGATCCGGGTCAAGGAGTCGGTCGTCTTCCGCGACAGCCATGCCCGCGAACGCCTCAGCCCAGCCGGCGCGGGGAGCGCGGATCGGACGGATGATCAGCGAATTGCCGTGGGCCTCCAGCTCGACCTCATCCGGCAGGCCGGTCTGGTCCAGCAGCAGCTTGGGCAATCGCACGCCGCGCGAATTGCCGATGCGGACGATGCGGGTCTTCATGAGAGCTCCGTGGCGATAGCCAAGCGGACGCAAGCTGGCTGGCGCGTCTGCTCCACCTAGGGCGTCCAGCAGGGGATGACTCGGCTGACCGGGAAATGAGCGGGACACTGTTCAGGATCGCCAGTCCTCGCCCGGCATGATCCTCCGCATGAACTCGTCGAACAGCGGCACGGTGAAGGCAGTATCGCCGTGGCTCGGACTCCAGATCATTCCTTTGGAGATTAATTGGTTCCGGGTAGGCCCCAGGGATGTCACGTTGCGCTTCAACTCATCGGCGATGTCCCCCGACCGGTGGGGACCTGGCCCGAGTTCGGCCATCCCACGAAGATAGCGTTTCTCGACCGGCGTCAGTCGGTCGAACCGAACTCTGAAAAAGCTCTCGTCGAGGGCCGCCACCGCTGTCTTGGACGCTCGGTCGACATCCTTGCGGGTGATCGGCGATGCGTCTGCTGCGTCCCAGGCGTGTTTGCCCCACTCCTGAAGAAAGTAGGGGTACCCCTGCGTCCGCTTGAGAATAGCCAGCAACGCGGCGTTCTCGACCTCCACGCCTTCCTGGCGTGCCGGAATGACGATAGCCGACCTCGCCGCGTCAGGTGGAAGCGGTCCGATCTCCGGAAAGTCGAATAGCCTTTCAGCATAGGACTTGGCTCGGCCGGTGCGGCCGCGGAGCTGGGGCAACCCCGCGCCGACCAGGACGACCGGCAGGCGCCGCTGCGCGGCGCGATGCAGGGCGGTGATGAGCGCCGCGAGCTGATCTTCCTCGACGTACTGCAACTCATCTACGAACAGCACTAGGGCGCTCCCGGCCTTCTGGGCAGCGGCACCGGCAACTTCGAGCAACGCCTGCAGGTCGTGCTCGAGGTCGCCGTTGTCCGCCAGTCCGGGCTCTGGGTCGAAATCCAGTCCGACCTCGATATCCTGGTACTTCACCTTCAGCGCCTTGGCGAAACCGGCCAGTCCTTTGAGCGCCCGAGAGGCCAGATGTTTTGCCTTCTCGACCTGAGACAATCGAAGCAGGGCAACGCGGAGCTCCGGCGCCAGGAGCGCGGGCAGCGATCGATTTTCCGGCGCCTCGACCCGCACCGTGTGCAGACCGGCGCCTTCGGCGTCCTCCCGCATCCGGTCGAGCAGAACGGTCTTGCCGACTCCGCGGAGGCCGACCATCAGTACGCTCTTCGCAGGCAAGCCTCGGCGCTGGCGTTCGAGGGCGATGCGAACCGACTCCCGCAACTGGTCTCGTCCGGCCAGCTCAGGCGGGGGTGTCCCGGCTCCGGGTGCAAAAGGATTTCGAATGGGGTCCATGACGACGATGTTATGCAAAAGTTAGGAGAATTACAAGATCAACGTAAACTTGCTAAACCTGCCCTAATCTCTGCCCTCGCGGACGTGTACGCCCTGCCTTCTCAAGGTGGCGCAGGTGCGCCGGCGCGGTAGGCTGGAGACGGGGACGTGCTCGGGGCGGTGGCCCCCGGCGTCGACCGCACCTCGCTCGACGAGCTGGCCGCGCGGGTGCACCCGGATGATCGCGCGCAGGTGACCGCCGCGCTGGGTCACGCCATCGAGGTGGGCGGCAGCTTCGACGTCGAGTTTCGCGCCATCGCGGGCGCCGGAGACCACTGGCTCGCATTGAGGGGACGCCTGCAACCCGGACCGGCCGGGGCGGGAGACCAGCTCATCGGTGTCATCCAGGACGTGACCCAGCGGCGGCGCCTCGAGCTGCAGCTGCTGCAGTCGCAGAAGATGGATGCGATCGGCAATCTCGCCGGCGGCATCGCGCACGACTTCAACAATCTCCTGACGGCCATCATCGGCAACCTGGTCTTCGCGCTGCGGGCGCTGCCGCGGGATAGCCGGGTCCGCGCGGACGTGGAGGAGGCCGAGCGCGCGGCCCGCCGGGCCGCCGTCCTCACGGCCCAGCTCCTTTCCTACGCTCGCCGCCAACTCGTGGTCCCCGCCCCCGTGCAGCTCGACCGCACGGTGGAATGCTCCGGCGCCTGCTGCCCGAGCACATCGCCATCGTGCTCGAACTGGAGCAGACGCCCTGGACCACCCGGGTGGACCCGTCGCATTTCGAGCAGGTGATTGTGAACCAGGTCGTGAACGCGCGCGACGCGATGCCCAATGGGGGACGGCTCCGTCTTGCGACGCGCAACGTCGTGCTGGAGGATCCCGCCGCTGAGGGGACGGCCGAGCTCCGGCCGGGGACCTACGTGGCCCTGGATGTGGAGGACACCGGGGTGGGCATGGACGCCGCGACGATCGGCCAGATTTTCGAGCCGTTCTTCACGACCAAGCTGGTGGGCCAGGGCACGGGCCTGGGGCTGTCGATGTGCTTCGGGATCGTGAAGCAGGCCGGCGGCCACATCGTCGTGCGGAGCGAGCCGGGGCGCGGCAGCCGGTTCACCATGCTGTTGCCGCGGTTCGAGGGTGCCGCCGCCACCGCCGCAGCGACCGGGGTCGGGCCGCCGGTCCGGCCCCGCTCCAGGGCGGACGCGAGACCATCCTGGTGGTCGAGGACGAGCCCTTCGTTCGCGAGCTGGCCACCCGCACGCTGCGCGCGGCCGGGTACACGGTGCGCGAGGCCGACGGCGGCCCGGCCGCCCGCGCACTGGCGGCGATGCTCGGGCGGATCGATCTGCTGCTCGCGGACGTCGTCATGCCGGGCGAGGGCGGGCCGGAGGTGGCGCGCGAGATCCTGCGGTCGCACCCGGGCGCGCGGGTGCTCTTCATGTCGGGCTACGCGGCCGAGGCGATCTCTCCGCGCGGCCTCCTGTCCGGCAACGCGCCGCTCCTGTTGAAGTTGTTCGACCCGGCGGAGCTGACGGAGGCGGTGCGGGCGGTGCTCGACGCGTCGGCGCGCATTGCCACGGGGGCCCCTGCGGCGGCCAACGGGACCTGAGGCCTTAAGGCGATCGACCTGGACCGGGGCGGCCGGGCGGGTCGGCGCGACCAGGGCGTCGGCCACCGCGTTCCTCATTCCTCCGGTGGCGTTGTTGCTCGGGGTGCGGTCCGGGGAGCGCACGTGGCGACGCTGTCGGTGGTCGGCGGGGTGGGTGTGCCTGGCGGGTGCGTGGCTGATGCGGCGGGTCCAGATGGAGAATTCGGTGCGGACGCCGGCGGCGATCCCGTCACCACGGCCGGCGTCCAGTTCCTCCTGGGGCCAGGAGCGCGGTCAAGCAAAGCTCGGCGGTGTTACGGCGAAGCTACGGGCGGCAGCTTCCCCGTTCGCAGCGACCCCCCGAGCAGCAGCGCGATGAGCGGCCCCGTGGCGAGCGCCGCGAGCAGCGCCAGCGTGGCATATCCCCAGGCCTGGACGACCACGCCCGAGAGCGCCCCCGCCGTCGCGCCCGCGAGTCCCATCGTGAGGTCCGACAGGCCCTGGGCGGACGCGCGCAGTTCGGCCGGCACCGCTTCGCTGAGCAGTGTCGAGCCGGCAACCATCGTGGCCGACCAGCCGAGCCCGACGAGGGTGAGCCCCGCGGCGAGGCGCGCCGGGTCGTGGCGCGCGGTGCCGGCCACGGCGCAGGCGAGGAGCAGGAGCAGTATCCCGATGCCGACCACCGGCCGCCGGCCGAGCCGGTCGGTGAGCCAGCCGAACACCGGCGCGAAGGCGAACATCCCCGCGATGTGCGCGCTCAGGACCAGCCCCACCAGCCGAAGCGTGTGCGCCGCGTCGTGGCCCGCGCTCCGGATGTGCACCGGCGTCATGGTCATGACGCCGACCATCACCACGTGCCCGATCGCCATGGCGCCGACGCCCAGCCGGGCCGCCGGCCGGGACAGGATCACCGGGAGCGCCGCGCGCACGCCGCTCCGGCGAGCGCCGCCCGGGAC
>JACCSZ010000352.1 GCA_013812695.1 Gemmatimonadales bacterium | reverse complement strand
GTCGCGGGGGTGCTCAGCCTGGGTGCGACGGGGGGAGTCAGGGGAAGCGCGGCCGATACGGCGCCCGCCCGGCGGTCGGAAGCGTCCTCCGGCCGCCGGGGGACCGGCCGGCGTTTCAGCGCCGCGTGAGGGTTGGGGTTCCGGGGAGCGCAGCCGGCTCACCATTCATCTGCAGGATCTTGACCCCAAGAATCTTGCCGAACATGGCGAGCATCACGCCGATGCCGCCCGACGCGATCGCCGGAATCACGGCCGCGACCTTGGTGACGTCGTCCGTGAAGCCGGCCCATGCCCAGAACGCGACCGCGACGATGACGTTGGCGATGTACAGGTAGGATGCCACCTTCTGCAACTGGCCGACCGCCGAGGCGGTGCTCCAGTTTTCGAACGCGGCCGAGAACCCGAGAAACGCGCCGAATACCACCGCGAGCGTATTCCCGATGACCAGCATGAAGTCAGTGAGGCGTGCGGGGAACTGGCCCGGCTTGGGATGACCGGCGACGAGATGCGTGACGTAGCCGGCGTATAACACCCCGGCGGTGAACAAGACCAGCACGGTCAATACGAGCACGCGGGCCATGTTGTCCGAGGGGATCAGTTTCGTGCTCATGCGAACCTCCCTTGGGTGGGCCGGTCGCCGGGATTCGCGCTACGGCTTGAACGGTGGCTTCGGCGGTGCGGGCAGTTTTTCGGGATCGCCGGCAGCGCAACAGTCGTCTACTACCTGTTTCACTACCAGTCCCCAGACCTCCCACTCCAACGCCCACGCGTTTACGTCCTTGCACAGCTGCTTCATGGTCGCAGGACAATCAACCTTCTGCCGCTTCTTCTTCGGGGGCATGGCCAACCTCCTACTGTGGGAGGGACTTCAACACTACGGGAGTAGCAGAATTGGGACTTAGTGAAGCGAGACGTCGGAGCAGTTGGGCAGCGAGCGGCCGGTTACCCATGGCCTCCGCCGCGCGCGCACGGAGCCGAATCGCCGCGGGCAGGAAGGGCAAGAAAGCGACCGACTGGTGATTCTCGAGCCCTGCGGCGACGCTATCAGCCGCGGCGAATTTCTGCCGGGCCAGCAGCAGGGTCGCCAGCGCCAGGCGCTCTCCCGCCATCGCTTCCCACGGTTGCCATTGAAGTTCCGCACGTGGCGCGGATGGGGTGAGCGCGCTGAGCTGCGTGATCGCGAGGGCGGTATCGCCGCCGACGCGCGTGGCCTGGGCGGCCATGATTCTGGCGAGCACCGAGTCCTGTCGGCCGCCCGAACGTGCGAGCGAGTCCAGGACAGCCGCGATCCGGCGTACGGCGGGGGCGTTGCCGCGGTGGGCCTCCCACGCCCCCAGCAGCCAGAGGTTCGGGCCCGGCATCGCCGCGTAGTCGCTCCCGCGCTCCACCGCGACCTTGGCCGCCTCCCCGTCCAGCGCGGAATCCGCAACGGCATCCCACAGGTAGAGCTGGCGGCCCGGAAGATCGGCGGCCTTAGTGGAGGCGAACAATATCTCGAGCTCGCCGTAGCGCCCCTCGGCAACCAGCATGCCCTGAAGTCCGAGCAGCGCGCCCCAGCGGCTCTCAACACCGGCCGTCTGAAGCACCGCCCGATAGGCGGCGTGGGCGCACGCCCGTTGCTTGGGGCCGGCGATTAAGGGGTGGGCAGCCTCGAGCACGCTGCCAGGGTCGCGCCGAACCGCGTCGGCCCAGTCGACGCCTGCGGGACCGCGAGCGATGCAATCGAAACTCAGCGCGAGGGGCAGCTGCATCGTGGTGTCGGCGCCCGACGTACGGAGCGTATCGAAGTACGCGCGTGCAAGGTCCGTTTCTCCGCGCAGAAGTGCCGTGGCTACGAGATGATAGAGAGCCGGAGTGAAATCAGGATCGAGGCGGTGCGCCTCGGCGAACGCCGCCTCCGCGAGCGAATCGAGCGGCGACGCGCGCGGCAGGAGGTGATAGTACACCTCCCCCAGACTCATCCACGCTTCGGTCCAGCGCGGGTCTTCGGCCAAGGCCTGCCGGAACGACGACACGGCCGAATCGGCATCTCCAGCCCAGTATCGCAACCCGCCCTCGGCGAACAGGCGGTATTTTCGCGGCAGGAGATTCTGCCGTCGCACGGCTATCGCCAGGAGACTTTGCGCCTCGGCCGGGCGCTCGAGCCAAGCGGCCGCCAGTCCCCCTTTCAGCGCCGCGAGCGACAGTGCGGAGTCCTCCTGGATGGCGGCTACATAGTGCCTCAGCGCGCTGTCGAAATGGAGTTGACGATACTCCTGCTCGCCCCGAAGGAAACTCGCGATGGCCTCTGGGGACCGCTCGCTGAGCGCGGCAAGGTCCACCTGCCTGCTTGGCTCCAACAGCGCCGGCAGCAGCTCGCTCATGGCTCGAAGGCCCAGTTGTGGCAAGGACCCTGTTCCGGCCAGAGCTGACGCTCCCGTCCGCCGGAGCACCGAATCTCCCTGCACGTCGTGCAGCCGGAGCACGACGGTGACCGAGTCCAGCCCCCACACGATTGACCCGTCCAGGTAATACCGGGCATTCGCACCGCGCGCGACGGTGCCAGCCTCTGCTGTGGTGAGCCCGTCCAGGCGGGCGCGCTGGCGGCGGTCGAGAAAGTCCCAGCCGTCGAGCCACCGGAGCGGCGCCGTCCCCTCCAGCGCGTACCCGAGATACGTGGCGACGGCTTCGCCACTCCCGTCGCCTTGGCTCCTCGCCGGACGCTCGGTGAGGGGAAACACCACCACCCTGTTCGGATCCAATAGAGTCATCCGCTCGCGCATCGCATACCCTCCCGCGCCGGCGATGAGGACGGCGAGCGCTGCCATGCCAATGCGCATTCTGCGGCGCCGGTCCGCAGGCACTGACGGGCCCGCGCCCAGCGGCCGACCTACCGTCGCGCCCCGCGGAGAATCGAGAGCGGCCAGAAACTCGCCGACGGTCTGATAGCGATCGGCCGCCGCCTTCGCCAATGCCTGGTGCAGCGCGCCTTCCACGTGCTCGGGCACACCGGGGCGCAGTATGCGGACGGACGGGGGGGGCTCCGATCGGTGTCGGGCGAGGATCACCTGGGCCGTGCGGCCGCGGAATGGCGGCTCACCCGTGAGCATCTCGATCAGGACGCACCCCAGCGCGTACACGTCGCTGCGACCGTCCAGAATCGTGTCGCCGCTCGCCTGTTCGGGGCTCATGTAGTCGGGGGTGCCCACGGCCAGCCCAGTTTCGGTGAGCTGCTCGCCGGCGGCGACGCTGATGGCGCGGGCGATCCCGAAATCGGCCACCCACGCGTGCCCATCGGCGAGCAGGATGTTGCCCGGCTTCACGTCCCGGTGCACCACGCCCTGGGCATGGGCATAGCTCAGCGCATCCCCGACTTCGTGCGTAATTCGGAGGGCGACGTCGAGCGGAAGTTGACGTTCGCGGGCGATACGGTCGCGTAGACTCTCGCCAGCGATGTACGACATCACGTAGTAAGGGAGCGGTGCGGCCGGTGAATTTCCGCCGGGGATCTGCTCGACGGTACCAGAGTCGAGAAGGCCCACGATGTGCGGGTGATGGAGACCGGCCTCGATCCGGACCTCGCGAAGGAAGCGTTCGATCCCCAGCCCCGCGGCGAGCTCGGGGCGAAGGACCTTGATCGCGACGTCCCGGCCGAGTCTCAGGTCATGGGCCAGATAGACACACGCCATGCCCCCGCGCCCCAGCTCGCGGTCGAGCACGTACCGCGCGGCGAGCGAGGACTGCAGGTGCGACAGATAGCCAGCGGTGGTACCCATGGAGCGAGCGCTCGCGCTCAGCTAGGCTCATCGCCGGGCACGGCGCCGAGCTTCGCCGCGATAGCCGCCAGATCGGGCATCACTCCGATCTCGGCCGATCCCTGCTGATCGACGACCGTGACGCCCAACGACCTGTCCGAGAGGAGCGCACGAACCTGGACGGGCGAGGCGCGTTGCGCGCGGGTGGCGACGTGCATCTGCTGGACCAGCAGGGCGGCACCGGCGATGATCGCTGCGGCCGAGCTCGTTCCTGTGAAGTTATCGGTGTACCAGACATTCGCCTGCTTGGGATTCGCCCCGGGCACGTTGCTGGACCCCGCGGTGAACACGTCCTCACCCCAGGCGTAACAGTCAATTCGCGACCCGAAGGTCGCATACGCCATCCGCCGATGGGTCTTGGGTGGCGCTCCGTCCGGCGCCACGGCGGACGTGCAGGCCGACACCATGATGGCCCCGGAATCGACGAACTTGTCAGACCGTTTCCGATTCATGCTGCGCCAAGTCGGCGCGTCAGGCCAGTCGCGTTCCAACTGGTCCAGGTTCCGGCCGACGTTGGTGTTACCCTTGTAGTATCCATTGCCGGCGGCCTCGACCACGATCATCCCGTTCCCGGCGGCCAGCCGGATCGCGTCGAACCAGTGGTCGACGATCTCGACCGGATAACCCCGGACGGGCCGGTTGATCACCGTCTCGACCTCGATCAGCAGCACGTCTCCGGCGGCCATGACGCCGCGATCCAGAGCGGCCAGGATGGCATTCACGAGGTCCCATTTGTCCGTGGCACAGCGCACGCGCGAGACCAGGCGCCGGAGGTTTGCCTTGGGAGCGATCCCGATAATGCCGCGCTCGTTATCGACCCCGACCACCACGCCGAGCACGGCCGTCCCGTGGTTCCCTCGGCTGGGGTGGTTCTTCGTGTAGCGGTTGACGTTGAACAGCGGGAATGCCGCGGCTGGGAGATCCTCGTGACCAGGATTCCATCCGGTCTCGAGATCCACGAACCCGATGCCGGCGCCGTCAAACTTCCCCCACACGGCCGCGTTGTCGACATTGATCCCTGTATATTTATGGGGCCCCGTCGTGCCTCCTTTGAGATAGCTCTGTTCTGGCGAATAGTCGTCCCCGCTCGGGTCGACGGCCCACGTGGCGTCCCGCAACTCCGGCTCGCGGTAGACGCGGTCCACGCCGTCTTTCTCGGAGAGCCGCAGCAGTCTCCCCAGGAGCTCCTCTGCCTCGGCCCGGGAACTTCGCTGACGCGGGTCCACCACGTAGTAGCTGGCCAGCCGGTGGACTGGAGGGAAGTCCGACTCTCGAGCCCGCTGCTCGAGCTCGTCTAGCCGATCCGACGAGGCACTGCTCGCC
>JACCSZ010000329.1 GCA_013812695.1 Gemmatimonadales bacterium | reverse complement strand
CCGTATCGACCAGCGAAATCGCCAACCTGCTGGCGCTGTCCGCTCCGTCCGTAACCGGCATGGTGAAGCGGCTGTCCGAGCACGGCTTACTCGAGCACATCCCCTACCGCGGGGTGCAGCTCACCGCGCCGGGCCGGCGTGCCGCGCTCCGCATGGTGCGGCGCCACCGGCTGATCGAGGCCTACCTGGTCGAGTTCCTGGGCTATTCGTGGGACACGGTTCACGAGGAGGCGGAGCGGCTGGAGCATGCCGTTTCCGACACCATGATCGATCGCATGGCCGGCGCTTTGGGCAACCCCAGCGTCGATCCCCACGGCGATCCCATTCCGACCGCCGAGGGGTACATCCATGAGCTCGCCTGTATTCCCCTGTCCGATGTCCCGGTGGGAGAGACGGTGGAAATCAGCCGGGTGCACGAAAGCCAGCCGGAGCGGTTGCGCTATATCGCATCCCTGGGTCTGAAGCCTGGGGTTCATGTCACTGTCGTGAACCGGCAGCCGATCGATGATCTGGTAACTATCGCAGTGGGATCCGACAAACAGGTGATCGGACCCGAGCTGGGCCACGCACTGCTGTGCTCGCACGAGTCCAAGCCCTGAGGCTGACCAGAATCGAAGGGGGAGAGATGTCGCGGAAGAAGGATTTGGTGGACCAGTCCATGTCCCGGCGGGACCTGCTGAAGGCAGGTGCCCTGGGCGGTGTCGGCATCGCCGCCGCGGGGAGCGTGCTTGCCATTCCCGGACTGGGGCAGTCGTCGGCACAGGGAGCCCAGGCCAACGCGTCGCACCACGACATGATGACCGTTGGGAATCTGGCCCCCGGCTCCTTCGATCCTACCGCGTTTCTCACGCACTTCGAAACCGGGACGGTCTCACGGCTTCCGTCCGGCCAGACCCTGCGCGAGTACGAGTTGATTGCCGAGGATCGCGAGATAGAGGTGGCTCCGGGGGTGTTCTACCCTGCGTGGACCTATAACGGTCAAGTGCCCGGTCCCACCATCCGCTGCACGGAAGGGGATCGGATCAGGGTGAGGTTTGTCAACCGCGGCAGCCATGCTCACAGCATCCACTTCCATGGTATGCACCCATCGAACATGGACGGGGCATTCGAGCCGGTGAGTCCCGGTCGGAGCTACGTCTACGAGTTCAACGCCGAGCCATTTGGGCTGCACCTGTATCACTGCCATACCGTGCCCATTAAGCGTCACATCCATAAGGGCCTGTACGGTGCCTTCATCGTGGATCCCAAGGCCGGCCGGCCCCCGGCCCGCGAGCTGGTGATGGTGATGAACGGGTTCGATACGAACTTCGATCAGGAGAACGAGATCTACGCCGTCAATACCGTCGCCTTTCACTATCAGAAGAACCCCATCCGGATCCGGCAGGGAGAGCTGGTCCGGGCGTACGTGGTGAACCTGACCGAATTCGACTTGCTGAACTCGTTCCACATTCACGGCAACCTGTTCCGGCTCTACCGTACCGGCACCGATCTTACCCGCTACGAGTGGACCGATGTGGTGGCTATGTGTCAGGGGGAGCGCGCCGTGCTCGAGTTCACCTACAACCATCCCGGTCCGTTCATGTTCCACGCACACCAGAGCGAATTCGCCGAGCTGGGCTGGAGTGGCGTGTTTCTGGTGGAGGCTCCGCGTGTCTAAGCTCGAGATGCCGCTTCCTCCGGAAGACACCTCGCTCGAGGTCGGCCGGACAAAGTACCCGGCGCCCCCCCGCCGCCGCCTGCCGCTCTGGTTCAAGGGCATTGCCCCTCTGGTTCTGCTCGCCGCGCTGGTGGCCATGTTTCTAAAGGTCGGCCCTGTGGGCGTATTCCGGCAGAGCTTCCCGCCGGTAGAGGAGCTCACGATAGAGAGGATCAGGCTGCCGGCGCAGGGGGTAATGGAGGTACACATCGTCAACGGCGGCCCCGAGCCTGTTACGGTGGCCCAGGTAATGGTTGATGACGCCAACTGGGTGCACCGGGTGGATGGCAGCCGCACGATCGACCGCCTGGAGCGCCGCACCATCACCATCCCCTATCCCTGGGTCGAGGGCGAGCCCCACGCTGTGGCTCTGGTCACTAGCACCGGCCTGACATTTACCGGAGACGTGCCCGTCGCGACGTTGTCGCCCTCGGTGGATGCCCGCTATCTCAGCACCTTCGCGCTGCTCGGCGTGTACGCCGGGGTGATTCCGGTATTCATCGGGCTCCTCTGGTTGCCCTTCGTGCGCTCGATCGACCGGCGCTGGACAGATTTCTTCCTGAGCCTGACCATGGGGCTACTGGTTTTCCTGGGCACAGACGCGCTGGTGGAGTCGGTCGAGACTTCCGGCCTGGTGGCGGGAGCATTCCAGGGACCGGCGCTGGTGCTCCTCGGCGTAGTGGCAACCCCGCTCATTCTGGCCTCGCTGGGACGCTGGCGCGGTGGAAACCGCCAGGAGCGCACCCCGCTTCAGGTCGCGGGGCTCATCGCACTGGGTATCGGGCTCCACAACCTGGGCGAGGGTCTGGCCATTGGCGCCTCGTACGCCACTGGGGAGATAGCGCTGGGAACCTTCCTGGTCATCGGCTTCCTGCTCCATAACACGACGGAAGGCCTGGGGATTGTCACTCCTCTGGCAGATCAGCGGCCCCGACTTGGCTCGCTTGTCCTGTTGGGCGCCCTGGCAGGAATACCGACCGTCATCGGGGCCTGGATCGGTGGATTTACCTACTCACCAGCCCTGACCACTCTGTTCTTTGCCATTGGCGTGGGGGCGATTATCGCGGTCGTCTACGAGTTGTACAAGCTCTTCAGCCGCCGTGCGGGCGCCGGTCTTGCAGCGCCCCTGAACACGGCCGGCTTCCTGGTGGGAATGATGATCATGTACGGCACTGGTCTGCTGGTGCCCGCGTGAGCAACCTAGAGGGATATCACGTGAGCGGTAATCACCCTGTCCCCCGATTCCTGTTCGTCATTCCCGCCCTCTGGTCCGTCGTGGTGTCCTCGCTGGCCGCGCAAATCCAGGACAACAGCTTTCTCATCGAGGAGGCCTACAACCAGGAACGAGGCGTGGTGCAGCACATCGGCACCTTCGAGCGCTCAAGTGGGGGCGACTGGGCCTTCCGTTTCACGCAGGAGTGGCCGCTGGGAGGTATTCGCCATCAGCTCAGCTATGGGCTGCCCCTCCAGAACGCGGAGGGACTGGGGACGGGCCTGGGCGACATCGAGCTCAATTACCGCTACCAGCTCGCGGGAAGTCCGGACGCGCAAACGGTCGTCGCTCCGCGGATCAGTCTCCTCCTTCCAACCGGAAACGAGGAGCAAGGGCGGGGGACCGGCGCGCTGGGCTTTCAGGTAAACCTGCCGGTAACTCTCGTAGTCGGAAACCGGCTCGTCACTCACTGGAACGCGGGAGCTACGGTAACGCCGTCGGCCACCAATGCGCTGGGCGATGAGGCAACAGCCACCGATTTCAATCTGGGCGGGAGCGTGATCTGGCTCTTCAGCCCCTCATTCAACTTCATGGTGGAAGCGCTCCTGGAAAGCACTGGGAGCGTGATTGGAAACGGACAAACCGAGCGCCAGGAGTCCTGGGTTCTTAATCCCGGCTTTCGTATGGCCTTCGACGTACCGGGCGACTTGCAGATCGTTCCCGGGGTGGCCTACACGATTGGGCTCGGGCCCAATCCAGACGAAGACGCCCTCTTCGTTTATCTCAGCTTCGAGCACCCCTTCCAACGCTGAACGCCCTCTCTCTTGCGCCCTACCAGACCTAACGTCATAATTGTCATCGAACCACTCTCCACGGACACACCTCGCCTCATTCCGAAGACCGGTCTGGCTCTGCTCGGCGCCACCACAAGGTAGCGCTGTCGGGCCGAACCCATCCGGCGAGGCTGTACCGCCTCCCCCGCTCACAGCCCCGCTGGCAGATCGCCGCGGAGGGAACTCGGACAACGAGGCATCGCAATGACAGCCCCTGCGAGCCAGCAGGAAGCCGGACGTCTGGCGGCTCTGCACAACTAC
>JACCSZ010000303.1 GCA_013812695.1 Gemmatimonadales bacterium | reverse complement strand
CAGCTCGTCGGGGGCGAGGGGCTGCTCGATGTAGAGCAGCTCGGCGTCGTCGAGCCCGCGGAGGGCGGCCTCGTGCTCGGGCCACTCGTACGCGCCGTTGGCATCGACGGTCAGCGGAATGCCGGTGCCCGAGAGCGACCGCCGCGCGGCGTCGACCGGCTGCGCGTCCCACCCCGGAGCGACCTTGATCTTGACGCGGCGATAGCCGTGTCCGAGCGCGCCGTCGATCCAGCGCCGGAGCGTGTCCGTCGAGCGGTCGGCGGGGATGCCGAGCGCCACCCCGCAGACGATGCGGTCCGCCGGCGCGACGCCGAGCCGCTCCGCGAGCAGCTCGGCGAGGCCGAGGCCGCGGCGATGCGCCTCGAGGTCCCAGGCCGCGGTCTCGAGTCCCGCGCGCGCGAACGGATTGCCGCGAATGCCGAGCTGCACGATGGCATCGAGCGCCTCGGGGCTCTCGATGTCGCGGCCGACGAGGCGGGGGATGAGCACCTGCTCGAGGAGGAGGCGGGCGGAGCCAAGCGTCTCCTCGGAATAGAACGGCAGCTCGAACGGGGGCGACTCGCCGTAGCCCACGTGGCCCGCGTCGTCGTGGAGCGCGAGGACCAGCGAGCGGCGGACCGTCATCGTGCCGCCGGAGATAGTGAACGGCTCGGCAAGCGGGAGGGCGAGCTCGTGGAGCTCGATGCTGGTCAGGCGCATGGCGCCGCACGTCCGCTCATTTGGCCCCCTCGCACAGATCGAGGAACCTGAGCTCGCCTTCCCGCCGGTGCAGCACGCCGGCTTCCTCCAGGTCGAGCATGCCCGCGATCAGGCCTTCAGCGGGATGAAACAGCAGCGCGTGCAGCGCGCGTTGGGTCCTGGAGCCCACGGATGCCGGATACTCACTCAGCGGGAGCTGAAAGTAGGTGTGGAGCGCCACGCTCTCGCAGCCGGCGCGCGCGTAGTCGAGGAGCGTGCGCCCGGAGCAGACGTTGCCCGTGCCGGTGAGGGCCGGCCCGTTGGATCGGGGGGCGGCACGGAGTACGCGCAGGTTGCGCTCGCCCAGGTCCCAGCCACCGTACGCCACGCCTGAAGACGCGTCCCACAACCGGTTGAAGCAGACGAGCGAGTCGGCCGAGCCGGCGGCGGCCATCATCTCGTGCTGAAAGCCGTCGTCGAACCGGGCGTTCATGAGCTTGAGGGCGACCCGAACCGGCGCGGCGCCCGCGGCCGCCCGGATCCGCGTGGGAACCTCGCCAAGCCAGCGCAGGATGCGCGAGCGCTCATCCGCCAGCGGATCTCCGGCCAGGGTAGGCGAGAAATCCTTCTCGATCGGCAGCGAGCCCGCGCCCCACGCCCGGGCGAGCGCGTCGGTGGTGTAGCGATACTCCGGCTCGCGGAACGGCTCGTCGAGTCGCGGCAGGTGGTACTTGACCGATGGCACCGCCACGAGCGCGCCGCTCCGGGTCAGCTCGCCCGCGCATCGGACGAGGGCCAGGTACTCGTCGAACGACCGATCCCAACCTCTGCCCTTCCAGGTGACCGTCCAGCCGTCCCGTCCATCCGCGGCCCGCCGCCGCTCCACGCGCATCCTGCTCTCGTGAACCGCCCAGGCGCCCATCGCGCGCTGGCCGGCCTGATCCTCGGCGATCGCGGTCTTGAGCACGACGAAGGCGACGCCGGCTTCGCGGTCGGTCTCGAGCTGATCCTGGTTGAGCGAAAGCTGGCCGGAGCCTTTGCCGATCGGGTGCGGCAGCGTGTACCCGAGGTAGCGCGCCGTCAGGTCGACGCCATACGCCTCGCGGATGTGCGCGGCGGCGGCGGGCGGGAGCCCGCGGCCGAACCGCTCGAAATCACGCGCGAGCCGAGCGCGCATCGCGCACCGCGCGCTCGACCAGGACACGCTCCTCGGCCGGCAGCGGCGGGCCCCATGGATCGTCGCAGGCCTCGGCGGGCAGCGCCCCGTCGGCGGCGGCGGCCCAGAGCATCCGGCGGACGTAACCTTCCAACGGCGGCACGAAGACCGCCTCCCCCAGCCGGTCGCATTGCGCGGAAGCATGGTGGAAAGCGTCCCAGTCGCGCTCGGCGTAGGATCGAAGCAGGTGGGCCTGGAGGTCGGGAAGCGCGGCTCCCATGCCGACGAGCGCGGCGCGGGCGCCGAGCATCACGGAGTAGCCCAGGAATCGATCCTCGCCCGTGATGAGCAGTTTGTCGGGATGCGACCGCAGCAGCGCGGCCAGCCGCTGGTAGGTCATCACCGAGTCGAGCGTGGCGATCTTGATGCCGATGACCTTGGGCAGCTCGAGGATGGCGTGCAGCGTCGCGTCGTCGTAGGCGACGCCGCCGGCCGCTTCGTACAGCCAGAACGCGATTACCGGCAGCTCGCGGCTGAGGCGCGCGTGGTAGCCGACAGCATCGGTGCGGTCGGGAAAAGCCAGGAGGGCGTCGGCGCGCCCGCGCCGCGCCTCGATGGCCATCGTGATGTCGCGCGCGCCCGCGACCACGATTCGATCGGGCATGGCCTCGCGCCAGGTTTCTAGCACGAGTGCGCGCTGTTCGGCCGAGAGCTGCGGGCCCCGCCCCGTGTGCGCCCACACCGCGACCCCCGCGACCGGCTGCGCCGCCATCCATCGGGCGTAGTCGCGCTGCGCCTGTTCGTCGATCGTAGCTCCGCGGAATGGCACCGGCACTGCGGGCACGAGACCCCAGGCGAGACGTTCGACTAGCGCTGCCATCGGCGGCCGGGTCCGGTCACCCGTCGCGGAGCGCGCGTGCGTTGCCGCACTCGATCGCGGCGCGATCGCCGGCCGACAGGTCGAGGAGATCGAGCTTGGCGCCGGCATTTTCGGGGAGGCGAAGCGGCTGACCGGTGCCGAGCACGAAGCGCGCGGAGCCGATGGTCCCGAGCAGCGTCTGCAGATGGTCTTCGGGCGGTCCCCAGATCCAGCAGATGTCCCACCACATCCGCGCCGCCTCCGCCGGGGTAGAGCCGAAGTGCACCTCCTCGATGAACGGGCGGTCGGCGTGGGTCACCAGCAGACGGACCCGTGCGTCGCTTCGGATCAGCGCGCGCACCGCCGCCGCGGGGAGCTCGGCCGCGTGATCGTTCGGGTGGCGCTGCCGGCCGTCCTCGAATCGCACCGCCAGCGCGAGGGGCACGTCGGCTTCGCCGCACGCGGCGGCGAGCTGACGCATGGCAGCGCCGGCCGGATCGATCCCGTAGAAGGTGGGGTCGGCACGAACCGCCGGCGCCTTGGCCTCGAGGGCCTGTCGCAGCGTGTCGCGCCAGGTGGCCAGGCCGGGATGCACCGCGGGCACCGGCAGCAGCCGCGGATGGCGGCGCGCGCACTCGAGCAGCCAGGCGTTGCCCTCGGTCGGATCCCGCCAGAAGACGCCGGGCAGGTGGGTCACCCAGGCCTGGTCGAGGCCCGTGCGGTCCATCGCGGCCACCAGCGCCTCGGGCGACGTCCCCGGCACGCGCCGGTATGGATACGAGCCGACGAAGGCGTTGACGTCGACGCGCATCAATCCGCGGGAAAGGCGTCCGGCGGGAAGATGCCGGCGGCATTGCGCCAGCGCACGCGCTCGAGCTCGTCGGACGGCAGCAGGTGTTCGAGATAGCGGAGCTTGGCCCAGCCAGTCTCGATCGTCAGGTCGCAGCCCCAGACCAACCGCTCGACGCCGACGGCATCGAGGCAGGCCTCGAGCATCCCGCCGTCCACGCCGCTGCCCGAGAGATCGACGAACACATTGGGCAGCGAGCGCAGGATGGGAAGCGAGTGCAGCCAATCCCCGCCCCCGCCGATGTGGGCGAGGAGAAAGCGGACCTCCGGGTGGCGGGCCGCGAGCGCCCCGAGCTCGCGCGCATCGGAGGCTTCCTGCCCGGGGTAGTCGCGCCGGCGGTGCTGCCAGACGTGGTGCAGGATGGGCACGCCGCGTTCGGCGGCGAGCCGGCAGATCGGATCGAGCAGCGGATCGTCGGCGCGGCGGCTGGCGGCGAGCTTGATGCCGATCATGCCGGCGTCGAGGCAGCGCGTGATCTCGCCGAGGGCCTCGTCGGTGTAATTGGGATTGACGGCCACGTACCCGCGGACCCGCGCCGGGTGGCGGTGCTGCAGCGCCAGCAGGAAGTCGTTGGCGTAGCGCACATCGGCCGGCGAAGGAAAGTACGTGGGCGACGCAGCGCCCCAGCTCCCGAGGATGGACGCGATGTGAATGGAGATGCCCACGCGCTCGCCGGCGCTGAGCCGGCTGGCGTTCCGAGCCTGCCAGTCGGCGCGCGGAGTCCGGTCGTGCAGGAAATGCGCGTGAACGTCGATGAGCACCCGGTGCTACCGCTCCTCGTCATCGACAACGGAAGCGTCGGCCGTCTCGTCCATGTCGCCGGCCGGCCCGCCGCCGAGCCCGACTTCATCGGCCTCGCGTACCTCGAGGCTCAGATCGGCCGGGAAACCCGCTTCCTCTTCCACGATACCGTCTTCATCGTCGACGTCGTCGAGGCCGTCGATGGTGGGCTTTCTTGGGGACATTGAGGGCTCCTGTTCCAGCGGTGCGTGCAGGGCTTGGGGTGCGTGGTTTCGGGGCGCGCGAGAACGCGCACGAACCGGTGTGCCGGAATCTAACGCGAGTGTCATCCGGAGCGGAGCGAAGGATCGGGTGGGTGGTGCGAGTGAGCCTCGAGCCTCACTCCTACAATTCGCCCGATCCCTTCGCCCCGCTCAGGATGACGGCGCAACGTCGCCCCGGCGGTGTTGCGTGGCCAGCGCATCGTCGAGCACTCCCACCGCCCGGTCCACCGCCGCCTCGTCATGCGCCAAGGAGACGAAGTTGTACGCCGCGCGCTTGAACAGCAGCCCGCGGCGCGCGGCTTCGGCGGCGAGCGCCGCCCCAGAGGCTTCGTCGTGAAACCTGAGGCAGCACATCTCGGGCAGGCCCGCGACGCCCTGCACGACGCGCGGATAACGCCCGGCGAGTGTCTCGAATCCGGCGAACAGCCGCGCCCCGACCCGCCCCAGGTGCTCGGGCACCCGCCGCGCGGTCATGACCCGGAGCGTCGCATCGGCGGCGGCGAGCGACACCCACTCGGTGGCCAGCGTCGACGAGATCCAGGTGCGCTCGACCGCGGCCATCACGTCGGCGCGCCCCCCGACCGCGGCGAGCGGGAAGCCGTTGGCGATCGCCTTTCCCATCACCACGAGATCGGGCCGCACCCCCCACCGCTCACAGCCCCCGCCCACGGCGACACGCCCGATCGTCTTGATCTCGTCCGCGATCAGCAACGCCCCGACCCGAGCGGTCTCATCGCGGAGCACGGTGAGCCACTCCGGACCGGGGGCGGCGAGGATAACCGGCTCGAACACCACGGCCGCCAGCGTGTCCCCCGCGCGGCGGATCAGTTCGCGCGTGCGCTCGGCATCGTTATACGGAAGCTCGGCATAGAGCGCACGGGTACCGGCCGGCACCCCCGGCGCGCCGGTCTGGCACCAGTCGAGCCACCCGTGGTAGCCGCAGCCGAGCACGCCTTCCCGACCCGTGACCGCGCGCGCGAGGCGGACGGCCGCCGCCATCGCCTCGGCGCCGGTCTTGAGGAACCGAAGCCGCTCGGCCCAGGGAATGAGTCGCCGCAGCTCAGTGGCCACCTGCTCCTCGAGCACAGGTGGCAGCGGGCCGACCACGCCCGCGCGTACCGCGGCCACCGCCGCTTCGGTCACCTGCGGGTCGGCGTAGCCCAGGGCCACCGCGCCGAGCCCCATGATGAGATCGAGATACTCG
>JACCSZ010000283.1 GCA_013812695.1 Gemmatimonadales bacterium | reverse complement strand
ACTCCCGCCCCGTGAGCTTCGTGCTCTGGGTCCTCTGCGAGATCGCCATCGCCGCCTGCGATCTGGCGGAGGTGATCGGATCGGCCATCGCGCTGAACCTGCTGTTCGGGATTCCGCTCCTCTGGGGCGTGTGCCTCACGGCGCTCGACGTGCTCCTGATCCTGCTGCTCCAGAACAAGGGCTTCCGCTACTTGGAGGCGTTCGTCATCGCGCTCGTGGCCGCGATCGGTGTCTGCTTCGCCGTCGAGCTGGCCATGGCGCGCCCCGGGATCGCTGAGATCGTGCAGGGACTGGTGCCCCGCACCGAGATCGTGAGCAACCCGCTGATGCTGTACATCGCCATCGGCATCCTCGGCGCCACGGTCATGCCGCACAACCTGTATCTGCACAGCTCGATCGTGCAGACGCGGAAGGTACTGCCCGACGACGCGTCGAAGCGGGAGGCGATCCGCTTCGCGACGCTCGACTCGACCGTGGCGCTGCTGTTCGCGTTCTTCATCAACGCGGCCATCCTGATCCTGGCGGCGGCGACCTTCAACCAGACCGGCCACCAGGACGTGGCCGACATCGGCGACGCCTACCGGCTGCTCACGCCGCTGCTCGGCACCACGTTCGCGAGCACGCTGTTCGCGATCGCGCTCCTCGCCTCGGGACAGAATTCGACCATCACCGGTACGCTGGCCGGCCAGATCGTGATGGAGGGGTTCCTCAACATCCGGCTGCCGGCCTGGCTCCGCCGCCTCATCACCAGGCTGATCGCGATCATCCCGGCGGTGATCGTCACCGCGCTCTACGGCGAGCGAGGGGCGGGCTCCCTCCTGATCCTGAGCCAGGTCATCCTGAGCCTGCAGCTCTCCTTCGCGGTGGTGCCGCTGGTCTACTTCACCAGCCAGCGCCGGAAGATGGGCGTCTTCGTCAATTCGCGGCTCCTCGCGGGTGCCGCCTGGACCGTGGCGGTCGTCATCATGGGGCTCAACGCCTGGCTGCTCATCGGTACGTTCCGAGAGTGGCTGGCGTGACCCGTGCACGCGGGCTCGCTCTCGCGCTCGCCTTGGGCGCTGGCCCGCTCGCGGCCCAGGAGCCCGAGGCGCCCCCGCCGATCGCCGACAACAGCTTCCTGATTGAGGAGGCCTACAACCAGGAGTCGGGCGTCGTGCAGCACATCAGCACGTTCGCCCGGCCCGACGGTGGGGGCGCGTGGGACTACGGGTTTACCCAGGAGTGGCCGTTCCGGGGGATGAAACAGCAGTTGAGCTACACCATCCCGGTGCTGCGGCAGGTCGGCAGCGGAACGGGACTGGGCGACATCGCGCTGAACTTCCGCTACCAGCTTGAGGGCGCGGGCGGCGACGAGCTGCACGTCGCCCCTCGCGCCACCCTCCTGGTGCCCACCGGCGACGATCGCCGGGATCGCGGGGCCGGCGGGGTGGGCTTCCAGGCCAACCTTCCGTTCAGCATCCGGCCCGCGCCCCAGCTCGCGCTCCACGCCAATGCCGGACTCACCTACACGCCGACCACGAAGAACGCGCTCGGCGAGAGCGCCCGGACGGTGAACGCCAACCTCGGTGGGAGCGCCATCTGGCTCCTGCGCCCGAACTTCAACCTGATGCTCGAGCTGCTCTGGCTGAGCACCGAGCAGGTGATCGGCCCCGATCAGCGGGCGCGGACCGACGTGCTCTTCCTCAACCCCGGCGTGCGCGGGGCGGTCAACTTCGACAGCGGCCTTCAGATCGTCCCCGGCGTGGCCTACACGGTGGGTCTCTCCGACGGCAGCGGCGAGGACGGGCTTTTCCTCTATCTCAGCTTCGAGCATCCCATCAGGCAGTAGCCCGTGAAGTCACCCTTGTACATAAGCGAAGGGGGCATGATTCAGGTCATGCCCCCTTCGCCGCGCCCAGGATGACACTGTTGCGCGAACACCTCGGCTTCGACAGTGTACCAGCCTCTGTGAACCTCTGTGCCCTCTGTGGCTCTGTGGTGATTTTTTCCGGGATGATGCCAGCCCGTACCGTCGCTCGCGCACTCCTCATCGGCCTCACCTTCGCCGCGCCGGGGACGCCGGCCTACGCCCAGCTCCCCGCCGTCGCCGTCGAGCGCCGCCTCGCCGAGGATCTCGCGCTCCGCGTGGGCGACACCGTCCGGCTGGGCACCGCCCCCGACTCGATGCGCGCCCTGGCGACCGTCGGGGCGGTGTACGAGCCACGCCCCGATCCCGCCCAGATCACCAAGTCCGAGCGGCACATGCGCATGCATCTGCCCGACCTGGCGGCCATCCTCGGCGCGCCGGACCGGGTAGACCGCTTCGGTGTCGGCCTCGTCCCGGGCACGCCGGCGGACAGCGCCGTGGCGGCGCTCGAGCGGACCGCGTTCGGCTACCAGGCGCACGCCTCGAGCGCCATCGCGTCGGAGTCGTCGCAGACCTTCATCGTAGTCAGCCGTTTCCACCGGGCCATCGCGGTCATCACCATCGTCGCGAGCGCGGTGTTCCTGCTCTGCATCATGCTCCTCAAGGTTGAGGAGCGGCGGATGGACGCGGCCGTGATGCGGTTTGTCGGTGTCCGCCGCCGGACGATCTTCGGCGCGCTGCTGCTCGAGGCGGCGCTCATCGCGGTGGCCGGATCGATGCTCGGCACCGGCCTCGCGTTCGCCGCTGGCGCCGCCACCAACGCCTACTACCGCCGCTTCTTCGACACCGCGCTGGTGTTCTCGCTCATCACCCCCGGCATCGTGTTCTTCAGCGTGGCGCTCTCGCTCGGGCTCGGCCTCGCGGCCGGGGCGGCTGCCGCCTGGCGGCTGGTGCATACCAGGCCGATGGTGCTCTGGGGCAGGAGATGAAGGGGATCGCGTGGGGGCTCAAGAGCCTCCGCCGGCATCGGCTCCGAACGGCGCTCTCGCTGGCGGGCATCGCGGTCGCCGCCGCAATGCTGCTCGACATGGTGATGCTCAGCGGCGGAATCGACAAGTCGTTCACCGACCTGTTGCTGGGCCGTGGCTACCAGATACGGCTCACGCCCAAGGGCACGCTTCCGTTCGACACGGAGGCCACCATGGCTGGCGCCTCCGGCATCGTCGCCGCGCTCCGGCGCGATCCCGCCATCGAGGCGGTCGGGGCGGTGCTCGGCACCTCGCTCTACGGCCGTACCGCCGACTCGCTGGTGACGCTCTTCGGCTACGGCATCGAGCCCGATGCGCAGTCGCTCTACCAGCTTGCCTCGGGCCGGGACCTCACCCCCGGCGACAGCTCGGGTGTGGTCCTCAGCGAGCCGGCCGCCCGCTTTCTCGGCGCTGCCGTGGGCGACACCGTCACCCTCGTCGGCCGGCTCGACCCGCAGACCGTCACCGCCGGCGTGGGTCGGCGGCTGGTGGTCCGGGGGGTGGTGCGGTGGCTCTACGACTACCGCGGCCAGCCCTCGGTGGGCACGGTGCTGCCGCTCATGCAGCGCCTCGCCCGGCAGCCATCGGCCGATCGCGCCTCAGTCATCCTCGTCAAGGTGCGCGAGGACGCGGCCGTCCCGGGGCTCGCGGCCCGGCTCCGCGCCCGGTTTCCCCAGATCGAGGTCAACAGCGTCGCCGAGCTGGTCGCCCACTTCCGCGAGCGCCTGGTCTACTTCCGGCAGCTCGCCTACATCCTCGGCAGCATGAGCCTCATCGTCGCCGTCCTGCTCATCGGCACGCTGCTGACCATCACGGTCAACGAGCGGCTCGGCGAGATCGCCACCCTCCGCGCCATCGGCGTGAGCCGCGCCACCATAGTGCGCCAGACTCTCGCCGAGGGCACGGCGCTCACCGTCGTGGGCTCGGCGCTCGGGATCATGCTCGGCCTGTTCACCGCGCGGTACCTGGACGCGATCCTCACCAGCTTTCCTGGCCTTCCCGCCGCGTTTTCCTTCTTCGTCCCGCGGGCGGACACTTTGGGGTTCGCCGCGCTTGTGCTGCTGGTGACCGGCTCGCTCGCCGGATTGTATCCGGCGTGGCTGGCCTCGCGCGCGCCGATTGCCGCCACGCTTCGCGCCGAGGCGACGTGATCCCGCCGCCGCTCCTCGCGCGCGAACTCCGCAAGGACTATCCGATGAACGGCGAGACGGTGCACGCGCTCCGCGGCGTGTCCCTCCGGGTCGATGCGGGCGACTACGTGGCGATCGTCGGCCCGTCCGGCAGCGGCAAGTCCACACTGCTCCAGCTCCTCGGCGGGATCGACGCGCCGTCCGGGGGGGCCGTCGAGATCCTCGGTACTCGTCTCGGCAGCCTGTCCGACCGCGAGCTCACGCGGCTTCGCCTCACCCGGCTCGGCTTCATCTTCCAGCGCTTTCACCTGCTGCCGGTGCTCACCGCGCGCGAGAACGTCGAGCTCCCTATGGCGGAGGCTGGCGTGGCCGGCCGCGAGCGCCGGGCCCGGGCTCGAGAGCTGCTGGCCTACGTCGGCCTCGACCACCGGGCCGACCACCGGGCCACCCAGCTCTCGGGCGGCGAGATGCAGCGCGTGGCGATCGCCCGCGCGCTCGCCAACCGTCCCGCGCTCCTTCTCGCCGACGAGCCCACCGGCGAGCTCGACGCGGCCACCGGTCACGAGATCCTCGCGCTCTTCCGGCAACTCAACGCCGACGGCACCACCCTCGTGGTGGTGACGCACGACGAGCGGCTCGCGGCCGAAGCGGGACGAATCATCCATATGCTGGATGGGACGATCCGCGACTGATGCTGCTGACGCTCGCATTTCGCCATCTCTGGGTGCGGAAGCTCCGCTCGCTGTTCCTCCTGCTCGGCTTCGCCATAGGCGTCGGGGTGATGGTGGTGCTGCTCTCGGTGGGCGAGGCAATGGTGGAGCAGAGCCGCGACGTGTCGCTGGTCGGCGGGGGCGAGATCACCGTGCTGCCTCAGGGCATCGACGTGGAGGCGATGCGGACCGGCGGCATCGGCGGGATGTTCTTCGGCATCGACCGCGCGCGATTCCTCACGCGCCAGGCGATCGGCGGGCCCCGCCACGCCGGTCTCGTCCGGAGCGTGGCGCCGGCCATCGAAGGAAAACTGCTGTATCTCTGCAGGGCCGGCGCCGAGTGCCTGCCCGCGCCGGTCCGGGCCGGCGGGGAGATCCCGAGCCGCGCCGTGGCGCTGGGCGCGGGGTTGAACGTGCGCGAGGGTGCCTGGGGCGACGCGCCCGTCGACTCCGCATACGTCGCGCCGACCGCGCAACAGCTCTACGACGAGCTCGACCGGTTCCACCTCCCGCCGGCACCCGACAGCACGTGGGGCGAATGGGATTACTTCAACATCACCACCGGTCGGGACGAGTGGTGGTACGTCACCTTTCTCCTCGGCGGCGAGGTGCGCCTGCCCGGAACGGCCGGTTCGGAGACCCGCTGGGGCGGACGCCTGCTGGTGACGCACCGCCGGCCGGACGGCCGCTACGAGCAGTTCACCGCGAATGCGCCGCCGGCCAGCGTCCGGTTCGACACCGCGCGTGCCGACCTCACGATCGGGCCGAGCACGGTGCGCCAGCGCGCGGGGATCTACCGGCTCGACGCGCGTGCCTCGGGAACGGGCGGCGTCCTGCGCATGAACGTGGAGGTGCGCCCCGCCGTGAACCGCTACTTCCCGCCGGTCGAGCTGCGCGAGGACGACTTTGTCTCGGGATACGTAGTCCCGGGCCTGGCCGCTCGTGCCACGGGCACGATCTGCGTCGGCGGCCGGTGCACGCGGATCGAGGACGCTCCCGCGTACCACGACCATAACTGGGGCGTCTGGCGCGACGTGACCTGGGAGTGGGGAGCGGCGCGCGGGGCGACGTTCGATCTGCTCTACGGCGGGGTGTACGGTCCCGAGCGCGACGCGGCCGGTGCGGGAACGACACTAACGTCGCCGTTTTTCCTCACGCTGGTCGACTCGCTCGGCGTGCGGCAGGTGCTGCGGTTCGGGCGCGTGGCCTACGAGGGCGAGCAGCCCGCCGCCGGTGCCCGTGGCGCCCTCGCGCCGCGCCGGTTCTCGCTCGTCGGGACCCGCGGAGCGGACAGCGTGACGCTCACGGTGGACGTCGAGCATGCCTTGGCGACGGACATGAGCGCCGCGTCGTTCCGGCGGCGCTTCTTTCAGATGCGCGGGCGGTTCGAACTCCGGGGCCGGCTGGCGGGCACCGAGATCGGCGACACCGGCCGGGGCTTTTTCGAGACTTATCGCTCCAGATAGATTGCGCCATCGATGAGCGACATCTCCGACCGTCTGCGCGCGGCCCTGAGCGCCCGGTACGTCCTGGAGCACGAGGCCGGCGCGGGTGGAATGGCGATCGTGTACCGGGCCCACGACGTGCGCCACAACCGCACCGTCGCCGTCAAGGTGGTCCGGCCCGAGCTGGCCGGGGCGCTCGGCATCGACCGGTTCCTGCGCGAGATCGAGCTCGCCGCCCGCCTCCAGCATCCCCACATCCTGCCGGTGTTCGACAGCGGCGCCGTGGACGAGGGCAGCGCGGCGGCCGTCCCCTGGTTCGTCATGCCGTTCGTCGAGGGCGAGTCGCTGCGCCAGCGGCTGCAGCGCGAATCGCGCCTCCCCATCGACGCCGCCGTGACGCTCGCGGCCGAGGTGGCCGACGCGCTCGCCTACGCGCACGCGCAGGGGGTGGTCCACCGCGACATCAAGCCCGAAAACATCCTGCTGAGCGGTGGACACGCCGTCGTGGCCGACTTCGGCGTGGCCAAGGCGATCGAGCGCGGCGCGGCCGCGAGCTCGGTCGCCGACACGGCGCCGCAGCTCACCCGTGTCGGCTTCGCGGTCGGCACACCCCAGTACATGAGCCCGGAGCAGGCCACGGGCGCCGATGACGTCGACGCCCGCGCCGACCAGTACAGCCTCGGCTGCGTGCTCCACGAGATGCTGACCGGGGGCCCGCCCTTCGCCGGCGCCACGCCGCAGTCGATCATCGCGCAAAGCTTGACCGCGCCGCGCCCGCGTGCCGCCACGCTGCGTCCCGAGGTGCCGGCCGAGCTCGACCGGGTCGTGGTCCGTGCGATCGCGGCCGACCCCGCGAAGCGGTTCCCGGATATGCCGGCGTTCGCGGTCGCGCTCCGGGGCGCGCGCGGTGCCGCTGCCCCGGCGCGCGGACGTTCGCGGCTCCTCGTCGGGGCGGCCGCGCTCGCGGTCATCGCGGCACTCGCCGGCGCCTGGCTGAGCACCCGCGCCAGAGGGCATGCCGTGGCCCCGGCCGCCGAGCTGATCGCCATCCTGCCATTCAGCGCGTCGGGCCCCGGCGTCGAGGTGCTGGGCGAGGGGATGGTGGACCTGCTCGCCACCAACCTGCGGGGCGTCGGGGGCATCCGGACCGTCGATCCCCGCGCGGTCCTCCGCAACTGGACGGGGAAGGATCGGAAGTCGGCCGGGCTGGACCAGGCGCTGGCGGTCGGGCGCGAGCTCGAGGCCGGCTCCGTGGTGACCGGCAGCGCCGTCGCGGCCGGCGGACGGGTGCGACTGGCTGCTGACCTCACGTCCGTCGCGGGCGAGCGGCTCGGCCGGGCCCAGGTGGACGGCCCCGCGGACAGTGTGCTCGCCTTGGTCGATCGGCTCAGCGTGGCGCTGCTCCGCGACGTGTGGCGTTCGCGCGAGCCGGTGCCCAACCTGCGGATCGCTTCGCTCACGACTGACTCGCTGGCGGCCCTCCGGGCCTATCTGGAAGGCGAGCAGGCGTATCGCCGGCTCGAGTTCGACACCGCGCTTGCAGCGTACACCCGGGCCATCGAGGTCGATTCCACCTTCGC
>JACCSZ010000265.1 GCA_013812695.1 Gemmatimonadales bacterium | reverse complement strand
ATCGTCGTGTTGGCGGCGGTGGCCGGGCTCGTCCGCCGCACGCCCGGGCCGCCGGCCGGCGTCGACCCGCGCCACTCGATGCTGATCCTCCCGTTCGACAACCAACGCGACGAACGCGCCGTCGACTGGCTCCGCGACGGCAGCGTCAGCATGCTCGGGCTCAACCTGAGCCAGTGGAACGATCTCAACGTCGTCGACCAGGAGCGGCTGCACGACCTGCTCGTCCGGCACCGGCTGCGCGCGGGAGACGACGTGGGGCTCGAGCTGGCGCGGCGATTGGCCCGCGAGGCCGGTGCATGGACCGTGGTGCTCGGCGACTTCGCCCGGACCGGCGACTCGCTCCATCTCACCGCGCGGGTCTACGACGTGGCGAGCGGCGAGCGGGTGGACGTGGCGCGGGTGGACGAGCGGGTCGGCGCCGATGTCCGCCCACCGTTCGATCAGCTCGCCGCCAAACTGCTCGATCTTTCCGGCGCGCCGAACGAGGTGCGGATCGGGCTCGCGCGTGCGACCACCGCCTCGCTCGAGGCGTACCGCGCCTACCTCGCCGGGGTCGAGCAGCTCAACCGCTGGGACCTGGCCGGCGCCGAGCGCGACCTCCGGCGCGCCATCCGGATCGACACCACCTTCGGGCTGGCCTACTACAAGCTGGCCCTCGCGCGCGGGTGGCTCGTCGGCACCGGCGACTCGACGGCCGACGCCGCCATCATCCGCGCCACCGCCTACTCGGAACATCTGCCGGCCCACGACCGCACCGTCATCAATGCCTATCGCGCTTTCCTTGGCGGCGAGTACGCCGCCGCCCGCTCGGCGTACCAGCAGCTGTTGACCCGCGACCGGTCGGACGCCGACGCCTGGTACGGCCTGGGTGAGGCGTGGTTCCACGACACGACGGGCAGCGACGAGGCGTCCCACTGGACCCAGGCGATCCGCGCCTTCAAGCGCACGCTGGCGCTGGATCCGGACTACGCGCTGGCCTACGAGCACGTTCAGGCGATGCTGGGCGCCGCCGCCGCCGCCCATCCGGATTACGCCCTCGTGGCTGCCGATTCGTTCGCCCGTGTCCAGGGACCCGACGATCGGCCGCTGGTGGACAGCGCGACCGCTGGGACCGCCGTGCGGCGCGCGCGCGCGGAAGCGCTCGCCACGGCGCGTACCTGGGTGAGCAGCCAGCCCACCACGCTGCGGGCGCACGGCGCCATGGTCGACGCGTACCTCGCCTCGGGGAATTACGGCGCCGCGCTGGCCGAGGTGGACCGCTTCAGGCAGACCGCGCCCGTGCACCCGGAGCTACCGTTCGTCGAGGCGCGGATCCGTTTCGCGTCCGGCGAGGTGGATCGCGCCGCGAGACAGCTGCTGAGCGCGCTCGATACCGTCGCGCCCCAGGACTTCCGCCCTTACCGTGGCACTCCCACGGTCGTGGCCGATATCGCCGCCGCCGCCAACGTGTTCGCGTTTCAGGGCGACCTGACGAGCGCGGCCAAGACCATCGACCTCGCCGACCAGGTGCGCCGCGAGGTCATCCAGCATCCGGGCGACGAGACCGCGGGCTCGTCGAGCGAAGCCTGGCGAAGGATGGCGTTGAGCGAGCTGTACGGGGCCACGGGCGTGCCGACCGCGTCGCTCCGCCAGGTGTGGCAGAGCGCGGCGGAAGCCGTCCGGATGGCCCCCCCTGACCAGCGCATGCACCTGGCCCACAGCGGCGCGTCGGCGGCCATCGGGCTGTTCACCGGCCCGGCCGCGGACAGCAGCGCGCTCGGTGAGTATCGCGCGCTGAGCGGGGAGACGCTGACGAAGGAGGTCCGCGCCCTCCTCGCGCTCAGCCGTGGCGACTCGGTGGCCGCCCGGCGCGCGCTCGCGGAACCGGACTCGCTCCAGTCGAAGTCCAGGTATGGCGCCTACCGCCGGCCACTGGCCGCGCAAGCGTACTATCTGCTCGGTGACTACCAGGCGACGCTACGGACCCTGCGGGACTTCGAGCCGGGCGCGCTCCGTACCGGCGGGTTCGACTCCCGCTGGGGCATGCTCGGCCGCGTACGCCTGCTCCGCGCCGCGGCCTTCGAGCAGCTTGGCCGCCGGTCCGAGGCGCGAGCGGAGTACGAGGGCGTCCTGACGCAGTGGCGCGCCGCCGACCCAGCGCTCCAGCCGTTCGTCCGCCAAGCGCAGCAGGGATTGGCCCGGGTGGGGGAGGCGGGGTGAGGCTTGGGCGGAAAGACGGAAAGACGGAAAGACGGAAAGACGGAAAGACGGAAAGACGCCGGGCGAAGGTACCGTCACCTGCCCGGGGTTTCCCCCTTTGCTTTTCACCGACCCCCAGGACCCCCCGTCCCGGCCTACCTTCCGTCGTTCCGTCTTTCCGTCCTTCCGCCTTTCCCCCTATATTCCCCCCGCTGGCCGAGCGCGATGGTCGCGGGCGCCGCAAGGCGTCCCGAGGAAAGTCCGAGCTCCACCGGGTAGACTGCCAGGTAACACCTGGGCGCCGAAAGGCGACGGACAGGGCCACAGAGAATAGACCGCCCGGCGGGCAACCGCCGGGTAAGGGTGAAACGGTGGGGTAAGAGCCCACCGCGACGCCGGCAACGGCGGCGGCACGGTAACCCCCAGTCGGAGCAAGGCCAAATAAGCGGCGAGGTGTGACCCACACCGGCAGGACAAGCCGCGGGTAGGCTGCTAGAGGTGGCCGGCGACGGCCATCCCAGACAGATGACCATCCCGGGCACGCGAGTGCCGGGAACAGAACTCGGCTTACGGCTCGACCAGCGCGGCCCTCCGGACCTGGTTCGGAGGGTCGCGGAGCATCGGGCCCCCATGAGGACACACGATGGTCGCTCGATACTTCGCCGCCGCCGCGCTCGCGGGACTCGTCACCGCCGCCACCGCGCAACGCGCACCGGTCACCGCCAGATACCGCGTCGACCAGACCCTGACTCAGAACATGGACGCCAGCGCCGCGGGCAAGGGGAAACAGAGCATCTC
>JACCSZ010000230.1 GCA_013812695.1 Gemmatimonadales bacterium | reverse complement strand
ACCTGGTGCCCTGCCCGCTCGAGCACCCGGATGGCGGGCTCCAAGTCAGCGGCCTTCACCAGGACGTAGTCGGTCTCGAAGGTCGAGATGGCGAAGATGCTCAGACCAGCATCCGCCAATGGATCGGCGATGGCGGCGAGGATTCCCACCAGGTCGAGCGGCAGCGGGCCGCGCACCCGGAGCGCCCGGTACGGCCGCTCGCAGCGCACACCCGCCGGGACCGAGGACTCGGCCGTGGTGATGGACAGCTCGTCGGGCGTACGGCTGAGCGTGAGGAACGCGCGCGAGTCGCGCGTCCATTCGGGTACCGGCGCCTTGGCATCGAGCCGACAGATGGCGAGGGTGTCCGACAGCAGCTCGAGCGGCAGTCGAGGGCGCGGGGGGCGAGGCGGGGTTTGGGCGTCGGCCATGGCGAAGGCGCTTCCGATCGCGAGGCCCAGCAGGACGGCCGGAGCGAGCCAGGCGTTCGCGCACCGTCTGGCGCCCACGAGGGTCACGTCGCGTGCGCGGGGCTTGCGAGCGCCAGCGTCAGGAGCTGGCGGTCGGTCTCGACAAACCCGAAGCCTCGGTACAGCGCCTGCGCGGCCGGATCGGCCCGGTCGACTTCCAGGTGTGCGGCGCGGATTTCCAGCGCCTCGCAGGCGCGTCGCACATGCTCCAGAGCCGACCGGCCCAGGCCCCGCCCACGGTACGGCGCCCGGATGAAGAGATCATCCACGTAGGCACTGCGCCCGCCGTATTCCAGGCTGTAGCACAGCGTCAGCACGACGTAGCCGACCGATGCGCCGTCCGCTCGCACCAGCCAGACGTAGCCCAGCTCGGGACGCTCGACCACAGGGATGAAGGCCGCCGCTGCCCGTTCCGGGTTCAGCGGAAAGCCGGCTTCGGCGTAGAACTCCGTCATCAATTCCACGAGCCGGGCGACATCGTCGGGGCCGGCGCGAGACATCGTCACACCTTCGTTCATGGGACGCTCACGCGAACTGCCGCCCCGGGCGCCCCCCATGCAGCGCACGGCCGGCTCACGACTCCGCAACCGCCTTCAGGTTCGCCAGGCCTTGCTCGAAGTCCTTGCCGATCATGCGATCCATGTTGAAGATCACCCCCATCACCTTGGATACGAACGGACTCGGACCGTACATGGACCAGGTGACGTCGGTGGACCTTCCACTGGGTTTGAGCGTGAACTGCGCGGTGTTGTGCGCCTCGAAGGGCTCGAGGAAGTCCAGTTTGATCGTGACCCGGCCCGGCGCGGACGCCTCCATGATTTCCATGCGCCCCTTACCCACCTCGCTGTTGCCTTCCCACTCGTAGACGGCTCCCTCGCCACGTGTCGGACCTCGGAGGGTTCGGCGCATGTCCGGGTCCAGCTTCTCCCACGGGGACCATGCGGGCCAGCGATGAAAGTCGTCGAGGCTCGCATAGATCTTGTCGGGCGGGGCGTCGATGCGCGCCGTACGCTGGACCCGGAACTCGTCCGGCCTGGTGGCCGCAAAGCCGAGAAACGCGATGACCAGCACGAGCAGGACGAGCGCTGCCTTCTTGAGCATGGACGACCCCGCCCGTTGGTTACCGGTCAAGGAGATGGGACGAACAGACCGCTGAACTGATCCGGCGAGCCCGGGCCTTCGCCGCCGAAGAGGACTCGGACCGAGTCGCCGGATACCGTTCCCAGGTCGAGCCCGAGCGGCGCCTCCGCGAAGCTGTCCGCCGTAAACGCCACGGTCGAACCTTGGGGCGCGTACTTGCCCCACTCCGTGGCCGTGAAGACGAGCGCGGTGTTCCGATTCCGCGACTGCAGCGAAAACTCGTAGCCCGCCGCATCCAGCAGTAGCGTCCCGGCCAGATAGGTGCAACAGCCCTGTCCGTCGTGATCGTACGGCAGCGCCGCATCGTTGAGCTGCCGAAGCGTGTAGCTCCCCTCGACGACTCCGGGGCCGGCCGTGTCCCCACCACCACAGGCCACGAGGCCGGCCCAGCCGCTCGCCAATGCGACCGACCGCCAGCGGCGGCACATCGACAGCATGAGACTCACCGTTCGCCCCTCCTATCGGGCCGTGGTGCCGTATCCACGCGCCATCGCGGTGGCCGCCAGGACCATCGCCGCCACGAGGCCCGCCTCGATGTAGCTGATCCGGGCGTAGCGCCCGGCAAGGCTGGTGTCGACCGGCTGGCCGCGCCGGAGCAGGCCGCGCCACTTGGTGAACGCGGTCATCGCCGCGGCCTCGAGGATGAGGATCGCTCCGAACAGCGCCATCTTGGTCCAGAAGACGTGGTTATGGAGATAATACGCACTGCCCTTCTCCAGACCGCCGAAGGCCCGCAGCAGGCCCGTGCCGAGCCAGAGCAGGGCCGCGACGCCCCACCATGCGTCCGCGCTGAACACTCGTCGAAGGCCGGCCGTGTCCAGCGGGCCCTGGAGCGCGCGGGCCCGGGCCCACACCGCACCGAGTCCGATGCCCAGGGCCAGCAGGTGAGCCGCGGCAACGAGCCAGCGCAGCATCATGAGTCTTCCGCCGCGGACGAGCGGGCGGCCTCGCGCGGCTTGCTCAGCAGCCGCTCCGCGAAGTCGACCCGCTCCTGCACCTCGCTGAGCTCGCGGCGGAGATCATCCACGTCGCCTCGGAGCCCGGCCAGCTCCAGCTCCGCGCCTCCGGTCAGGGAGCCGATGCGCAGGCGAGCCTCTTCGAGCCGGATCTGCGCGAGCCGGTTGAGCCCCTTGAAGATCATGGCGATGACCGGGATCGTGAGGGCCAGAATCGGGATCAGGAGCGCGAGGGAGTGTCGATCCACGAGAGCTCCGGTGCCGAGGCTTCAGCGAGAAGGCTACCCATTCTGCCTCCGTGCCGTGCCGCGTTACGGGGATGACTCGAGCCAATAAAGCGAAGTGTTTGGGCGGCCGTCAGCATCCCGGCTACCCGTGGTCCACCACCCCTTCCGCGTCATCGACCGGGCGCGGGGCGTGCCGCCGCTCGAGCGACTCCTGCACCTTGGCGAGCAGCTCGTCGTGGGTAAATGGCTTGGCGAGAAACCTCACCCGGAGATCGGTGAGACCGTGCGCGAGCAGGACCTCCGCCGGATGCGCCGACATGTAGAGCAGTCGGAGCGACGGCCACTTCGCGAGGATCTCCCTCCCCAGCTCCACGCCATCCATGACCGGCATCACCACGTCCAGCATGACGAGGTGGGTGTACCGGTGGGCCATGTCCAGCACGCTCATCGCTTCTTCAGCGCTCGCAGCCTCGAAGACGCGGTACCCCTCTTCACTCAGGATGCGGTAGGCGACCCGGCGCGTGACGCGCTCGTCGTCGACGACGAGGATGGTCGTGCCTGGGGCGGGAAACGGAACGCTCACTGGGCACCTCGCGGCGGAGGGATCGAACTAATGAGCGACCATCATAGAAAACGGGATGCGGAGCATAAGTGATGGGGGTCACCCGGGTGACCGGCAAGAACGGCGAGGCATGCCCGGGGTGGGATTCGAACCCACACGGCCCGAAAGCCAGAGGATTTTAAGTCCTGAGCGTCTACCAGTTTCGCCACCCGGGCCGGACGGCTGCCGCAATCTACTCCGCCGCCGTGGGCAGCGCTTCCCGACGGACGCCTGCCGCGGCGCGCGTGCTCCAGGCTTCCGGCACTCGGCCGAAGTGGTCGCCGAAGTCCCGGATGAGCTCCGCGAGGATGCGCGCGTCGCGATCCGCGGGCGCGAGCACCACGACCGCGCCGCCCCCGCCGGCGCCGGTCAGGCGTGCGCCATAGGCGCCGCGCGCGACCGCGCGCTCCACGACGAAGTCCGCCTCGGGCACCGTCGAGCGATAGTCCTCCCGGAGCGAGGCATGGCCCTCCACGAGCAGGCGCCCCACCGCGTGCAGATCGCCGCGGCCGAGGGCGGCCGCGGCCGCGCGGGTTCGCGCCGTCTCGGTGACCGCGTGGCGTACGCGCGGCACGAGTGGAGGCAGCAGCCGACGCGCCGTGTCGGCCAGCTCCTGGGGGGCGAGCTGCGCGAGATACTGGAGTCCGGGCCGCCAGGCGCGACAGAGCGCAAGCGCATCCTCGCACTCGCGGCGGCGTTCGGTGAGCTCGCCACCGGTCAGCTCGTGCGGCACCCCGGTTTCCACGATCCAGAGCCGGCCGTCGAACGGCACGCGCC
>JACCSZ010000134.1 GCA_013812695.1 Gemmatimonadales bacterium | reverse complement strand
TACACGATCGTCTGCACCAGCGGGGATGGGTCCGACGGAAGCATGATGTGCCACATCTGCCTGCTACCTCGAGAAGGTGATGGGTTGAACCATGTGGGCGTCGAGCGCCCGGGTGATACGGTCGCGTGCGTCGCCGAAGTGCGCACGGGTGTAGGCATCCAGGTCCGGCCGCGCCAAGGCGAGCGCGCGGTCGAGATCGCCGCCGAGCCCGGCGAGCGCCACGCGGGCGAGCGAGCGCGCGTCTTCCGGCGTGCCGGGGGACGGGCTGACGGCCATTCGGACCAACGCGTTCAAGTAGAGCCGTTGCACGTCGCGACGCACCGACAGGGTATTCCTCGGCCGCACCGGACGGGCCCGCGTACCGGCACCCGCCTCCGCCCATATGGCGGCCGTCAGCGTCGAGAACAACTCGGGCAGCCCGACTGTCGCTTCCCCGGGAGCCGCGCGGAGTTCCGCATCCCGCATCCGCGCCATCACGGTCGGGTCGAGCAACTGGCCGAGCAGGGAGCCCTGCTGCGTCAGTGCCCAGTCATGCAGCGGAAAGTCGATCCGCCCGTCCGCCGCCGGCGAGGCGCCCCAATGCATCCAGCGATCGGCGGCGAGCCGGCTCAGGAGCCCGGGATGAAAGCGATACGCGCGCTCGCCGAACCCGGCCTCGGCCACGAAGGTGAGCGCCGCCCGTTGCTGCGCGGCCGGCACGCTGGTCACCGCCGGGCGCGCGCCCGGGTCGCCCCGATGATCCCGGGCCGTCGCCGCGCCGCCGAGGTACTTCGTCGTCAAGAGCAGCGCGTACCAGCGGTCGTTCAACAGGTCCGTGAATGCGTCCCGCAAAGGGCCATAGCCCTGACCTGGGGCGACGACGCGGGTTTCGAGCGAATCGAACAGCCCGTCGATGAGGGCCACGCGCCCACGCGCCCATGTCAGCGGATCGTCGGTCTGATCGTAGCGGCTGATGGTGGGATCGAGACCCAGCCCGCCAAAGCCGGCGTCCTCGTCGGACCCATACAGGTGCGCCGGGTCGGCCGCCTGTGAGGCGATGGCCCGGAGCCCGTTGATCTCCACCTCGGGCGTCCAGACAGTCGCGCTGGCCTCGCCGCCCTTGGAGGCGGAGTATGCGAGCGGGTTCGTCACCACGTCGGCGTAGCCGTAGGTGACCGCCCAACGATCGTAGCTGCCGATGGTCGGCGCGTAGTAGTCGCCCTGCCGGGCGGGGTCGAGGGCGAGCGATGGCGATGTGTAGTCCATTACCGACACCCCGAACCCGTTCGACGCCGTCCATGACCGATTCGCGAGCTGGGCCGCGCTGGCACCGGCCGAGCCGCGGAAGTTGTGGCGCAAACCGAGCGTGTGCCCAACCTCGTGCATGACGAGCGCCTTCAGCGCCTGATTGACGTACGCACGCAGGGCCTCGCCTCCGCCGGGCGACTCGCCGCGCGCGGCCAGCAGCACGCCCGCGAGCGCCCCGCTTCGGGTCAGCCCTTCGCCGTAGCGGCAGAGGCGGCCTTCGCTCGCCGCGCCCGTCGCCAGCGAATCATCCCGGAGCACGGATTGCACCGCGGCTAGCGGAGGCGTGTAGTTCCCGGACTGACCACGCCAACGCTGGATCCAGGCGGTCGAAATCAGGATGTCGGCGTTCAGGATCTCCCCGGTGCGCGGATCGACGCTGGTGGGCCCGATGGCGTAGGCGGAGCCGTTGGTGGCGGTCCATCGGACGGTGGAGTACCGTGCGTCGGCCGCGCTCCAGGCGCTGTCCTCGGGGGCGTCGAGCACGCGGATGGCATCGCGGAAGCCGGCTTCCTCGAACGCACGATTCCATTCGAGAATCCCCGCCCGCACCGCGGGCCGCCACTCGATGGGCACCGTGCGGTCGATGTAGTACGTGATGGGCTGCACCGGCTCGCTCACCGCGGCGCCAGGATGCTTCTTCTCGAGCCGCCAGCGGTTCACGTACCGGACGAAGAAGCTCTCGGCGGTATCGCGGCTGAAATCCTTGGTGGCCGAGATGAAATATCCGATCCGCTCGTCCGCGAGGCGCGGCCGCATCGGCTCGGCCGGCAGCTCGCGCAGGGAGTAGTGGATGCCCACCGGGATCGAGCGATAGTCGGCGACGGTCTCGAGTCCCAGATTTCGGGGCGTCTGGAACGTGAGGCGCACCTCGGCCTCGAGATTGGCGTCGAACAGGCGGAGCGACTGCAGGCTCGAGCGCTTGTCGTCGAGCGACACGCTGCCGCTCAGCTTGCGCTGCGCCAGGGCCGACTGAAACACGGTGCCTACATCCGCCCAGTCCGACACGAAGAACGGCGCGACGTTGATCAGGATCTCGCTGGTGTCCCGGAGCGCCACGATCGGAAACGACTGCACCACCGAATGGCCGAACGAGTAGGCGACGGCCCGCGCCATCGGGGTGCCGGGCGACGCCGACATCCGCGAGTTCACCACCCAGAGCTCGACGCGATCCTTCTCGCGGTGAAAGCGGACCAGGTCCGAGCGCACGGTGGCGCCCCCGTCGAGCCCGAGCTCACCGATGCCTTGCGCGATCTGGGTCACGAGGAGGAAATCACGGTCGAGCTGACCAGGGGCGATCGACAGGAAAACGCTGTCGCGCTTGAAGTAGATCGTAAACAGGCCGGTGCCGACTTCGCTGTTCCTGGTCACCTCACCGAACGATCGCCCGCCGCCGTCCGCGCGCTGCGCCTGCGCCGGACCGTATCCGGCGAGTGCCATGGCGAGCAACACACAGGCTGAGCGGGCGAGCTTCACGAAGACTCCGGACCAGCGGGTGATGCGTCAGGAGGGGCCGGCCCGGAGCAGCGAGGCAAGTTGGGGGCCGCCTGCGCTCCCGAGGGCAAACGGATGTCGATGCTGAGGTTCCAGAGGGGGCGGGCATCTCAAAAAGCACCGGGCCGGGGCAAAAAGCGGGAGGTAGCTTGACATTCGGCAGGTTCCGCGCTGGGCTGACCCCCAGTGTGAACCGGTGGGGGGCGTTACTCGGCGAGTGAGGA
>JACCSZ010000175.1 GCA_013812695.1 Gemmatimonadales bacterium | reverse complement strand
GTCGTGAATAACTATGCGAAACCTGCTTGGAAATTGCGCCCGGAAAACCCGCGATGTCAAGCGTTCCGGAGCCGCCGGCCTCCGCCCACGCGTTCGGTGATACCCGTCGCGTCGGCCCATTCGAGCAGCGGGATCAGATATTTCCGGCTGATACCCAGCCGATCCCGAACGGTGCCGGGGGCGATGAGCCGGTCGCGACCGAGTTCCGCCAGCGCGGCCGCAAAACGCTCGAGCGCCGCGGGGGCATAATAGCGCTCGCGTTCCACCGCCACGATTCGGCCGGACCGGGCGGCCAGATGCAGCATGGCGCCGATGTCCCGCCGCCCCGTCAGCCGCTCGAGTTCCGAGAGGCTCGGCGGGCTGAGGGCGGCGTCTTCCACGATCCGCACGACGCGATCCATCTCGATTTCGCCGCCCTCGACCCTGGGCACGAAGCCCGAGACGACGGCGACGCCGGCGTCGAGCCGCAATCTGCCGGCCGCGGCCAGATCGGAGATCGCGCATTCGACCGAAGGATCGCCGGCGTGGAGCCGGTGCCGGAGCGTCTCGAGGGGCATGCCCCGCGCTGCGGGATGGGCTCGGTGAAAGGCCTTGAGCGCCGCGAGGGCGGCTGAGCCGAGTGCGCGGATCGAGGTGTCCCGTACCCAGCGTTCGCCGACCCGCCGGAGCCCCGCATCCGCCTGGGCCACGGCCGCCGCCGCTGACGGCGGCAGGCCGAGCAGGATCGGGAGGTCGGCGGCGGCGAGGCCCTCCGGCCGGCGGTCGAGCAGTGCCGACAGGCGCTCGGCCGGACGCTCGGCGTTGAGCCCGACCGGCCAGAGCGGCCGGCGGCGAGGCGGATGGGGATCGAGCACGCGGCCCCCACCGATCGTCGCGACCGGGCTGTAGCTGCGCAGCACGAAGCGATCGTTGGCGCGCGCGACGACCGGCTGCTCGAGCGATAGTCGGACGGTCTGCCGTTCGCCCGGCCCGACCGCACCCCGCACCTGTACCCGCGCCATCACCTCGGCCGTGCCGAGATGCACGCGCACCCGGCTGCGCGGCACGAGCGGGTGGTCCGCATCGGCCTCCACGCCGACCTCGGCGTCGATCACGCGGGTGACCCGCCAGGGTGAATCCGCCGCGACGAGCCAGCTTCCTCTGGGCGCGTCCCCAAGCGAGATGCCGGCGAGCCCGAACGCCGTGCGGGCTCCAGGCTCACTCTCCCGGAGCGCCCGCCCGTGGCTTTGGATGGAGCGCACTCTTCCGTGCGCGGCGGACGGGAACACCTGCGCCGCGTCACCGATCGCCAAACGGCCGGACCACGCCGTCCCGGTGACCACCGTGCCGACCCCAGCCACAGAGAAGGCGCGGTCCACGGGCAACCGGAACAGATCGGCGCCAACCCTCGGCGCGAGCGTCTTTGCGTGCGCCGCCAGTCGCGCGCGCAGGGCCTCGAGGCCCAGCCCGCTTCGCACGGAGACAGCAATGGGCGGCCCGAACGCCACCGGTGACAGCGCCAGCCGATCGGACAGCTCGGCGAGCACCAGCTCGAGCCAGTCGGCCTCGACCAGGTCGGCCTTGGTGACGACCGGTATGCCCGCGCGGACGCCGAGGTGCTCCAGCACCGCGAGGTGCTCGACCGTCTGCGGCATGATGCCTTCGTCCGCCGCCACGACGAACAGGGCCAGATCGATGCCGGACGCACCCGCCACCATCGTTCGAATGAAGTCTTCATGACCCGGCACATCCACCACGCCCGCCAAGCGGCCGCCATCCAGCTCGAGGGGCACGAAGTTCAGATCGATCGTAATGCCGCGCCGGCGTTCCTCGGCCAGGCGGTCCATCGCCCTGCCCGTGAGCGCGGCCACCAGGGCCGACTTTCCGTGGTCGATGTGACCCGCCGTGCCGACGATCATGGCGCGACCCACGGCCGCCGGAGCCAGAACTCCAGCGCGGGCAGCTCGGCGCCCTCGCCGAGGTGATAGCGCACGTACCGCGCGAGCAGGCGGCGGTGCGCGGCGGCATGGCGCTCGTCCAGCACGGGCAGCGCGGCCTCCGGATTGAGCAACGCGCCGAGATCGGCGCGCGCGCCGGCGGGGAGCTGCGTCGCGCCATGCTCCACCGAGCAGGCGCGGCACAGCGCGCCACCTTCCCGCGTGCTGAACGGGAGCGCGCCGGGTGGGAGGAGGGTGCCGTCCCGCACACACGCGTCGAGCGACGGTGCGAATCCCAGCGCGCCCACGAGACCCCAGATCTCGCGGACCCCGAGTGCGTCGAGGCTCGGGGCCGGCGCGGTTTCCAGCGCGTGCAGCGCGTCCCGAAATCGATCGTAACTCTCGGGGTGTGGATCGGGTGCGGCAAACCGGAGCATGATCTCGGCGAGCGCGGACGCCGTGGCGTACCGTCCCAGGTCGGCGGCGAGCGCCACGTGCAGCGCGCGCAGGTCGAATGCCGTGAGCAGATGCAGCTCCCGATGCACTTTGGTGAGGTAGTGCGCCTGCCCTTCGCTCAGGACCTGGAGCGCCGCGCCGAACCGGCTCTTCGGCCGGAGCGCCCCTTTGGCGATGGCGCTCTGCACGCCGCACTCCCGCGTGGCGACGCGCACGATCTTGGAGGTTTCACCGTACCGGAGTGCCGACAGCACGATCGCCGGCGTGGTTACCAGGGCCATCACGGAAGATACAGCCGGCAGCAGGAGGCGATGCGCCAATGGAAGCGTGGGCTCAGCCGCCGGGGTCGGAGGTGAGATACAGCAGTGCGGACCGGTCGAGCCCGAGCTCGCACGGGCATGCGGGACAGCGCTGGCGGGTGGGAGGATTGGGACAGGTGGCGCATTGGCGCACCAAGCCGTCGGCCTGCTCGAGATCCGCCGCGATCGCGTGCAGGGCGTCGATGCGGCCCGCGATGTCGCGGCGCATCTCGTCGAACAACTCCTGAAGGGTCCTGCTCGCCTCGGCCCCGCTCGCGGCGTCCGGCCGGGCCGACGTCAGCGCCTTGATCAACTTGAGCGGAAAGCCGAGGCGGGAAAGCCGGATCGCCACCTCCGAGCGAGCGAGGTCGAACGGCGAGTACGTGCGGCTGCCACCGGCGGTGCGCTTGGGACGCACCAGCCCTTCCTCTTCATAGAACAGCAGCGTCCGTGTGGTCGTGCCGAGCAGCCGCGCGGCGTCGCCCGACCTGACCTGGCCGAGCGGAGCCGGCTGCTTGTCCCCGTCGCGGTTCGCGGGGAGGACATGCGTGTGCGCCATGAGCACGGTGTCGATGTCGGCGTCCGGAAACTCGGCGCCGTCCACGTCAATGGGGTACGCGCAGAACAGGGTGAAGCCGTGGAGCTCCAGCAGCCGAGTCCAGTGCTCCTCCAGCTTCGCGGCCGCCGTCCGCTGGCCCGCGGACCACAGCAGCCCGACCAGCTCGCCGAAAGCGCGGAGCCCCGTCACACCGGGGGTAGCCAGCAGGGCGCGGACGGCGCTCCCGATGATGGCGTCGAAGCGTGCCCAATCGGCCGTCCCCTCGACGACCACCTGCGCCAGGACCGACGACGCCTCCAGGATGACCAGGCGCCCCTCATCGATGGCTTCGCGGGCCCCGATCGTGCTGCGTTTCAGGCGCCGAAGCAGGGCTTCACGGTGTTTGCCGGTGATCACCGCAAGCACCGCGTGCCCCTCGTTCAGCCCCTCCCGGACGTATTGCGCCATGTTGGCTATGAGCGCGCGCTCGTCCTGCCCGTAGAGCTGGGCGAAGTGCTCGTAAGGCCTGGGCGACTGCAGCAGGTACGCGCACGAGGACACAGCGCCCTCTCCTGGTTGTTGGGGCTCCCTGTAACGTAGGCTTCGTGGCCTGTGGCGGCAATCGGCCATGGCCCGCGGCCGCGCTCACTCCGGCGGGATCTGCACCACCACGGCGCCCGATGAGCACTCGCCCAGGACGATCGTGGCCGTCTCGGCGAGCGTGGCCGCAGCCGTCTCGGCCAGCGTGGCGTCGAGCACGTGGGCTCTCCCCCGCCGGCCGCCCGAGCATGGCCCACTCTCGATGCCGTACGCGCGGCCCTTGCTGTCCACGGCGACGGCGGAGTTGCCCGAGGCGAACTTTAGGCCCTCCCCCACGCCCCGAACCACGGTGTTGCTGTCGAGGCTGAAGGTCATGACGCCTTCGGCGAACGAGCTCACGAACAGCAGGCCGTCGGGATCCGCGGCGACGTTGCCCGGCCCGGTGCCGAACCCGGCGTAGCTCGCGACCTCGGTTCGGCCCAGGGGATCGATTACCGACAGCCGCCCCTCTCCCGAGAAGAAATCGCCGGTGTTCATCACGTAGAGCAGTCCGTCCGGCCCGACGTCCGCGAAGCCCGCATTGCCCTCGCCGGTGAGTGGGATCGAATCGATGCCCGCGGCGCGCGCGTTCGTGGCGGGATCGACCACCGTGAGCCAGCTCGGACCGACGACGCTGAAGTTCTCGAGATTGCCATTCAGTACGAACACCTGACCCCGGGTGTAGATCAGGCCCTGCGGGAAGACGCCCACCGGCACCTCGGATGTGACGCCGGTGAGATAGTTCACCCGCGAGACCGTGTTGAGGTTCGGGTTGCCGACGTACGCGATCGAATCGTCCACGATGGTCGAGCCCGTCGCTCCCGAATTATCCGGGAGCGGGATCCGGCGCAGCACGGCGGCCGCGCGGAGGTCGATGACGGCCACGGCGTTGTCGAGCCCGAGCGGGACGAGGCCGATGCCGTCGCGCGCCGACACGCCCACCGGCGTCGGGGTGGTCCCGCCAAGCGGGACCTGGATGCCGGCGTTGGGCGTCTCGACCGGCACGATGCTCAGCGTGTTGCCGGTGCTGTTGACGACGAGCAGCACCTCCTGCGGCTCCGGCAGCGGCGCGTTGGTGTCGGAGCAGCCGAGCGCGGCACTGAGGGCGAGGACGAGGGCGTGGGCCGACGGGCGAGTGTGCATTACGGGAGTACCAGGCTGAGAGTGAGCGAGACACTCCGACCGGGGGTCGGGTGTGCGGCGAGAAATTCGGCGCGGCGGTCGGTGAGGTCCCGGACCGCGCCACGGATCGTGAGGCCGGCGCCGAGTCGGCGCTCGAGGCCCGCGTCGATGAGCGAGATGGCCGGACGCGGGTTGGTGCCCGCGCTGTTCGGGAAGCGCCGGCCGATCCGATGCCAACGCAGGTCGGCGGCCCAGGGCCCGGACGACCACACGAACGCGGCGTCGTAGGTGACCCGCGGGCGATACTGTACCTGCGGCCCGCCGGGCGTGTCGTAGGTGACGGCGCTGTAGGTCGCGCCGCTGGACAGGCGCAGGTCCGGGCGCGGCCGCCAGGCGAGCGTCAGCTCGCCCCCGCGCCGGACCACGTCGAAATTGCGAGGGCTCCAGATGAACCGGAAATCCGGCGCCCAGACGATCATGTCCGCCACCCGGCCGGCGAACATCCGAACGCCGATCGTGCTGCCGGCCGGGAGCTCCCGCCGAATCCCGGCTTCGACCTCCCACCTCACCCGCTCGGGCCGGAGGTCCGGGTTGACCCGGACGCCGACACCTTCACGGAAGAACAGGTCGGCGAGCACGGGCGGCGTGACGGCGCTGCCGATGGCCAGCGTCGCAGACGTGCGTCCGCGCTGCCACCCCGCGTCCACACGCGCGCTGGCCCGAGGCGAGGTCGAGCCGGTCCAGGCATCGACGCGCACGGCGGGAGCCACGCTCCATGTGACCGCGCCGCGACTGGTAACCAGACGCGCCTCGATCCGTAGCGACCCCTGGGTGAACGATGCATCGCGCCGAACGCCGTCGCCGGCGAAGCGGTTGGCACGGGCCTCGCCCGCGACGGCCACGCTGCCACGCCAGCCCAACGCCGCCGCTGGCCATCGGTAGCCGGCCTCGAGCGTCCCGCCGGCACCGCTGGTGTAGGCGTCATATGGCAATCCGGTGGGCGGCGCCGGATCCGACGCGCGCGCTTCGAGCCACTGCAGGGTTCCTGCGATCAGCGTGGGGCCGGATGTGCGCGCGCCGAGCAGTACCGACCGATCGGACGCTCGCGCGGAGCGCGTCGGGTTGGTGGTAGTGCCGGGAAGTCCGCGGTCGGCCAGCGAGCCGCGCAGCACGACGTCGACCGGCCCCGTGAGCGTGAGCGCGCCGGCGTATTGCTCGCCGCCCGCGTTCCGTCGGAGCGACTCGCCCCCGCCGCGAACCTCGGGCACGCGAAACGGGTAATCGTCGGGGTGCCGCTCCGCGGAGACGCTGGCGGTGAGCGGCGACACGGACGCGCCGGCGCGCGCGCCGAAGGCGCCGTGGCTGCCCGCCCACGTGGAGACCTCCGGGCGAACGTCATGCCGGGTATCGACCACTATCACACCCGCGATGGCGCGGCTGCCCGCACGCACGCTCTGGGCGCCCGGCAACAGCGTGACCCCGGACACCTCGCGGCTCGAGATGCGGCTCAGGTCGGCGCGGCCGGTCAATGGATCGTTCACGGGGAAGCCGTCCACCACCACCAGGACTTCGTCCGGCCCGCTTCCGCGTACTTGCGGCGACGCCGGCCCGTTGTCGGCGCGGCGAACGACCACCCCTTCCCAGCCGTCGAGCGCCCGGGCGAGATCCGATCCGCGGCGCTCGAGGTCCTCGCCGCCGATAGCGACCGCCCCCGGCATCGCGGCAACCGTAAGGCTCTCGAGCGGCACGGGCATCGGGTCCAGCGTGACGATCAGGCTGCGCTCGGACCCGGGCACGACGTCAATGGCCTCGCGGGCGGGCGCATAGCCGATGCGCCGGACGCGAAGCTCGACGCGTCCGGGTGGCAGGTTCCCGAGCAGGAACGCACCATCGGTGCCGCTGACCGCGTGCCGTTCGCCGGCCACGATCTCGGCCCCGGCTACCGGGCCTTGCGAGATTCGATCGAGCACGCGGCCGGACAAGCGCGCCGGTCCCTGCGCCATCGCGGGTGAGGCCACCAGGAGCGTGGCCAGCGCGAGCAGCAGCCGGATCACGAGGCCTGCTCCCCTGTGCGGAGCGGTACCACCTGTGGCGAGCCGTCGCACCACGTGGTGACCGCCACCGGCCACTCGAACACCCGGCTCAGGGTTTCGGTTCGGAGGACCTCACCCGGGGCGCCTTCGGCCACGAGCCGCCCGCCGCTCAGGAGCAGGATGCGGTCGGCGAACCGCGCGGCGAGGTTCAGATGATGGGTGATCACCAGCCCCGCGAGCCCACCATCCACCAGCGATCTGATCAGCTCGAGCATCTCCATCTCGTGGCGCACATCGAGCGCGGCGGTCGGCTCGTCGAGCACGAGCGCCGCCGGCTCCTGCGCGAGCGCGCGCGCCAGCCGCACCCGCTGCCACTCGCCCCCGGAGAGCGTGTCGATCGATCGGTCCACCAGACTGCCGGCATCGCAGCGGTCGAGCGCCGTGGCCACCGCGGCGTGATCCGCCGCCGCGGGCGCGCCCAGCGGGCCGAGCCGCGCGTAGCGGCCGAGCATGACGGCCTCGTCGACGCGGAGCGGGAACACGATCTCCTCGCGCTGCGGCACGACCCCCAGCACCCGCGCCAGGTCGGCGCGCCCCCACGCGGCGATGGGACGGTCCTGAATCAGCACGCTGCCCTGCTCGGGCCGGACCAGGCCGGCGAGCGCCCGCACGAGCGTCGTCTTGCCGCTGCCGTTCGGGCCCACGACGGCGACGAGCTCGGTGGCGCGCACGTGGCAGCTCACGGCGTCGAGCGCTGGCTGGCGTCTCCCCCGGTACCGTACCGTGACGTTACGCGCCTCGAGAATCACGCCATCGTCCTCCGGAGCAGCACCGCGAACAGCGGCACGCCCACGAGCGCGGTGATGACTCCGACCGGCAACTCGAGCGGCCGCACCACGGTCCGTGAGAGCACGTCCGACAGCACGAGAAAGGAGCCGCCGACCACAAACACCAGGGGCAGCAGCGTCCGATGGAGCGGCCGCGCCACCGTGCGCACGGCGTGCGGCACCACCAGGCCGACAAAGCCGATGATGCCGCAGGTGGCGACGCTGGCGGCGGTCAGCAGCGCGGTGCAGGCGTAGATCACCCGCCGGGTGCGGTCGACGTCGGTGCCGAGGTGATGTGCGGGCTCTTCCCCCAGCGCGACCAGGTCGAGGTTCCGGCCGTTGAGCCCGATGATCGCCAGCGGGAGCGCGGCATACGCCGCGAAGACGCCGAGCGACCTCCACGAGGCGGCGCCGAACCCGCCCAGCAGCCAGAGAAAAGCATTTCGGATTCCGGCCGCGGGCGAGAGCACGATGATGGCGCTCATGAGCGCGCCCGCGAAGGAGCCCACCACCACGCCGGACAGGAGGAGGACGCGCGGATCGAGCCGGCGGCCGGCCACCACGCTGAGCCGGTAGACCAGTGCCACCGCGGCGATGGCACCCACGAACGCGGCCAAGGGCACGGACCACGGCCCGGTGGCCTCCGTGGCGATGGCAATCACCGCTCCGAGCCCGGCGCCGCCCGAGAGCCCCAACAGGTAGGGCTCGGCGAGCGGATTCCGAATCATGGCCTGGAGCGCGGCGCCGCACACCGCGAGGCTCCCGCCCACCGCGAACGCGAGCAGCACCCGGGGCGCGCGGAGGTCGCGCACGATGACGCTCGCGCTCGTATCCGCCCGCCAGAGCCCGTGCCACACCTGCCCGAGCGAGAGCGGCACGGTGCCCGCCGCGAGCCCCACCAGCAGACACACCAGGACGAGCACCGTGAGGATCACGAGCCGGAGCCGGGTGGAGTCATGCGCCGTAGTCATGCCCGGGCCCGCAGTCGCCGCGCGAGCTCGCGGATGGCGCCCGGCGCGCGCGGGCTCGGCCGGTTGTACTCCGACCCGCTGACCGGGAGGAAGCGGCGCTCCCGGACGGCCCGGACCGCCTGCCATTCGGGCCGCTCGGCGAACGAGGCGGGCCCCTCCGCCGTGGTCAGGATGAGATCGGGATCGCGGGCTGTGACCGCCTCGATGCTCACGGTGCCCGCGCTCGCCGTCACGTCGGCGAACAGGTTCACGCCGCCCGCGCGCTCCACCAGCTCGCTCAGGAAGCTGCCGCGCCCGATCGTCATCGGTGGCTGCTCCCAAACGAGCAGCAACACCTTAGGTCGCCGGGGGCCGGCTGCCGCCGTGGCCCGGGCCAGCGCGGTGTCGAAGACCGCCGCCACGCTGTCGGCGCCAGCCACGCGTCCGGTGAGCCGCCCCAGGATCCGCCCGACGCGGCCCACGTCGCTCAGCGCGTCGGTGTTAAGCCGCGCCGACGCGATGCCGAGCGCTCGGAGGCGGCCCGCGATCGCGGCGTTCTGTGCCGAGTTATAGAGGATGACGAGGTCCGGACGGCTGGCGAGCACCGCTTCGACGTTCGGGTTGATCCCGTCGCCGAGGTTGGGCACGCGGGCCGCCGCGTCGGGAAAGTCGCACCACTCGGTGCGCCCCACGACACGGGAGCCGGCGCCGATGGCGAAGAGCAGTTCGGTCGCGGCCGGGATCAGGGAGACGATGCGGCGGGCGGCGCCGGCGACGCGCACGGTGTCGCCCGCGTCGTCGACGAGCAGCGTGGCGGCCGGACCCGGTGGCACGGCCGTCCGGCAGGCCGTGAGGCCGACGAGGAGCGCCGCGAAGGCGAGCAGTCGCGCGTAGAGCCCGGAAATGGAAACCGCCCATCCTCGGGGTCGAAGACGGGCGGTGCACGACGGCGGAGACGCCGTCGACACGCCACCGACCCTCCCCCGAGGGTACAGCTGGTGGCGCGAACGGAGAGGTCTCCTGGCTTCGGGCCTTCGCTCGCCTTCCCGGTTGCCCAGTGGCGTGTGAGCGAAGATGTGGCCTGACTGAGAGGCCGTGCCCGTCACAGTGGCGGGGCCGCACCGGTGTTACACCGGTTTCCGAGCGTCCCCGTTCGCGAATGACAATTGTGTGACGCGGGTCAAACGTACCGGCTGGCCCCATCCGCCGCAAGAGCGGTTTCCACTTTCGCCTTGAGCCCCGCGCGTTCCGTCTCGTAGCGCTGCCATTCGTCGACCGGGGTGGTCGACTCGTGTCCGGCGTACCGCGCATCGAGCACGGCCATGGCATCGAGGAGCTGCTCGCGCGAACGTGCCGACACCGCGGCTGCCGGGCGCCGCCGGACCACCCGCCACGCGGCAAAGGCGAGCGCGGCCGCCACCGGCACGACCAGCGCCACGAGGATCTGCCAGGCGGCCAGCCGCGCGCCGCCGGCGAACGTGACCGCAATCGTCTGGCCCGCGGACACCGTTCCGGTCCAGCGCAGAAAGCTCCGCCCTTCGATCGCCTGGCTGTCCACGAGCGCGAGCGCGCCCCCGGTGACGCGTGCATCCCGCTCCTCGACCAGCAGGTTCACCGACCGGGCGCCTGCTCCCATCCGAAATGCGAGCCGGCCCCGAGGAGGCCGGACTGCGTACTCGAGCGACAACTGCTTCTGCCCGGGGGCCAGCGGGGCCACGACCTTGACCGAATCGCCCACGCGCAGCACCGCATCGGGCGACAGGTCGCTCTCGCCGACCTCCATGCGGCCGGTACCCGGCGGCAGTGCCATCGCCCACGACGGGCGGGAGGAGTCGGGCGCCACTCGCGTGAGGCGGCCGTCGTTCCGGAGCACGATCAGGTCGAGCACCGCGCGCGTGCCCTCGGATCCGGCGCGCGGGACGACGATGTGGCGTGCCTCGACGCTGACGGGCGCCGAGCTGGAGGTGTCGTACGCCAGAATCCGGATGGCGGTGTCTGGTCGCCGCGGATTGGTGTGGACCGGCGGCGAAAAATATTCGATGCCGCCGTAACGGGCGCTCACCAGGTAGAGCGCGGAGGTGTCGGCGCGGAACCGGAACCGAAAGCGTCCGCCCTCGCGCGACACGGCCGAGTCGATGACACCCTGCGCGGTGCGGGCGATGCGATGGAGCAGCACCCGGGCGCCGGGCAGCGACACCGTGTCGGCGGCGCGCGGAAGCACGACGCGGCCGGCGGTGGTGATGGTGGGCGTCTGGGCGGAGGTGACCGAGGCTGGGACGAGGGCGCAGACGGCGGCGAGAACGAAGACGGTGGGTCGGGTCACCCTACGGATTGAACTTCCCGAAATCCTGCGGATCCATCCGCTCGAGATACTCCTTCAGCTTGTCCGCCTCGAGCGACGGATTCGGCGAGGGTTCGTCGGCCTCGACCCCGCTCTGGTCGAGGAGCTGGTCGCTGGTGAAGATCGGGGCTCGCATGCGGAGCGCGAGCGCGATGCTGTCCGAGGGCCGGGCGTCGACCTGGAAGACGTGATCGTCTCGCCGGATGAGGAGCTCGGCGAAATAGGTATTCTCCTTCACCGCGCTGATCACCACGCGCCGGAGATCGCCGCCGAGCCCGACGAGGATCTGCTTCAGCAGATCGTGCGTGAGCGGGCGCTGCGCCTTCATCCCCTGGAGTTCCATCGCGATGGCGCTCGCCTCCGCGGGCCCGATCCAGATGGGAAGCACCCGGGCGCCCTCCTTCTCGCGCAGGATCACGACCGGCGTGTTGGTGGTCCGGTCGAGTCCCAAGTGCGCCACGGTGACTTCGATCATGCTCGAATCATACTCCCGATCGGGGCGGGACGGGGATCGGGTTCACCACAGAGGCACAGGGCGCACGGAGACTCACAGAGGAAAGACAACAAATTCTGTGTTGTTCACTGTGGCTCCTCTCTGTGCCCTCTGTGTCTCTGTGGTGAATCCGATTCCCGCCCGAAACCAACGTCAGGTACCCGCGTCCCAGCTCGCCAGGTATGCGATCTGCTCCGGCGTGAGCGTGTCGATGCCGATGCCCATGCTCTGCAGCTTGAGCCGGGCGATCTCCTGGTCGACTGCGGCCGGCAGCCGGTGCACCGCCTTGGTCAGCGTCTGCCACTCCCGGGCGATGAGCTCGGCGGCGAGCGCCTGGTTGGCGAACGACATGTCCATCACGCTGGCGGGGTGGCCCTCGGCGGCGGCGAGGTTGATCAGGCGGCCCTCGCCGAGGACCATGACCCGCTTGCCCTTGACCACGTACTCGTCCACCATGTGGCGGACCTCGCGCCGCTCGCCGCCGATCCGGGCCAGACCCTCGAGGTCGAGCTCGACGTTGAAGTGGCCGGAGTTGGCGACGATGGCGCCGTCCTTCATCCTCGCGAAGTGCTCGGCCCGGATGACGTGCAGGTTGCCGGTCAGCGTGACGAACAGGTCGCCGAGCGGGGCGGCGTCGGCCATCGGCATGACCTGGAAGCCGTCCATCCGCGCCTCCAGCGCGGGCAGCGGATCGATCTCGGTCACGATCACATGGGCGCCCGCTCCGCGCGCCCGGCTGGCCACCCCGCGCCCGCACCAGCCGTAGCCGGCCACGACCACCGTGCTGCCGGCAAGCAGCAGGTTGGTAGCCCGCACGATGCCGTCGAGCGTGCTCTGCCCGGTGCCGTAGCGGTTGTCGAACATGTGCTTGGTGTTCGAGTCGTTGACCGCGACGATCGGGAACTGGAGGATCCCCTCCTTGGCCATCGCCCGGAGACGGATGACGCCGGTGGTGGTCTCCTCGGTGGAGCCTCGCACCTTCGCGACGAGCGCCTTCCGCTCCGCCTGGCTCAGCCCCTCGACCCAGCGGCGGATCGGCGGCGCGAGGTCGTCCAGCCGGTTGAGCGCGATCATGTGCAGCGAGCCCACCAGGTCGGCGCCGTCATCCTGCGTCATGTCCGGTCCGAACGCGAGTGCCGCGGCGATGTGACCGTAGTAGGTCTCGCTGTCCTCACCCTTGATGGCGTAGACGTGCACGCCGTGATCGCGCACGAGGTGCGCCGCCACGTCGTCCTGCGTCGACAGCGGGTTCGAGGCGCAGAGCGCGATCTCGGCTCCCGCGGCCCGCAGGGTCATCATCAGGTTGGCCGTCTCGGAGGTGACGTGAAGGCAGCCCGACAGCCGCTGGCCCTCGAGCGGCCGCTCCGCGGCGAACCGGGCCCGGATCTGCCGGAGCACGGGCATCGAGCGCTCCGACCACTCGGTGCGGCGCTTTCCCTCGTCGGCGAGGGCGAGGTTCTTGACGTCGTAGTCGGCAATTGCGGTCGGTGCGCTCATTCGCTCCTCAGAATTTCGCTCGGCGAGGTATGTGGCTAGCGGGCGGCCGACAGCAGATCCTTCACGCGGTCGGTCTGTTCCCAGGTGAAGAAATCGACCTTGTGCTGCTTCGTGCCGTCCTTGTAGACGCCGGTGAACGGCTTGCGCCCGAAGTGTCCGTAGGCGGCCGTCCGGCTGTAAATTGGCCGCTTGAGCTTGAGGTCGTCAATGATGCCCCGGGGCGTCAGGTCGAACACCTCATCCACGATCTTCTCGAGCTGCACGTCGGGCAGCACGCCGGAGCCGAACGTCTGCACCATGACCGACACCGGACGCGCGACGCCGATGGCGTAGGCGACCTGCACCTCGCACCGGCGCGCCAGCTTCGCCTCGACGATGTTCTTGGCCACCCAGCGCGCGGCGTAGGCCGCCGACCGGTCCACCTTCGACGGGTCCTTGCCGCTGAACGCGCCGCCGCCGTGCCGCGCCATCCCGCCGTAGGTGTCGACGATGATCTTCCGGCCGGTGAGCCCCGCGTCGCCGTGGGGTCCGCCGATGACGAACCGGCCGGTGGGGTTGATCAGGAACTTGGTGCGCTGGTGATCGAGACCCGCGCTCTCCAGCACCGGCTTGATGACCGACTCAATGACGCCCTCGCGGATGGTGCCCTGCGCGAGCTGGCGGCTGCCGTTCCGCTCGGCGTGCTGGGTCGAGATCACCACGGTCCGCACCGCGACCGGCCGGTCCTCCTCGTACTCGACCGATACCTGCGACTTCCCGTCGGGCCGCAGCCACTCGATGTGCCCCACACCGTCGAGCCCCTTCCGCACGGCCGCGAGCCGCTCCGCCATCCGGTGCGCCAGGATGATCGGCATCGGCATGCGCTCGCGCGTCTCGTTGCTGGCGTAGCCGAACATCATCCCCTGGTCACCAGCGCCCTGCGCCTTCTCCGCGTCCGCGTCCACGCCCATCGCGATGTCGGGCGACTGCCGGTCGATCGAGGTGAGCACGGCGCAGGTGCGCCCGTCCATCCCGTACGTCGCGTCGGTGTAGCCGATCGCCAGCACCGTGTCGCGCACGAGGTCGGGGATGTGCACGTAGGTCTTGGTGGTGATCTCGCCCGCGACGACCGCCATGCCCGTGGTCACGAGGGTCTCGCACGCCACGCGACCCGCCGGATCCCGGGCGAGAATGGCGTCGAGGACCGCATCGGAGATCTGGTCGGCCACCTTGTCGGGGTGGCCCTCGGTGACCGATTCGGAGGTGAAGACGTGACGCTTGGGTGGGGCCATCGATGCCTGGTCCGTTGCGGAAGTGAAGTGTTTCTCTGACCGCGAGTTACAGTGACTTGCCGGGTGGCAAAGTAGCGACCCGCCCCCGCCCGGGCAACGCCGAGCCGGGATCGAGAAGCCGGACGTCGATGTACTCGCCGACCACGCTCCGAAGCGTCTCGGAGACCTCGGCC
>JACCSZ010000165.1 GCA_013812695.1 Gemmatimonadales bacterium | reverse complement strand
GCGCCGCCCACCGCGGTCGCGGCCGCCCCGACGCCGCCCGCGCCCCCCACGATCGAGCAGCGGGCGCAGGTCTATCTCCGGATTGGCCTGGACGAGGCGTCTCGACAACTGGGCGGGCCCGCGCACGTCATCGAGGGACTGAACCCGATGTTCATGGGGTTGGCGCGCGGCACCGCGGTCGGAGGGGCCGATGCCACCCGCCCCGTGGTCCGCGTCGTCTACCAGGATGCCCAGGGCAGGTTGATCCTGCTCGACCAGCAGCGTCTCCGCGCCGGGCGGGCAGCACCGCCCGCCGGGCCCCTGGCCTGGTTGATCGGCGATACCGCGATGTGGCTCCGCGGCGAGGCCAGCGCCGACATCCTGCGAACCTACCAGCCTCGCGTACGCTAGGCTGGGGCGTCCAGCAGCGCGCGCACTCGCCGCACGAGGTCGCCGGCGGCGAAGGGCTTCCGCATGAAGGCGGTGTCGCGGCCGTCGATCCCGCGCTGCAGCACCTCGTCGTCCGTGTATCCCGAGATGAACAGTACCTTGAGTTCCGGCCGCGCGCGGCACAGCGTCTCAGCCAGCTCGCGTCCGCTCATCTCGGGCATCACGACATCGGTCACTAACAGGGCGATGTCGCCAGCCCTCGCGCCCGCCGCCACCAACGCGTCGCGCCCGTGCCGGGCGGCCAGCACGGTGTAACCGAACTCCGTCAGCACCTTCCGCAGCAGGTCCCGCACGCCGTCTTCGTCCTCGGCCACGAGCACCGTCTCGGTGCCCCGCAGTGCCGCCAGGTCGGGGTTGCCGTCGTGCTCCTCCAGCTCGGGCGCCAGGCGCGGGAGGTAGACCTTCACTGTCGTCCCCTGCCCGGCCTCGCTGGCGATCCGAACCACACCGCCGTACTGCCGCACGATGCCGAAGACGATCGCCCGGCCGAGCCCGTTGCGGGGCGCATGGGTGCCGTCGCCGGCCCCCTCATCGAGTTCATCCTCCAGACCCCTCCCCGAGTCGCCCACGGTGAGGACCACGTAGCGCCCAGGGCGCACCGGCCGGCCCAGGCTCAGGTCGCTGATGCGGCGGTCGGATGTCTCAATGGTCAGGCGGCCGCCGGCGGGCATCGCGTCGCGCGCGTTGAGGACCAGGTTCACGACCAGGTGCTCGAGCTGGGTCGGATCGATCCGCGCGTGGCCCACGGCGGGCGCGAGCCGCAGGTCGACCGCCACGTCGGCGCCGACCAGCCGCTGCACCAGCTGCTCCATGCCGCGCACCACGTCGTTCAGGTTGACCGCCCGCGGCTCCTGCACCTGGTTCCGGCCGAACGAGAGGAGCTGTCGGGTGAGCAGCGCCCCGCTGTCGGCGGCCTGGCAGATCCGCTGCACGTCGTGTCGTCGGCGGTCGTCGGGCACCATGTCGAGGAGGAGCATCTCACCGAAACCGCGGATGGTGGTGAGCAGGTTGTTGAAATCGTGCGCCACGCCTCCCGCAATCCTCCCGAGCACCTCGGTCCGCTGCGCATGGCGGAGCTGCTCGTTGCTCTGGTGCAGTGCGACGCGTGTTCGGGTCCGGTCGGTGGTGTCAGCGGCGAGGACGAGGCGGGCGCGCCGGCCGTCCAGCTCCATCGCCTGGCTCACGATTTCCATGTCTACGAGCGTACCGTCGCGCCGCTGATGATGGGCGAGCGCGGTCTCGCCGCGCCCGCCGCCCTGCTCGCCGACCGCGGGACCCGGCGGGGTGTCCTCGGGGGCGAGCAGGTCCATGATCGTCATGCCGAGCAGTTCTTCGCGGCTCCAGCCGTAGTGGTGGACCGCCGCCTCGTTGACGGCGAGAAACGCCAGCGTGTCCACGTCGAATACCCACATCGGCTGCGGATGCGCGTCGAACAGGAGGCGCGACCGCCGGTCGGCCTCCTCGGTCTCCTGCCGCAGGCGGGTGTTATCGATGGCGACGGCCGAGTTCCGGGCCAGCTCCTCGGCCAGATCCACATCGGCGGGCGGGAAGCGCCGCCCGCCGGCCATAGCGAGCGTGATGAATCCTACGCGGCGATTGCGGGCCCGGAGCGGCAGCCGCAGCACCGCGGTGGGGGCCAGCGCTCGGTAGAGCTTGAGGGCCTCCTCATCCGGCGCGATCCTCCGGAGCCGGTGCTCGTCCAGCCCCACGATCTGCGGCGCCACCGCCTCGGTCTCGAACGGCAGCGCCCGCGCACCGTACTCCGCGAGCGCGCGAACGACCACATCGCGGGTCGGGTCGCGGTGCGCGCCCGCGACGAAGCGCACCACCCCAGCGTCGCCGGCGACATGGATGGTGCACCAGTCGGCCAGGGTGGGCACGACCAGGCGGGCCAGGTCGCGGAAGGTCGTCTCGACGTCGCGCGCGGAACCAAGGATCAGCGACGCCTGCTCCAGGAACGCGAACCGACGTGCCAGGGCTTCCGCTTCCGCGCGCGACAGCTCGAGGGTCTTGGCATGGCGGAGCCGCCCGTGGAGCCGTGCCACGACCAGCCCGGTGAGCAGCGACGAGCCGGAGACGGCCAGCAGGCTCGCACCGTTCTCGGCGGAGTATGCGAGCGATCGTCCCGGATCGGCGAAGTAGTGCAGCGCGTACAGCACCGTGACCGCCACGCTCACGAGCGCGGGCAGCAGCCCGCCCACGTAGGCGGAGTACACGATGGTCAGAATGAGAATCGGAAAGGGTGCGAACAGCCCGAGGTCGTGCCGCCGCAGCACGTCCAGCAGCACGGCGACCGCGAGCGTGAGCAGCGGTCCCGGCACGCAAGCGCCGACCCGCGACCAGTCCGGCGTGCCACCGATGACCAGGCGAGTCGGCACCCGGGGCCTCCGCACGCTCGGCGTGGCGCTGATTTGGCTCATGGTCCGTCCGCGGCGGCGTGGTCAGGTGAGACGGCTGGTCCCTGAGGGAGATCCCAACCTCCGTTCGGAACCGATACAATTCTGTGACCTGCCCCACACCCAGTCTTGCCGAGCGCGAATTGAACCGGTATGCTATTCCGACCCAACCACATGCGCGACACCGAGCGAGCTCGAGCCCGAGCGGGCTGCGTGAGCGCGACGCACACTCTCCGCCCGTCTGAAAGGAACCCGCCTATGTCGGTGCCCCGTCCGATCCGCTCGACGTTCCTGGTGCTCGGCCTCGCCCTGGCGGTTACGGCGCGCGCGCACGGGCAGGCACAGGCCACTACCGGCGTGATTCGGGGAACTGTTCGAGACAGCGCCGGTGGCGCGCTCTCGGGTGCCAGCGTGACGCTCCGGAACGCCGAGACCAACGCCGAGCGCGTTCTGACCACCAACGAGAGCGGCGTGTACGTGGCGACGCTGCTGAGGGTCGGTACCTACGACGTGACTGCGCGGGCGCTTGGATTCCAGGAGTCGAGGCGAACCGGCCTGGGGCTCCGTCTGGGCGAGACGCTCGAGCTGCCCTTCTCGCTGACGCCCCAGGCCGTGCAACTCGAGGAGATCACGGTGGCGGCGGCGGAGCCGGTGGTGGATGTCACGACGTCGGAGGGCGCCACCCGGCTCAGCGTGGAGGCGGTGGAGGGCCTCCCCAACAACGGCCGCAACATTTTCAACTTCACCACGTTGACGCCGAACGTGGCGATCGTGCAGGGTCCCGACGGCGACGAGATCAGCATCGGCGGGCAGAAGGGTATCCACAACAACGTGTCGGTCGACGGCGCCGACTTCAACAATCCGTTTTTCGGCGAGCAGCGCGGCGGCCAGCGGCCGGCGTTCACCTTCAATCTGGACGCGGTGCAGGACTTCGTGGTCGTGGCCGACGGTGCCAACGCGGAGTTCGGGCGTTCGAGCGGCGGCTTCATCAACGTCATCACCAAGTCGGGCACCAACGAGTTCCACGGTTCAGGGCACTACTTCGGAAAGTACGACGGGCTGTCGGGTGATTTCAGTCATACGTTCCCCGGCGGCGGTGTGAGCGGCTTCACGCCCGACTTCGCCCAGCATCAGTTCGGGGCCACGTTCGGCGGGCCCCTGATCCGTGACAAGGCGTTTTTCTTCCTCGCGTACGACCAGCAGGAGTACAACGAGACCAAGCAGACCGACCGGCTCGACCTGATCGACCCGGCGCTGCTCGACTTCACCAATACGGCGTTCGGCGGGGCGCTGGCGGGCGACTTCGGCCCGATCAGCCGAACCAACGACGCCAACGCGCTGCTCGGGAAGCTGGACTTCCGGTTGAGCCAGAAGCACAGCGCCACGATCAAGTACAACTACACCCGGTCGAGTCAGCAGAATGGCACCTTCGACGTGGACTTCTGGGGGCGGAGCGCGAACGGGCTGGAAAACGACCACTCGCATGCGGTGAACGGTAGCCTCACGTCGCTCTTCAGCTCCTCGCTCTCCAATGAGTTCCGCTTCCAGTGGGCACGTGAGGACCGGCCCCGACCCTACACCGGAGCGCTCAATCCGTCCACCGGCCGACCATTCCCCGACACGGACATCGGCTTCCTGGACCCGGGCGCCGGATTCTCCGGATACCGGGTCGGCATGCCGTTCTTCCTCCCGGTTGATGCGCACGACTACCGGCTGCAGTTCCTCGACAACATCTCGATCCTCCGCGGCAACCACCTGTTCAAGATCGGCGCCGAGTGGAACCGCACCGGCGTCAACCAGACCTTTCGCGGGTTCGGCAACGGGCGCATCGCCTTCACGTCGGTGGACGGGTTCCTCAACTACGCGGCCAACGGCAACGGGTACGTGGAGTGCGCACAGGACGTGACCGAAACGCCGACGCCCAGCCAGACCACGGGCGCGTGCCCCGCCGGGGAGCACATCGTCGGCCCGGTGGCGCTCTACCTGCAGCAGGCCGGCATCGGCGGGCTGTCGGTAGACGAGTCGGGGACCCAGACGATCATCCAGAACGAGGTCGCGCTGTTCCTGCAGGACAGCTGGAAGCCGCGTTCGAACCTGACCGTCAACTACGGACTCCGGTGGGAAGCGCAGATCCAGCCCGGGCTGATCACGCCGACAGCCGATCTGTTCTACGCTCCCTTCATCGGGCAGACCGTCATGAATGCGGTCGGCACCTTCGAGTTCCCTGGCGACGGAACCATCCCGAGCGATTACAGCATGTTCCAGCCACGGCTCGGCGTCGCGTATGACGTGAAGGGCGACGGGAAGCAGGTCTTGCGCGCTAATGCCGGCCTCTACTACGCCCGCATCCCGGGGCTCAACCTGGCGAGCAGCCGGAGCACGGATGGGTCGCGCGGGCAGAGCATATTCCGGAACAGCGCGCTGACCGGCATCCTTGGCCCACCGCCCAATTACGGGGAGTTGTTGCCCTCACCGGCGGGCGCACCGTTCCAGCCGGGCGTGTTCGTGTTCGACAAGGACTTTCAGAACCCGCGCACCTTCACGGCGACGGTTGGGTACGAGCGTGAGGTGGCCGGGGGTGTGGCCGCGGGCTTGAGCTATACGCACGCCCGGACCGACCACCTCACCCGGTTCATCAACGCGAACGACCCGGTCTTCGGCAGCCCCTGGGCCACCGGTCTGGCCGGCGGAAACGGCATCGGCACGCTGACGGTGATTCAGAGCAGCGCGAAGTCGAGATTCAATGGTATTACCGCGGAGCTGCGGCGTACCGCGTCTTCCCGCCTGCAGTTTCAGCTCAACTACACGCTCTCCTGGGACAAGTCGGACGACGACAACGAGCGCGACCCTTTCACCTTTCGGTACGTACGGCCGGACTCCCTGGACGCGGAATACGGCTACAGCGACCGCGACCAGCGGCATCGCTTCAATGCCTGGGTGCTCGCCATCCTGCCGGGCGACATCTACCTGAACAACCGGGTGAGCGCGTACACGGCCCAGCCTGCCTCCGAGAGTTGCGGAGCGGACAACCAAGGCACCGGCATCCGGGTGGCGTCGAACTCGACGCAGCGGATCTGCCCGGACGGCCACATCCTCGAACGAAACACCACCCGCCGCGACAACGCGGTCTTCGGGTGGGACATCCGCCTCTCGCGGCCGTTCAACTTCGGCCAACAGGGGACGTTCGAGGCGATCTTCGAGGTCTTCAACGTGACCAACGCCGACAACTTCAGGGACCCGTCGTCGGGTGGCACGTTCCTCAACTTCGATGGGACGATCCGCAGCGGCCTCGGCGAGCCACGGCAGTTCCAGGTAGGCGGGCGGTATTTGTTCTAGGGTAGGTCGCCCGGAGTACGATTACCCCGTCACCCCCGTCGACTCGTCACCCCGGGCGGGAGGGAGAGCACGGCGAGGACAGGGATCACTTTACGGTTCAGGTGGCGCAGCTGAACACTCGGGCAGGCAGCACGTTGAGGGGTTCGAACTCCTGGCGCACCTGGCCGAAGACGTGTTTGAGATCCGGGAGTGCCGAGCGGGTGAACTGGTACACGACCAGCAGCCCACCCGGTCGGAGCACGCGGCGCCACCCCGCCAGCAGGTCGAGCCGCGCCGGGCGGGAAAGGCCGCTGAGCGGAATCCCCGACACCAACAGGTCCGCGCCGCCGATGCCCAGCTCCGTAAGCGCCGGCTCGGCCTCCGCGGCCGACCGATGGAGCACCCGAAGGCGCGGGTCCGGAATCTGGTTCCTGAGGTGCGCAACGAAGGTGTGATTCATCTCGAACGCCACGAGCGAGGCGTCGGCACCGACCCGATCGAGCATGGCCGTTGTCAGCGTCCCGACCCCCGGTCCCGCCTCCACGACCACCCGCGTTTTCCCCCAATCGACTTGGCGTAGGATGCGCGAGATCAGGAACCTGCTGCTCGGCACGGCGGATCCCAGCATGCGTGGATGACGCAAGAAGGTCCGGCCGAACAACAGGCCCGGTGGAACGGGTCGGGTTTGAGGCTGCATGTGGTGAACCTCTCAGGGGGAATGGGCCAGCGTCACCACAGTAAGTAGCGCAGGTCGAGCAGTGCGGCAAGAGCACGCTGCGCCGGGTGACCGCGGTCACCGCCAGTGCCAGACGACGGGGGCTATGTGTCACCGCGGTACGCAGTCTCAACTCGCTTTGCATTGAAGGAGGAACGATGACCACCGCCACACATGAATTTACCGGCTCGGGCCGACGGCACGCCGACCGGTTGAACGAGCCCAACGGGGGGCGGTCAGACGGCCGCGGAAACGGCCAGCGATCCTCGAAGGGCCCGCTGGCCGATCCCGTGCGGGTCGCCCGCGGGCTCGGATGGTTCAGCATCGGGCTGGGCCTCGCGGAGATTGCCGCGCCGCGCCGTATAGCCCGCATGATCGGGATCGACGATGACGACACCAACCGGAACACGCTGTTTGCCTACGGGGTGCGCGAGATAGCGAGCGGCGTCGGGATTCTGGCGCAGAAGCACCCGGTCACGCCCGTCTGGGCGCGGGTGGGGGGCGACATGATGGATCTCGCATTCCTTACCCGGGCGTACGGGTCCAGCTCGTCACAGAAGAACCGGGTCGCCGCGGCGGCCATCGCGGTGCTCGGTGTGACGGTCCTCGATGTGCTGACCGGCAAGAACTTGAGCCGCGCACGTCAGTCGGAGCACGAGGAGGGAAACGGGGTCGCGCCAAAGCAGGGCCATGGCGTCGAGGTGCGACGGCAGATCACCATCAACCGGCCGGCGGAAGAGGTCTACCGTTTCTGGCGCGACTTCGAGAACCTGCCCCAGTTCATGGAGCACCTGGAGTCCGTCCAGTCGCTCGGCGATCGCCGCTCGCACTGGAAGGCCCGCGCGCCTGCCGGGACGACGGTCGAGTGGGACGCGGAGATCATCGAGGATCGTCCGAACGAGCTCATCTCCTGGCGCTCGGTGGACGACGCCGACGTGCCCAATACCGGATCGGTCCGCTTCGTCCCTGCCCCGGGCGACCGGGGCACCGAGGTCCACGTCGAGTTGCGGTACGATCCGCCGGGCGGCACGATCGCCGCCGCGATCGCCAAGCTGTTCGGCGAGGAGCCGGGCCAGCAGGTCCGCGGCGACCTGCGCCGTCTCAAGCAGGTGATGGAGACGGGCGAGGTCGTCCACTCCGACGCCAGCATCCACCGCGGCATGCACCCGGCTCAGCCCTCCGCGGAGCCGATGACCGAAGGAGCACAGCGATGAAGGCCAATTGCTGGATGGGCAAGCGAAAGCTCGAAGTCCGCGACGTTCCGGACCCCAAGATCCTGAACTCGCGCGACGCGATCATCCGCGTCACGTCGACCGCCATCTGCGGCTCGGACCTGCACATCTACAATGGGTTCATCCCCACGATGGAAAAGGGCGACATCCTCGGCCATGAGTTCATGGGCGAGGTGGTCGAGACCGGGTCGGCGGTGAAGAACCTGAAGACCGGCGACCGGGTGGTCGTCCCGTTCACCATCTCCTGCGGCGCCTGCTCGATGTGCCAGCGCGATCTGTGGTCACTGTGCGAGAACTCCAATCCCAACGCCGCGATCGCCGAGACGCTGATGGGCCACTCGCCCGCGGGCCTGTTCGGCTACTCGCATATGCTGGGGGGCTTTGCCGGCGGGCAGGCGGAGTTCGCGCGGGTCCCATTCGCCGACGTCGGCCCGCTCAAGGTGCCGGCGGGCATACCGGACGAGCAGGTGCTCTTCCTCTCGGACATCTTCCCCACCGGGTACATGGGCGCCGAGATGTGCAACATCCGGCAGGGTGACGTGATCGCGGTGTGGGGCTGTGGACCGGTCGGCCAGTTCGCGATCGCGAGCGCCAAGCTGCTCGGCGCCGAGCGGGTGATCGCCATCGATCGGTTTCCGTATCGGCTGCAGATGGCCGCCGACAAGGCGGGAGCCACCGAGACGATCAATTACGAGGAGGAAAGTGTGCTGGAGCGGCTGCTCGAGCTGACCGGCGGCCGGGGGCCGGATGCCTGCATCGACGCGGTCGGGCTGGAGGCGCATGGACCCGCCGCCATCTACGCCTACGACCGGGCCAAGCAGGCGCTCATGCTCGAGACCGACCGGCCCATCGCCCTCCGCGAAGCGATCATCGCGTGCCGGCCCGGCGGCACGGTCTCGGTCATCGGCGTCTACGGCGGGCTCGTCGACAAGTTCCCGCTGGGCGCGCTCATGAACAAGTCGCTGACCATCCGCACCGGCCAAACGCACATGCACCGCTACATGCGCCCGCTGCTGGAGCGCATCGAGCGCGGCGAGATCGACCCCAGCTTCGTCATCACCCACCGGATGAAGCTCGAGGACGCACCCAAGGGCTTCGAGACGTTCGTACACAAGCGGGAGAACTGCGAGAAGGTGGTATTGTCGGCGTAACCGCCGCACGAGCTCTCAGTGCGGCGGTCGCACCGCCTCCCGTCATGCTCTAGGCATCAGGCCCCGGCGTGGGTGACGAGACTCGCGTTCTCCAGCGAGCGCGCTCCAGCTGCGCCAACTCGGGCTGGCGGTACGCCGGGTTCCGGACCACGTACCAGATCGTCTCGGTGCCGTACCCATCCGCGGTGCGCTTGGCGACCGTACCCTCGAGTTCGAGTCGCCTCGCGGCCTCGTGGAGGGCGTGGCCATGTTCCTGGAGCGTGAACACCTTGTAGAGCGGAGCGGTGTCGGCGGGGAGCAGACCGGCCAGCCGCTGTTTCCGGTCCGCCAGCGGCACTGCGCGCAGGTCGGCGCCGTCCAGCCAGAGCAGGTCGAACGCGGCAAAGGCCAGGCGGCCGCGCCCATGGAGGAGATCGCGGAAGGCCGGTTTGCCGCTCCGGTCGAGCGCGACGATTTGACCGTCGAGAATCGCCTCGCGGCCGGCGAGCACATCCGCTAGACGGCGCCGGAGATCGGCGAACCGCTCGCCCCGATGCCCCGGGGTGCTGCGGATCTCGCATCCGGTGGCGGAGCTGTAGAGCAGGCCGCGGAAGCCGTCGTATTTGGGCTCGAAGATCCATTCGCTGCCATCGAACGGCTTGGCGAAGGGGAGGAGGACGACTGGATCGATGTCAGGCAGGCTCGTGGGCATGACGGCTCCGAGGCCATGGGTCGCGGCCGAGAGCCCTCCCCACGAGGAGGGGGGTGAATAGCCGCATGCCGGACGACTCGGGGTCACCCGGCATGGGGCCGTACATCCATCATGTTACGCCCTACGATTCGACTTGGCTAGAGGGTGGGCCTAGCTGCAGGCCTTGGGCGCCCGCGCCTGCGCAATGCTTGCCACCCTCGACAGTGCACTTTTCACGTCGCTGCGGGTGTCGAACCCCTGAATGTTCGAGAGCTGAGTCGCCGTCTTCCCGGACGTCACGTAGGTCGTGCTATAGCGCCAGTTGATCACGGCGCAGGCATAGGGTTCGGCGGCGAACGCGCTGCCGGCGCGTTCCACCTCGGCGGCGCTCATCTGCCACCGGGTCGAGTGGAGGATCGATCCGTTGATGCCGCTCGAGCCGTTGCCGCCATCAAGCACGTTGAGCCCGAGCACCAGGCCCATGCCCATCGCCCTGGCGTCGGCCACGCTGCGGTCCCGGAACTGCTCGGGCGTCATGTTGACGCTGGGCAGGTGCAACGGACCCTCGTACTGCGCCCAGGCGGCATCGATGGACGGGAACGGCCGGCCCGCTGCCCGGAGCCAGCCGGGGTGCACGCGCACGATGGTGGGCAGGCCCGGCAGAAAGGTCTTGGCGTACCGGCCCATCTCCTCGATGTCCGCATAGGCGATGGTCCGTCCGCCCCAGCACCCGGAGCACCCGGGCTCGTCGACCAGGTAGTTGGCCAGGATCGTGCCCGAGGCGTAGTACTGCTGCAGCAGGGGCGCGTACGGACGCCACCGATCCATCTGCTGCTTCCACAGGCTCAGGTTGAAGGTGCCGTCGGAGTTCGTGTAGTGCTTCCGGCTGTCGGGAAGGCTCACGACGAGGCGCATTCCCTTGGTGGCCGCCGCCGCGAGCGTCGAGCGGGCGCTGCCCGGATCGAGGGCGCGCAGCGCGCCCGAGTAGGTGCCTTGGCCGAACATGTAATCCGGCAGGTGGAAGCTGCCGAAGGCGATACCGCTGCCGGACGGAGTGGGTGACGGCGTCGGGGTAGGCGCGGGTGCCGGCGTCGGAGCGGGAGCGGGAGCCGGCGGGGGAACGGGCGCGGGCTCCGGGGTCGGGTCCGGCGCGGGCTCCGGGTTCGGCACTGGCGCCGGGATTGGGGTCGGCGTCGGCACCGGTGTCGGCGTGGGTGTTGGAAACGTCGTCGGGGCGGGCGGCGCAGGCGCCCCGGCGGCGATCGTCACCGCCGACGTGTCGGCCAGTCCGCTGATCGTGTCGCGGGCGATGACGTCGAAACTCCCGGCCGTCGAGCCGGCGGTGTAGACCCCGGACTCGGCGATGGTGCCCCCGGCGGCGGTCCACGACACGCTGGCGCCGGCGGAGGTGTTGTCGCTCATCCGGGCCTGGGCGGAGAATGCCACGGTAGCGCCGGGCGCAAGGGTCGTGGTACCCGGCACCAGCTCGAGCGCGACCTGATTCGGGGCATCGGGATCCACCACCAGCACGACCGATGTGTCGGCGCGGTTGTTCCGACCACGAGCCCGGCCGGTGATCTTGAAGGTACCGGGCCTGGCGGAGAGGAAGGTGCCGTCGGGACGAATGGTGCCGCCGCTGGCGGTCCAGGCGACCCCTACGGGCGCGAGGGCGTCGCCGCTCTCGACGGCGCGGAACCGGATTGGCTGATTGATCGGGAGCGTGATTCGCTTGGGCGACACCCTGAGTGCCAGGGCCGACGCGGGGGACCCCGCGGGGAGGTCCGGCGCCGACGTGTCGGCCGCGGCGCAAGCGCTGAGGAGCAGAACGAGTGACAGCATGCCGGATTCTCGCGAGGCCGCGAGCCGACGCGCAAGCTTGAAGGTGTACGTCATAACCGACCCTTTGTCTCCCAACCTGGAAGGACCCAACCGCTCCCGGCCGCCACCCCGCCCTTGGGTTGAGCCTAGTATATGAAGAACCAGCCGAGCGCCAAAGCCAAATTCTTCGACAGCACTGACTAGAACCCGCTAATCTGTTTGGCCGTAAGCCCATGATTTTGAAAACTGTTACATTGCCAAATCGAGCTGTACGCGAGATGTACAGTGTATGGTTACCGCGCAACTACGACGACGCTTTGCGCGCGCATGCACGCTGCTGCGCGTTTCGCTTTCTTGACACGAACGGCATGTTCGACTACGGTCGAGCGTACGAGCGCGCGCATTTTCGTCCGTCGACGCACCGAAGGGTCGGCCCCATGCAGTCCCCGAGTTTCTTCAGGACCCGGGCGGTCGCGGCCTGGGCCGTCTCCGTGCTGGGTTTGGCATGTGGCGGCGACGACATCATCGCGCCCGACACCGGCGGCATCACCGTCACCACGGCGACGACCGGCCCCCCGTCGAGCACCGCCGGATACACGATACGCCTCGACGAGGGCGCGCCCCGCCCCATCGATGTCAATGCGAGCCTGACCCTCAGCCCGATCACCCCGGGCGAGCACTCCGTCCGCCTCGAGGGACTTTCCGGCGCGTGCACGGTCGCCGGCGCCAATCCTCGCCGGGTCGACGTTCCCGCAGGGGATCCGGTCGAGTTGCGTTTTGAGATCACCTGTGCGCCCCTGCCGTCCGGCGTCACCATCGTCACTACCACCACCGGCCTGTTCCCCGATCCCGACGGCTACACGGTGCAGGTGGACCGCGCGCCCGGGCTGCCTATCGCGCCCAACGCGAGCCTTTCGGTCGGCGACCTGTCTGCGGGAACGCACCGGGTGGAGCTCGACGGCGTCGCCGGCAACTGCACCGTCGAGGGCGACAACCCGCGCACGATCGAGGTCGTGGCGGGCGCCGTGCTCGCGGTCGAGTTCGCCATCACGTGCTCGGGCGTCGTGCAGCGATGGACCAGGCTCGACGGCGGGACGGGCGCGGACCTCCCGGACGTCTGGGGCAGCTCCGGCACCGACGTCTTCGTCGTCGGGGAAGTGGAAGCCGACGATGGGGTGGCCTCGCTCATTCTTCGCTACGACGGCACCCGGTGGGACCGCCAGCTGCGGCAGACCGATCTCCGGCTCCGCGGGGTGTGGGGCACGTCGGCGACCAACGCCTTCGCCGTCGGCTTCCGGTTTTTCTCGCCCGACGCGGCGGTCTTCCGCTACGACGGCACGCAATGGTCCGAAGTGCCCGGCTTCGCCTCCGATGGTTCCGAGGCGCTGGCGCTCAACGCGGTCTGGGGCAGCTCGGCCACCGACGTGTTCGCCGTGGGTGAGGCCTTCGATGGCCAGTTCAGCCGCTCGCTGATCTTCCAGTACGATGGCACGGGCTGGCGCCGGCTGCCCGAGCCGGAGCCGCTGGCGCCTACGCTGCTCGACGTCTGGGGAAGCGCCAGTGACGACGTGTACGTCGTGGGCCGGGACGACATCGGCGAGCCCGCGTCGGGCGTGATCCTGCGCTACGACGGCGCCGCGTGGACGCCGGTCGTCCAGGAGGAAGGGCTCCTGCTCAACGGGATCTGGGGAAGCTCGGCGAGCGACGTGTTCGCCGTCGGCTTCGAGTTCACCGAGAGCGACGGTAACGTGGAGCTGGCTGGAACGGTCCGGCACTTCGATGGCACCGCCTGGTCCCGCATGACGGTGCCCGCGGTGGGCGTGCTGCACGAAGTCTGGGGCAGCTCGTCCAGCGACGTGTTCGCCGTCGGCGAGGATGGCGTCGTCCTGCACTATGACGGCGCCACGTGGACCGAGAGCCGCCCCGGTGACCAGACGCTGCTCGGGGTCTGGGGCGCTTCGCCCTTCGAGGTGTTCGCGGTCGGGAACCGCGGGCTGATCCTCCGCGGCACGCCGTAGCGCGCGCCGCGCTACGCCTGCTAGCGCCGACGGAAAAAGAATCCGCCGCCGCCGAGCAGGAGCACTACGAGGACAATGATGAGCAGAGTGTTCGTGGACAT
>JACCSZ010000136.1 GCA_013812695.1 Gemmatimonadales bacterium | reverse complement strand
GGGGGCCAAAGCCAGAGCGCCTCGTGTTGCCGGGGACCTGGGAACGTGCTGGGAAGGGGCCGTGAAAGAGATCCTCAGGAAGCCGCCGCCCGTAAAAAAGAAGAAGGGCCGGGAGAAGTAGTCCCGGCCCTATCTCCTTTACCTGCACGTCAGCTTCGCTCGTCCTACGATCAGCCATTCCTGCTGCTTCGCTGCGCTTAGGATAGCTCCACCTCGTAAGACCATCTGTGATCCAAGTCACGTCGCACGATCTGCTGCAAATACCTACTCCTGACGACTAGCCGCGATTGGAGCGATAATTAGCACAGAGCGTAGATGGTGCTTGCGCAACGGGAAGCTTGGTGTCATGGTCGCCCTGCCTTCCCCACAACCAGTGCTCTTCTTGTAATCGGCTTGACGCCCCCGAGCTAGGATCGTCCGGTCGCGTAGCGTCACGGCGGGACGATCCGCGGCAGTGTCTTCCCACCAGCCCAGGTGCACGTCCGAAAACGGAGGGTGATGTCATGCGTCCAAGAACCTGCTCCTGGTGTCGTCCCCTCCGATTGCTTCCCCGCGGAGCTCCTCTCGCGCTGTGGGTGGCGCTGTCGGCCCTCGTCGGCTGCGGGGATGATTCTGCGTCACCTGTGTCTCCGGAGGCCGAGCCGACGACTGCTGCCGCGACGGCCACTCCGATCGTCTGGACCTTCGTGAGCACGGGCGGAGCGCACAGCTGCGGGCTGGCCGCCGACCAGCGGGCCTATTGCTGGGGCCTCAACGACGACGGCCAGCTCGGTGATGGCACGCTCGTTACCAGATCCCGTCCGGTGCCGGTCGCCCTCGGCTTGCGATTCACGCAGGTCAGCGCGGGCGAGTATTTCACCTGCGGTCTCACGACGGATAGCCTGGTGTACTGCTGGGGCACGAACGAGAACGGGCAGCTCGGCATCGGCACGCGGACCGGCCAGCTCAAGCCTGTGCTGGTCAAGGGCGGCCGCCGCTATAGCGGGGTGACGACGGGCGGCGAGTACGGTTGTGCCGTGACGACGGCGAATCGTGCCTATTGCTGGGGCGCCAACTACCACGGCCAGCTGGGCGACAACACCACGACCGAACGTCTGACGCCGGTCGCGGTCCGGGGGGGGCTCAGCTTTCGACGGGTGGTATCAGGGGCCGCGCACACCTGCGGGGTAACCTTGGCGGACAAGGGCTACTGTTGGGGCGACAACAACAATGGCAAGCTGGGCTACGGCTCGACCTTCGGCGATCGCTACGTCCCCACCGCGGTCGCCGGCGCGCTGAGCTTTCGTCAGGTGACCGCGGGCAACGCCCACACCTGCGGAGTGACGGTGAATCAGAAGGCCTACTGCTGGGGCTCCAACTCCGAGGGTGGGCTCGGTGATGGAACCACGTCCAGTCGGGCCTCGCCGCGGGCCGTGGCCGGCGGGCTCACCTTCACCCAGGCGGTGGCCGCCGCGGGGCACTCCTGCGGGGTGACCACCGGGCACGTCGCCTACTGCTGGGGCGACAATTTCGCCGGGCGGCTTGGCGACGGCACCACGACCGATCGGGTCACGCCGACCCCCGTGGCGGGTGGCATTCGATTCGACGGCGTCGCGCCGGGCGGGATCCACAGTTGCGGCGTGACCGCGCTCGACCGGGTCTACTGCTGGGGGCAGAACGCATTCGGCCAGCTCGGCAACGGCAGCCGCACCGGGCCGGAGACCTGCCAGTTCGAAATTCCCTGCAGCACCAAACCCGAGCAGGTGATCGGCGCGAGCTGACCTTCGAGTCTCCAACGGCCAATACGGCACGAGGGCCGCCGTGGTCACGGTCGAGCGGTGGAAGCGCGTGAGTCGCGCCCGCGGCCCTGCACGCTGAACTCGAAGCACTCGGGGCGATGATAATGCCCGGTGACATCGAGCGTCATGCTCTCCTCGCGCACCCGCATCAAGTCCAGCTCGGTGTGCAGCGCGCACGGCGCGTCGTACACCGGGCCCGCGAGATAGGCTCCGTCGGGCCCGATGATCGCGCTGCCCCCGCGCAGCACCCAGTCACCCGGGCCGGCGACGCGGTCGGGGTGCGCGATGAGCTCGGACGGCAGCGCGTCCGCCCGCATGAGGGACCCCGCGGCAAGCACGAAACACCGGCCCTCGAACGCGTAGTGGCGGCTGGCCACCTGATGCATCTCGGTCACCGTCGGCCATGCGGCCACATGCACGTCCTCGCCCGATTCGTGGAGCGCCTGCCGGGCGAGCGGCATCCAGTGCTCCCAGCAGATCAGGCCCCCGACCCGTCCACCCGGCGTCGGCACGGCTCGAAGACCGTCGACATCACCCGTGCCCCAGACCAGTCGCTCGGTGTAGGTGGGCATCAGTTTGCGGTGGTGATTCAGCAGGGTCCCATCGGGACCATAGGTGAGGAGAGCGTTGTAGAGCGTGCCCCGGCCCGGTCCCTCCTCCAGCCGTTCGCTCACTCCCACGACCAGCGTGATGCCGATATCGGCGGCTGACCGGCTCAACGCCTGGCCGGTCGCGCCCGCCACCGAGACACTGTTCGCCCCCAAGCGCGCGAAGACGGCCTTCACCGGCGCATGATTCCAGAGTGCCACGTCCCGACAGACGTCCAGCCACACCGGGTAGCCCGGGAGCCAGGTCTCGGGAAAGACCACCAGCTCGGCGCCGGCGTGCCTGGCATCGCGGGCGAGGTCGGCCGTCTGCTCGAGGCCTGTGGCGAGATCCGACGCAATCTCCGCTTGAATCACCGCTGCGTGAATGGTCGTCATCGTAGATCGAACGGCAGCCGCTCCTGTGGATGGGCGCCCATGCGAGTTCGACCCTCACGGCCGCGTCACCTCTAGTGGCGCCGCCCGATGCAGGGTCCCGGAACTTCCCGACCGTCGAATCATGATGCGTCGCCCGGGTCGGGGGCAATGCCCGCACGGACGCGGGGGGCCTTGCGGGCTTCACTCGCGGGCGATACGGCGGCCGCGGTTTCCACCGGTTCATGACTGGCGCGACGGAGTCGCGGCGTTCAAGTTCCGGGAAACCAACCGGAGGCACCGATGATTCTCGTT
>JACCSZ010000133.1 GCA_013812695.1 Gemmatimonadales bacterium | reverse complement strand
TGCGAGCACCACCTCCTGCCGTTCTTCGGCCGGGCCCATGTGGCCTACATTCCGGACGGAAAGATCCTGGGCCTGTCCAAGGTGGCCCGGATCGTGGACGTGTTCGCGCGGCGGCTGCAGGTCCAGGAGCGGCTCACCGACCAGGTCGCCGACGCGGTCATGGACGTGCTCCAGCCGACAGGTGTCGGGGTGGTCATCGAGGCGGCGCACTTCTGCATGATGATGCGGGGCGTCCAGAAGCAGAACTCGCGCACCGTGACCAGCGCCCTCCGCGGGATCTTTCGGGACGACTCCAAGACGCGGGTGGAGTTCCTCCGGCTCGCGCACGGGGGCAGGCCGGCCGAGTGAGGCCGCTCGGCGGCCGCGTCGCGCTGGTGACGGGCGCGTCGAGGGGCATCGGGGCGGCGGTGGCCGAAGCGTTGCTCGCCGCGGGCGCGCGCGTCGTGAGGGTCTCGCGCACGCTTACTCCCGCGGAGGGCTACGTCGACCTGCCCTCCGATCTGACCGACCCCCGCCAGGTGGATGACCTCGCGTCTCGCCTGGCCGAGGGTGCCGGCGTGCCGGAGATCGTCGTGAGCAACGCGGGCGGCTTTCTCCTGCGCCCGCTCGCCGAGACCACGGTCGCCGACTTCGACGTGCAGATCGCGATCAACCTGCGCGCGCCATTCGCGCTCGCCCGCGCCCTCATACCGCGAATGCGGGCCGCGGGCGGCGGGTCCTACATCACGATCGGGAGCGTGGCCGACCATGTCGGCTTTCCAGACAACGCGGCGTACGCCGCGAGCAAGTACGGGCTGCGCGGCCTGCACGAGACCCTCGCGGCCGAGTATCGCGGCAGCGGTGTCCGGCTGACGCTCGTCTCGCCCGGCCCGACCGACACCGCCATCTGGGGGCCGTTCGATCCCGACCACCGGGAGGGGTTTCCATCCCGGGCGCAGATGCTCCGGCCCTCGGACGTCGCCGACGCCGTCCTCTTCGCCGCGACCCGGCCCCCGCACGTGCTGATCGACTGGCTGCGGCTCGGCCCGGCCTGACCACTCACCATTCGCCCGCGACTCCCCATGCTCGTTCGCCTTCGCGCCTTCGTCGTGATCACCGCACTGTCGCTCATGACCGGCCGGTTGTCCGCGCAGACCGCCGCGGTCACTGTACCCGCGCTTCCCGACAGCGCGGGGTGGGGCGTCCACGTGCTCACGGTCGCCCGCGACCCGGGCGGCACGCTCTGGCTGGGCACGTACGGGCGGGGCATCTATCGGTTGCCGCCGGGGGCTCCGGACTGGGAATCGATCCGGCACGACACAACGGCCAGCTCGATCTCGTGGGATTTCGTGCAAGCGATCGCGTTCGGCACGCTTGGGCAGGTGTGGTATGGCACGGTGGGAAACGGGTGGGGCCTCTCGCGGGACGGCGGTCGCACCTGGCGGAATTGGACCTTCGATCAGCTCGGCCCCGAGTGGCAGTACGTCATGCCGGACGGCATCGTCGTGCGGGGTGACACCACGGTCGTCGCCACCGCCGACGGCCTGCAGATCACGACCGACGACGGCGAACACTGGACCGCTGTCGGTGACACGGCCGGCCCGCCGGCCCGTGGTCCGGCAGACACGGCCCTGCCGTTGCTCGCCAACGAGTACATCCGCCGGGTGGCAGCCGACCGCCGAGGCTGGAACGTCACGACCCTCCGTGGCAGCCAGCGGCTCCGGCACACGGAGGGCGGATGGCGGACCGAGCCGATTTCGGTGGCAGCGTTTCCCCAGGCCAACGCGGTCCTCATCGGCCGGCAGCAGTACCGGGGAACGCGCTGCGGTCTTCGTGCGGCCGCGGACACACTCCCCTGTCTTCGGCACAACGCCCCCGTGGCCGGCTCACCCAAGGCGCCGCGCACCGTCTGGCTTCGGCGTCCCATCGCCCGGGCGGACAACGCCTTCATCGACCAGACCTACCGCTACGGGTCGACGATGGGCGGCTCGTTCCAGCAGCATCAGGGCGTCGAGTTCAACAATCCGGACGGCACGCCCGTCATGGCCGCGCTCGGCGGACGCGTGGTGTATGCCGGTCCGGCGGAAGCCGGCGCCAAGACGGTGGCCATCCGGCACGATACGACCGTCACCTCGAGCGACACGACCTTCCGGCTGTTCTCCATCTACTACCACAACAGCTCGCTGGCCGTGAAAGTCGGGGACAGGGTGAAGAAAGGGAGCGTAATTGCACGGGTCGGCAACACGGGCCGCGCGACCAACGACCACCTCCACTTCGAGCTCTCGGCGTCGCCGACCGATTCGATCGGCGCCATCGTGGACTCGCTGCAGCGATTCCCGCGGTATACCGTGAACCCGGAGCTCTGGCTCGAGCCGCTCCCGGGGACCGGAATCGTGGCGGGGCAGGTGCTCGACGCGGCCGGGGCGGCCGTGCCGCAGGCGCGGATCTACGGGCTCGCCAAGCGGGAGCCGAGCGAAACGCCGTTCTCGTTCGCGGAGACGTATGGCGACAAGGGGCACGGCCACCCGCTCTACCGTGAGCACTTCGCGGTGACGGACGTGCCGGTGGGCACCTACACGGTCGGCGTCGACATCGCGGGCGAGAAGGTCTACCGCCGGGTCACCGTGGAGGCCGGCAAGCTCAGTTGGGTGATCTTCAAGCCCTGATGTTCATCGAGCTGACCGACCACCTGCGCTGTCCGGAGGATCACGACGAAGCGTTCCTGGTGCTGCTGCCCGATCGGCTCGAAGGCCGCTCCGTGCGCTCGGGCACGCTGGGCTGTCCGGTCTGCGACCGTCGGTTCGCCCTCCAGGACGGCGTGCTCGATTTCGGCGGCGCGCCGGGCCCCGCTCCGGCGAGCGAGTCGAGCGCGCTGACGCCGGACGCGCTGGTGCCGCTCGTCGGGCTCAACGGGCCGGGAGGGTATCTGGTGCTCGTGGGTGGGCCGGCGGGCACGTGGCGCGACATCGCGGCGCTGGTGCCGGGCGTCGGGCTGGTCGCGGTGAATCCGCCTGTAACAGTGCTGGATCGGGACGGCATCAGCGTGTTGCGCGGCGGCCGCCTCGCGCTCAAGACCAACTCGATGCGCGGCGTGGTGCTCGGGCGGCCCTACGGTGGCGATGCGAGCTGGGTGGCGGAAGCGGCGCGGGTGGTGCTGCCCGGGCTGCGGGTGGTCGGGGAGGGCAACCGGCCCCCGCTGGAGCTGGTCGACCTCATGGCCAGCGCGGGTGAGGTGTGGGTGGGAACCGGCCGGCGTTGAACGGATCTCAGGCCGGCTCGCCGGCGTGCGGCTCGGCGTAGAGCGCTTCGATGGCGGCTTTGTGCCGCTCCTCCACAATGCGGCGGCGGACCTTGAGCGTCGGCGTCAGCTCGCCGCCTTCGACGCTGAAGTCGCGCGGCAGCAGGAGGAACTTCTTCGGCATCTCGAACTGGGCCAGATCGCGCAAGGTCATCCGCACCTCGCGCTCGAGCTTGGTGTGCACGTCGGGCAGGGCCACCATCCGCTCCACGTCCTCGGTCGGGAGCTGGTGCCGCGCGGCCCAGATCCGGAGCGGCTCCGGATTCGGCACCAGGAGCATGATCGGGAACGGCCGCCGGTCGCCGAGCATGACGGCGTTGGAGATGTACTTGCTGCGCTTCGCCAGGTTTTCGATCGGCTGCGGGGCGATGTTCTTGCCCCCGGCCGTCACGATCAGGTCCTTCTTCCGGTCGGTGATCCGCAGGTATCCTTCCGCGTCGATCAGCCCGATATCGCCCGTGTGAAACCAGCCCTCGGCATCGATGGCTTCGGCGGTCGCCTCGGGTTTTCCGTAGTAGCCCCGCATCACGTTCGGCCCCCGCGTGATGATCTCGCCGTCCGTCGCGATCCGGATCTCCACGCCGGGAATCGGGTGCCCGACCGTCCCGAGCTTGGTGTGCTCGAAGGTATTCACCGCCATGACAGGGGACGTTTCGGTGAGGCCATACCCCTCGAGGATCGGCATGCCGGCGGCATAGAAGAACTTGGCGATGTCCGCCGAGAGTGGCGCGCCACCCGAGATGAAGAACCGGATCCGGCCGCCGGTCCTGGCGCGCAGCTTGGAGAAGACCAGCCGGTCCGCCAGGCGTCGCTGAAGCGACAGCGCCGCCGGGATCGGCGCGCGGGCCAGCGTGCGCGCCACCCAGGCCTCGCCCACGTGGCGGGCCCAGGCGAAGATCCGGCGCCGCGGAGCCGGACTCGCGCGGACGCTGTCGAGCACCCGGGCATAGATCTTCTCGTAGAGTCGCGGCACCGACGCCATCATCGTCGGCCGCAGATCCTGCATGTCGGCCGCCACCGTCTCGATGCTGCCGGCGTAGTTGATCACCACGCCGGCGAAGAACATCGAGTAGTGGCCGAACATCCGCTCGAAGATGTGTGAGAGCGGCAGGAACGACAGGCACTCGTCGCCATCGGCGAAGCGGAACAGCCGTACGCAGGTGGTCACGTTCGACGCGATGTTGCCATGGGTCAGCATCACGCCTTTGGGGTCGCCGGTCGTGCCGGAGGTGTAGATCAGGGTGGCCAGATCGTCCGGCCCGGCCTCGAGGGCGTGCGCCCGCCAGTCGGGATGCCGCGCGCGGGCGGCCCGGCCGGAGGCCAGCAGCTCGTCGAAGGCGAGCACAGCGGGCGCGCGCGCGTCGGCCTCGAACGCGATCACGTGGCGCAGCGCCGGCAGCTTGTCGCGGATCGCGCGGACTTTCTCCAGTTGCGCCGCGGACGAGACCAGCACGGCCACCGCGCCGGAGTCGCGGAGGATATACTCGACCTGACGAGCGGGCAGGGTCGGATAGATCGGCACGTTGGTGCAGCGCGCCGCCAGGCAGGCGTAGTCCGCCATGGCCCACTCCGGGCGGTTCTCGGACAGAATGGCCACGCGGTCGCCGTCCGTGATCCCGAGCTCGCGCAAGCCGACGCTCGCGGCCTCGACCCGATCGGCCAGCTCGCGATAGCTGAGCGCCGTCCAGCGGCCGTCGCGCTTGATACGGGTCGCCACCGGCCGCGCCGCGCGGGCCTGCATGGTCTCGAAGTAGAGCTCCGTCAGCGTGTGCGGCGTGGGACCTCCTACGGCTGGAACCGGACGACGAAGCGTGCATCGGACCCGGGCACGACCGCGCCGCGGGTGCGCTCCGCCCGCACCTGGACGACGACGCTGTCGGGGGCCGTGGCGCCGGGGAGCACGATCAGCCTGGCGACCGCCGTGCCGTCGCTCCCGGTAACCACGGTATCGGAGCTGACGCTACCGGTGAGCAGGACGACCGGCGGGGCCGCGGCCGGGTCGGGCGACGTGATCGCGTAAATGACGCCGCGGCCAATCGCCGGGCCCGCGGGATTTCGGCTGTCGAGCCGCGCCACGAGGTCGGGCAACACGGGCAGGTCGCGCGCGACGGTGAAGCTCGAATCGCCGGGAAGGACGAGGGTGTCGGCCGGCGCCACCACGGCGAACGCGATGAGCTCGGAGCCCAGCGCGCCGACGGTGGCCTGCACGCGCGCGGTTCCCGGCGTCACGCCCGTGAGGACGCCCGTCGACGCGTCGATGCTGGCGGCGGCATCGGCCGAGAGCCATGTCACCGGCACCGTGGCGGTGTTGCCGTTCTTGTCGAGCGGACGGGCGGAGAGCTGAATGGACTCGCCCACTTCGACGGTGTCGGGGCCTGGAACGCCGGTCTCGATTCCGACGACGCCCCCTTCGGCTTCCGTGAGTCCGCTGCAGCCGATCGCGGCTCCGACGAGCGCGAGGCTCCACCGACCGTTCACGTCGTCTCCGGGGCGGGGCTGCCGGCGATGTCGCGCAAGGCGCTCTCCGCATGGCGGACCCAGCGCTCCGCGTCGGCTCCCTTGGGCGGCCGGGCCAGGAAGGCGCGCAGATGTTCGGCGGCTGGCTGCACCTCTCCCCGCTTGAGCAGCAGGAAGGCGACGCCATAGTGCGCGCCGCCGAGCGTATCGTCGAGCTCGAGGGCGCGCTTGTAGTGCCGAATGGCCTCTTCAGGCTGGCCGGTCTTGGTGAAGGCGATCGCCATGTTCAGCAGGATGCGGGAATCCGTGGGATTGTCCCGAAAGGCCAGGCGATACGACGTCAGCGCGGCCTCGAAGTCCCCCTGACGCTCGAGCGCCAGCCCTTCGTTGAGATAGTCAAGACGCTGTGGGTTCAGCGCCTCGCGAGGCTCCTTGCCGAGCAGGCGGTTCCAGAAGCTCATGGTGGAGGGGGACTCTCCGAGCAAAGTCGAACGGGGACAACGTTTTGAGCTTCGAAAAGATACCTCTCGACGGAACGCCCCGCAACGCGCGCCGTTTTGATTGGTGCAGCGAGAAGATTGGTTGCTGGCGCGGCCGTACAGGCGTAGCTTGGGGAAGACTCGATTGGAGGCAGTGATGCGTCGTACCATGCCCGCTGGTCCGCGCGGAGTGCTCGAGGTCGACTGGCCGTTCTTCGGCGAGCTCTGCCGCGCGCTGGCGCTGCGCGTCGCCCGCGACTATCAGCCCGAGATCGTCCTCGGCGTGGCCAAGGCGGGGGTCATTCCCGGCGTCGTGGTGGCCTCGATCCTTCAGAGCGAATTCGCTTCGATGACGGTGACCCGGCGCGCGGAAGGCGCGGCACCGGTCCTGGTCTCGGGCCCGCCGGCCACGATTCGCGGCCGGCGGGTGCTGCTGGTGGACGAGACCTGCGACACCGGCAGCACCATGAAGCTCGCGCTGAGCGAGGTTCGCGCGCTGCAGCCTGCCGAGGTGCGTACGGCCGTCTCGTTCAAGACCGGCGAGTACGGTCCCGACTACCATGCGTTCGAGACCGAGAACTTCATCGTGCTGCCCTGGGACCGCGAGATCGTACAGAACGGCGAACTGGTAGTGCGTCCAGAGTACGCCGCGCGGCTGTAACGCCGCGCCCGCTGCAACCCTGGCGGCGTCCCGCCCATCCAAGAGGGCTCCCCTCCTACCGGAGCCCCCCGATGCCGCGGTTCCCGATCACGATTGGCTTGACGGCCGTCCTTCCCGCCGCCCTCTTCGCCCAGCAGCCCGCGCGCTACACCCTCGCCGACGACCCGGTCGCGATCTACAACCTCGTGGGCGCCGTCAGGGTCGAGCCGGTCGAGGGAACCGGCGTCCTCGTGCAGGTGACGCGTGCCGGGGGCGACGCGTCGCGACTGCGCATCGCGCAAGGCGAGATCGAGGGCCGCTCGACGCTCCGGGTCATCTACCCCGGCAACCGCATCCGTTGGCGCAGCGGCGCCGGCAACAGCTCGACCCAGCTTCCGGTCCGCGAGGACGGCACCTTCGGCGACGGGGGCGACGATCGCGGCGAGGAGAGCCGGGAGGAGGGCCGCCGCGTGCGAATCTCGAGCGGCGGCGGCGTCGATGCACGGGCCGATCTGCTCGTGCAGGTGCCGCGCGGCCGGCGGGTGGCGGTCTACCTCGCGGTCGGGTCCGTGGCCGTGACCAACGTGGACGGCGATCTCAGCGTGGACGCGCACGATGCGCCGGTCACCGCTACGGGCGTGAAGGGCCGCCTGTCGGTGGACGTCGGCTCGGGCACGGTGCGGGTGACGCAGGTCGAGGGCGAGCTCGACGTGGACACCGGCTCGGGCACGGTGGACGTCTCGCGCTACCGCGGCGCGTCGCTGTCGATCGACACCGGGTCGGGTGACGTCACCGGTACCGACCTCGAAAGCGAGGAGCTGTCGATCGAGACCGGCTCGGGCGAGATTCGGCTGACCGGCATCACCGCGCCCCGGCTGTCGCTCGAGACCGGCAGCGGCGGGATCTCCGCCGAGCTTCGGCGGGACGTCAGTGCGCTGCACGCCGAGACCGGATCGGGCGACGTGGCTATCCGCGCGCCGGCGGCGCTGGGCGCGACGGTGGCGATCGAGACGTCCAGCGGCAACATCGACACGGATTTTGCGCTGCGGGTCACCCGGCGCAGCCGGGATCACGTGGTGGGGACGATCGGTGACGGGAAGGGCACGATCGAAATCGAGACCGGCTCCGGCCGGATTACGCTGCTGAAGAGCTCGAATTGAGGCCGAGGGCGTCGGCGTAGCTCGAGCCCTGAGCCATCCGCTCGTACAGGGTCGTCAGCGTCTCGGGCGCGCCCGCCAGGAACCGGCAACGGGCATCGCCCCGCGAGCGGCATTCGACTTCCATCACCGCGACCAGACCGTCCGAGAGCCGCCCGAAGAAATCGGCCAGCAGTCCGCAGCTGAGGTGGCAGGAGGGAAACTCACCGCGGCCTTCGTCGGCGGCCTCGGCCCACTCGCTCGAGTCGAGCGCCAGCACCGACCCCCCCAACGATTCGGCCGCGAGCCGGCCCCATCCGAGCTCCGCGAAGAACTCCGACAGCACTTCGCTCAGGAACTGCGCATCGAGGTCGAAGGGGCGCTCGACGCCGCGCGTCGCCAGCAGCCACTCCGCGAACTCGGCGTAGAGCTCTTCGCCGCCGGCGAATCCCGCCTCCTGCAGATAGCTCGCGGCCTGCGGGCCGGTATCGCGCTCGAGCGCGACCCGAAGCTGGTGGATGACCCTGCGCCCGAGCCGGAGCCCGGATCGATGCGACGATGTGGGGTGCATGCTCGAAGTTAGGCCGAGCGGCCGACGCGACGCAAGAGTTCGTCCTCATCGATGATGTCGACACCCAGCGCACGCGCCTTCTCGAGCTTGCCGCCCGCGTCCGCGCCCGCGACCACGGCGTCGGTTTTCCGGCTCACGCTGCCGGCGACCCGTCCGCTCGCGGCCTCGATCAACTCGGCGGCCTGTCCGCGGGAGAGCGTCGGCAGGGTGCCGGTCAGCACGTACGTCTTTCCCGCGAGCGGGCCGCCGGCTACCGTCGCGCCGGGCTCGCTGAGCGTCAGGCCAGCCCGCCGCAAGCGGTCGACGAGCTCGACGTTTCGGGGCTCCGCGAAGAACGCCTCCACGGCCTCGGCGATGGCCCCGCCCACGCCCGGCACTTCGTTGATCTCCGCCTCCGTCGCCCGCGCCAGCGCCGGGAGTGTGCCGAAGCGGCGCGCCAGCACCTGGGCCACGGTCTTGCCGACGTGCCGGATGCCCAGGCCGAAGAGCAGCGAGGACAGCGGGCGCGCCTTCGACGCGGCGATGGCGGCGACGAGCTGGTTCGCGGACTGCTCGCCGAACCGCTCGAGCTCGACCAGTTGTGCGGCGGTGAGATCGTACAGGTCCGCCACGTTCCGGATGAGGCTTCGGTCGAGGAGCTGGCGCACCCGCTCGTAGCCCAGGCCCCGGACGTCCATCGCGTCCCGCGAGCCGTAGTGGAAGATGCCCTCGAGCACGCGGCCGGGGCAGGACGCATTGGGACAGTAGCGCATCGCTTCGTCCGCGGGGCGCTCGACCGGCGTGTCGCACGCGGGGCAGCGATCCGGCATGCGGAACTCGCGCTCGGTCCCGGTGCGCCGGTCGGGCAACGGACGCACGACCTGCGGGATTACCTCGCCGGCGCGGATCACCTCGACCTGGTCGCCCTCGCGAATGTCCTTCTCGGCGATCAGATCTTCGTTGTGCAGTGTCGCGGCGCTGACCGTCACACCGGAGATCTCGACCGGCGCGAGCACCGCGTACGGATTGAGCGCGCCGGTCCGTCCCACGTTGATGCGAATCTGCTCGAGCCGCGTGATCGCCACTTCCGGCGCGAATTTCCGGGCGATCGCCCAGCGCGGCTCGCGGCCCCCCACCACGCCGAGCTCGCCGTGCAGGTCGAGCCGGTCCACCTTGATCACGACGCCGTCGGCCTGGAATGGCAGCCGGGGAATCGAGTCCTCGTAGCCGGCGATGGCACCCTGCACCTCCGCCATGGTCTCGAAGCGCTGGCGCTGTGACTCGACCTGAAAGCCCCAGGCGGCCAGCAGGTCGAGCACCGCGAAGTGGGTCCGCGCCTCGAGGCCGCCCTCGACCGGCTCCACCATGAAGGCGAACATGCGGAGCCGTCGGCGCCGGGTGATGTTGGCGTCGAGCTGGCGGAGGGCCCCGGCCGCCGCGTTCCGTGGGTTGGCGAACAGCGGCTCTCCGGCGCGCTCGCGCTCCTGGTTGACGCGGGTGAAGCCGGCATACGGGAGGTACACCTCGCCGCGGACCTCCATGACCGCGGGCCACCCGCGGCCCTTGAGCGCGAGCGGGACGTCGGCGATGGTGCGCAGGTTGGCCGTGATGCTCTCGCCGATGACGCCGTTGCCGCGCGTGGCCCCGCCCGTGAGCCGTCCGGCCTCGTACGTGAGGCTGACCGCCGCGCCGTCGATCTTGATCTCGGTGGTGTATCCGGCGGTGCGGATCTCCGGGAGGATGCGGGCGTTCCGATCTTCCCAGGCAGCGAGCTCTTCGGGCGTGAAGGCGTTGCCCAGGGACAGCATCGGGCGGCGGTGGGTGACCTTGGCGAGGGCGCTGGCAACCGGCGCGCCGACGCGCCGGGTTGGACTGTCGGGGGACTGGAGTTCGGGGCGGTCGGCCTCGAGCTGCTGGAGCTCGCGGAAGAGCCGATCGTACTCGGCGTCGGAGATATCCGGCGCGTCGAGCACGTAGTACGCGTGATTGGCGCGGTCGATCTGCTCGCGCAGCCGTGCGGCCTGCCGGGCTGCGCCGCCGGTCACCGCGCGGTGGACTCCTGGTTGAGCACCGCCTGCGCCACCCCGACCAGGCGCTCGATCTCCGGCGAGATCCCTTCGCCGAGGCCCGGCTCGTCGGCCGACGGACGCGGATAGTCGTCCAGCAGCCGGCGCATGAAGCCGATGAGGGCGGCCTGCTCCTGAGCGCGGCGGCGGGCGTCCTCGTCCTCGCCTTTGCGCTTGCGCAGGCGCTCGAAGCGGTGGGCGTTCCGGAGCGCCTTCGCGGTGAGGTTGGCCACCACCTGGCAGAACTGCAGATCGGCCGCGGAGAAGCTCGGCCCGTCGCGGAAGGTGCGCAGGAAAATCGCGCCGATGGCGCCGCCGCGCCACGAAATCGGAATGACCGTGATCGTCTTGACCTTCCGCGCCGCCAGCGCCCAGCGCGCCGGACCGAGCGACGGGTCGGTGGCCGCGTCGGCGATGAACACGGTCTCGCCGGTCTGCAGCGCCCGCCTCAGCTCCGGATAGCGATCGAGATCGACGACGTAATTCCGGATGCCGGGATCCTCGTAGCTCGCGACCAGGCGAACCTTGTCGCCCCCGCGCTCGGCCAGGAAGATCGAGCAGCGGTCGAGCCCGAAGGTCTCGCCGAGCCGCAGGGCGACCGACTGGACGACCTCGGCAAAGTGCAGCGAGCCGCCGATATCCTGCAGGATCTCGATGACCGCCAGCAGGTGCTTGCGCTCTTGCTCCAGCGCGGTGAGCCGGGTCTGAAGCCGTTCAACGTCGTCGATCGCCATGGCAGCCGAAGTCATGATGCGTCCTGGTGAAGGGGCCGGCGACATGCACCGAAGGGGGCCGCCTGCACCAGTATAAGGCGGGAACCCCGGCCCGAAAACTCATGAAGGAATGTGCAGCCGATCTGTCAAAAGTCTATGGTGTCACGATGGTTGACGCTTTTCCGGATACGCGTAGGTTGCAGGAGGTTCGCACGTGGGCGACAAACTGGAGGAGCGCATGGCCGAAGACGAAGGCGGGACGACCGAGTTGGCCGAGGACGAAGCAAACGGGGGCCGGGGCCTCGGCAGGTTCGCCGCCGGCGTGGTCTTCGGCGCGCTGCTGGGAGCGGGGATCGCACTGATGTTCGCCCCCGAGCGCGGCGACAAGGCTCGGCACCGGCTCCGGCGCCGGCTCGAACGCCTGCGCGAGACACGGCCGAGGGTCTGGGTCGGGCGGGCAGCCTGACGCGGCGCGAGGTGCTGCGCCACCGGCGCGGAGCTCGCTGAGGCCGACGGCCTACCGCTTGTCCGCAATCTTGCCGCTCAGGGCATCCGCCCGGCCGCGGTAGACGCTGTCCATCAGCTCCCGATCCGGCAGGGCTGCCAGGTCCGCGAGTTGGGCGCGCGCATCGTCGTAGCGCTTCCGGTCGGCGTAGATCTCGGCCAGCGCAAGCCGGTGGTACAGGCGCCCGGGGTCGAGCTCCACCGCCCGTTCCATGTTGGCGATCGCCCCGGTCCACGATGCCTCGCGGAAGATGCCGGCGCCGAGCAGCCGTTTCGCGAAGAAGCGGCTGAGCCCGGACAATCGCATGATCTCCGCGTGCCAGCGGCCCAGGATGTGGTACGCCCCGTCGTGGCGTGGGTCGAGTTCTGTCGTGCGCTGCGCTTCCTCACGGATGAGCCGCGCGCGGCGGATCCGCTCTTTCTTGCCCATGGTAAGCGACGCGCGGCCCACCGCGGCCGCGAGGGCGAAGTGGCCCTCGGCGCCCTGCGAGTCGGCTGCCACCGCACGGCGCGCCAGGCGGTCGGCTCGCGCGTACAGTGAATCGCGCTCAAGATTCTTCTTGCGATCGGGCATGCGCTCGCCCTGGTCGAGCAGCACGAGCGCGGCCCGCCAGTTGGGCTCGTAGGCCAGCGAGTCGCGGGTCAAGGCCGCCTCGAAGTGCGCGAGCGCGTTGGGCAGATCGTGGACCTGCACGGCTGCCACGCCCATGGCGACGTGTTCGTCCACACCCTGCGCGCCGAGCGGCGCGACCGGCAGGAACGTGAGCAGTCCGGCGACGGCGAGCCGATGTGGACTCAGAGGTTCATCCTGAGGGAGAGGGTTTCGAATGTTGATCCCGGCGCTCATCGAGCACAAGCGCGACGGCGGCCGCCTGGCTCCGGCAGTCTGGCACACGCTGGTCCGCGACTACGTGGCCGGCCGGGTTCCGGACTACCAGATGTCGGCGCTCCTGATGGCGGTGTTCTTCCGCGGGCTGGAGGCCGACGAGCTCGCTGCGTTGACCGACGCGATGATCGATTCCGGCGATCGGCTTCGATTCGACGGGCACCCGGTGCCGATCGCCGACAAGCATTCCACCGGCGGCGTGGGCGACAAGGTGTCTCTGCTGCTCGCGCCGCTGGTGGCCAGCTGCGGCGTGGCGGTGCCGATGATGTCCGGACGCGGCCTCGGGCACACCGGCGGCACGCTCGACAAGCTCGAATCGATCCCGGGGTTTCGCACGGACCTCTCACTCGAGCAGGCCCGGGCGCAGATCGACAGGCTCGGCTGCGCGATGCTCGGACAAACGCCGGAGATCGCCCCCGCGGACAAGCGATTGTACGCGCTGCGGGACGTGACCGGCACGGTGGAGTCGATCCCGCTCATCTCCGCGAGCATCATGTCGAAGAAGCTGGCCGAAGGGTTGAACGGGCTGGTACTCGACGTGAAGACGGGCAGCGGCGCCTTTCTCAAGGACATCGCCCGGAGTATCGAGCTGGCGCGCGCCATGATCGGGCTCGGCGAAACCCGCGGTTGCCCGACCGTCGCGCTGCTCACGGCGATGGACCGTCCGCTGGGACGCGCCTGCGGCAACGCCCTGGAGGTCGAGGAGGCCATCGAGGGGCTTCGGGGCAGCGGTCCCTCCGACCTGCTGGAGGTGACGTACGCGCTCGGCGCGGAAATGCTGGTGCTGGTGGGCGCCGCCCGCACGGCGGCCGAAGCCCGGCAGCGGATGGAGGAGGCGATCACGTCCGGGCGGGCGCTGGAGACTTTCGCCCGCGTCATCGAGGCGCAGGGCGGCAACCCGCGCGTGGTCGAGGACCCCGGGGTGCTGCCTCAGGCCCGCGCGGTCGAGGTGTTCCGAGCCGACCGCGCCGGGGTGGTGGCCGCGGTGGAGCCGCGCCGGATCGGCCGCGCGATCGTGGAGCTCGGCGGCGGGCGCAACGCCGTGGAGGACACGGTGGACCCGACCGTAGGGTTCGTCATCACCGTCAAACCTGGCGACCTGGTGCGAGCGGGCGAGCCGATCGCGTCGGTGTTCGCCCGCGACGACGCGGGTGTCGCGCTCGGCATGACTGCTCTGCGCGAGGCGGTGGCCATCGGCGACGCCGGCCGGCTCACTGCGCTGGTGTCGCATCGAATCACCGCCCGCGGGGTGGAAGTGCTGCCGGAGGACGTCTGAGATGCCGTTGGTGAGCGGACCCGTGGGCACGCTGCTCGTGGCCGGTGCGGTGGTTGTGGCGCTGGTGGTCTGGCTGGTCCGCGGGCCACGCCACCGGGGCCCGCGCCTGGTGGGCGACGACGGGATCGATCGCGCGGAGCTCGAGGCCGCCGAGCGCGAGGTCCGCGAGCAGGAGAGCCACCGCCGGCCCGAGGACGACTTCCAGGGCGACGACTGGGGACCGGGAGCCGCGCGCCCGCGGCCGCCGGTGCGATTGTAGACTGAGAAATCCGGACCATCTGGGGGGTTGACAAATGTGACCCAAGTCACGATTCTAGCTCCGGCGCGAGCAGCTACGATGACGAGATGACACCAGCTCGGTGCTCATTCCTTCGCGCCCTGCACGACTAGTTCCCTAGTCTCAGCGGACCCACGCCTCAAAACACATTCGTCGGATCGGGCAGAGCTTCTGCCTGACCCACTCGCGTCAGGACCTCTGACGATGAGCCGCCGCTTTGGCCCTGCCGAGCGCTGGCCCCTCGCCTGACGCAACCACTGTGTCCCTCCCACACTACCGTGACGGAGAGAGGAAGCCCGCGTATGACCCACAGCTTCAAGTCGGCCCGGCGGATCTCGCAGTTCCGCGCGCCGTTGATGGCCGCCCTGATCGTCGCCCTCGGCGCATGCGACGACGCCAGCTCTTATACCGCAGATGGCAGCACCGACCCCGGCACCGCACTCGAAGCGCCGGATGCGGGGACGGACGTCGGCATGGCGTTGCCGGTGCAGGAAGGCGATCCCGCCGTCGACGCGCTCGCCGGCACGCCCGCCGGAGGCGTCTCGCTCGCCAGCGCCTCGTTCGCGGGCGGCATTCCGTTCGGGATGTTCCACCTGCCCAACGAGCAGTTCGGGAGCCGGTTCAACGGCGCCCTTCGCAACATCTGGCCCGAGTACGTCCGCAGCAACCTGGACGCGATCCGCTCGAGGGGTGGCAAAGTCGCGCTCAGCTTGGCCGGCTCCGAGCGGAACTTCAAGGATTCGGACGGCCACTTCAGCTTCAGCAAGTGGAAGGCGCAGATCGACCGCTACAAGAGCATCGATCTCGATTCCTACGCCCGAGGCGGGACCCTCATCGGCCATTACCTGATCGACGAACCGAACGATCCGTCCAACTGGAGCGGACGGCCGGTGCCGCCGTCGACGGTCGAGGAGATGGCGCGGTACAGCAAGGGGATCTGGCCGGATGTACCGACGATCGTCCGGGCCTATCCGGACTACATGGACGACTGGTCGGGCAGCTACCGTTATCTGGATGCCGCTTGGGCGCAGTACTGGACGAGCAAAGGGAACGTTTACGACTTCATCGAGAGCAACGTGTCCAAGGCTCGGGCCAAGGGGCTGGCGTTGATCGTCGGGCTCAACGTCCTGGACGGGTCGGGATGGCAGACGGCGTCGATGTCGGCGAGCCAAATCCGGGACTTCGGATCGGCACTGCTGAGCAGCTCGTATCCGTGCGCCTTCCTGAGCTGGCAGTATGATTCGGGCTACCTGTCCAGCGGCAGCGTCCGGGACGCGATGGACTACCTGCGGAACAAGGCGGAGAGCCGGAGCTTCAAGAGTTGTCGCGGCTCCTGAGGTAGGGTGGTGGGGTGGGGCAACGGGGCCGCGGACTTCCGCGGCCCCGTTGGCGCACGCTACACGTCCAGATTGCTCACGTACTTCGCGTTCCGCTCGATGAACTGGCGCCGCGGCTCGACCTCGTCGCCCATGAGCTCGTCGAACAGCTTCGATGCCTCGACCGCGTCCTCCATCGTGACCCGGAGGATGGTGCGGGTGGCGGGATCCATCGTGGTACGCCAGAGCTGGTCCGGATTCATCTCGCCGAGGCCCTTGTAGCGCTGGATGTTGACGCTCCCCTTGCCGTCGCCGTTGGTGAAGCGCTTGGTGTATTCGTCGCGCTCGGCCTCGGTGTACGCGTAGAACTCCTCCTTGCCCTTGGCCACGCGGTAGAGCGGCGGCTGCGCGATGTAGACGTAACCCGCCTCGACCAGCTCCTGCATCTGCCGGAAGAAAAACGTCAGCAACAGCGTCCGGATGTGGGCGCCGTCCACGTCGGCGTCGGTCATCAGGATGATCTTGTGATACCGGGCGTCGTCGAGCTTGAAGTCCTCGCGGACGCCGGTGCCGATCGCCGTGATCATCGACCGGATCTCCTCGTTGCCGAGGATCTTGTCGATCCGCGCGCGCTCGACGTTCAGGATCTTTCCCCGCAACGGGAGGATGGCCTGGAACGAGCGGTTCCGCCCCTGCTTGGCGCTGCCGCCGGCCGAGTCGCCCTCGACGAGGTAGATCTCGGTATGGGCGGGGTCGTCGAGCGAACAGTCGGCCAGCTTGCCCGGGAGCACCGCGTTCTCGAGGCCGGATTTCTTGCGGACCAGATCGCGCGCCTTCCGAGCCGCCTCGCGCGCCCGGGCCGCGCTCACCGCCTTCTCGATGATGTTGCGCGCGACGGGCGGGTGCTCTTCGAGGTAGCTGCCGAGGTGCTCGTTCACGACCGCCTTGACGATGCCCTCCACCTCGGAGTTGCCCAGCTTGGTCTTGGTCTGACCTTCGAACTGCGGCTCCATCACCTTGACGTGGAGCACGCAGGTCAGGCCTTCGCGGATGTCCTCGCCCGAGAGGGTGAAATCCTCTTTCTTCAGGAAGTCACGGCGCTTGGCTACGTCGTTGATCGTCCGCGTGAGCGCGCTCTTGAAGCCGGTGAGGTGGGTGCCGCCCTCATGGGTGTTGATGTTATTGACGAAAGTGAATGTGTTCTCGTTGTACCCGTCCTCGTACTGCAGGGCCAGGTCCACCTCGACGTTGTCCTTGCTGGCGCTGAAGGCGATCGGCTTCGGATGCAGCGGCTTCTTGTTCCGGTTGAGCCACTGCACGAATTCGACCAGGCCCCCCTTGGCGAGAAACGTCTCCTGCTTCTTCTGGTCCTCGCGCTCGTCCTTGATCGTGATCGTGATGCCCTTGTTCAGGAACGCGAGCTGGCGGAGCCGGTCGGCCAGCGTCGTGTAGTGGAACTCGAGCACGGTGAAGATCTCGGGATCGGGCTTGAACCGGACCGTGGTGCCGGTGCCGCGCGCCTTGCCGAGTGTCTCCAGCTTCTTGACTGTCTTGCCGCGCACGAAGGCCATGCGGTGCCGGTTGCCGTCGCGGTCGACCACTACCTCGAGCCGCTCGCTCAGCGCGTTGACCACCGATACACCCACGCCGTGGAGGCCGCCGGACACCTTGTAGGAGTTCTTGTCGAACTTCCCGCCCGCGTGCAGCACGGTCAGCGCCACCTCGACGGCCGGCATCCGCTCGGTCGGATGCATGTCCACGGGGATACCGCGCCCGTTGTCCTGGACGGTGATCGAGTTGTCGGCGTGGATGGTGACGTTGATCGTGTCGCAGTATCCGGCGAGCGCCTCGTCGATCGAGTTGTCGACCACCTCGTAGACGAGATGATGCAGGCCGTTCTCGCTCGTCGACCCGATGTACATGCCGGGGCGCTTGCGCACGGCCTCCAACCCCTTGAGGACCTGGATGGAATCGGCTTTGTACTGCGGCGTCCCGTCGAGGGCGGCGATCTCACTCTTGGCCATAGGCTCCATCATTTGGGGCTGGGGCCACCCGGCACCCAGCGGATCTGCTTCACGCGCCCGGTGCGCCCCGCGTTCAGGCGGGCGAGGATCCGGGGCGTCATCAGGCTCAGCTCGTTCGCCCACGCCGCGGTGGAGACGCGGACCCGGAGGACCCCATCGGGGGTCACGGACTCCGGGGTCGTGACGGCCGCGATTTGCGGCCCGACCAGCTCCGCCCACTGCTCGACGATGCCCGCCTGTTGCAGCCGCTTCGAGAACCCCGACTGCTTGAGGTAGCTCGCGAGGGCTTCTGCGAGCGTAACGGGCGGCTTCCGCTTGGTCACGGGGTGCGTCTCACGAGGTGACCGTGCCGGCGTCGATGTGCCAGACCGGCAAGGACAGGCCGGGCGGGAGCTCGTCCATGCGCGGCGCCGTCAGGATCACCTGCCGGCCCGGGGCGTCGAGCAGGCGGTGCGCGAGGCGCCGCTGCCGCTCGCGATCGAAGGCGGCGAACACGTCGTCCAGGAGCAGCGCCGGCTCGCTGCCGCGCGCCGCTCGAAGGGCCGACAGCTCGATCAGCTTGAGGGCCACCGCCGCGCCCCGCTGCTGGCCGTTGGAGCCGAACTCCCGGAGCGGCCGGCCGCCGACCTCGAGCACCAGGTCGTCGCGATGCGGACCGACGGTCGTCATGCCGCGCGCCCGATCGCGCGGGAGCGCCTCGCTCAACACGGCGTCCCAGAGCGACGGGTCGGCCAGCGCCGCTTGGCCGCGATAGCCTAGCCGTCCGCCACGCTCGCCCAGGCAGTCGAGCTCCGCGGCGAACTGCTCGGCGGCGCCCACCACCCACCGCTCCCTGGCCCGCATGATTTCCGCGCCGGCCGCCGCGAGCGGCGCGTCGAATGCGCACGCCAGCTCGGGACGTCCCTGCCGCAGCCCGCTGTTGCGCTGGGCAAGCGCGTGGCGATAGCGGGCGAGCGAGCGCAGGTAGTGCGGGTCGGCGAGCGAGAGCAGCCGGTCGAGGTACCCGCGCCGACCCGCGGCCGTGCCGGTGGCGAGTGCGACGTCGTCCGGGAGGAACGAGACGGCGAGCCACGCACCGACGGCGTCGGCCACGCGCTCGGGCTCCTGGCCCTCGACGAGCACGCGTTTGCGGCGTCCCTGGGCCGCATACGCGGCGCTCACCACCAGGGTGCGACCATCCTCGATCGACGCCTCGACCTGAAAACCGGGACCATCGAAGCGGGCCACCTCCTGGTCGGCCGCCCCACGAAAGGAGCGGAACAGCACCGGGTAGTAGATGGCCTCGAGCAGGTTGGTCTTGCCCTGGGCGTTGGCGCCGAGGAGCACCAGGCCGGACTCGGGCAACTCGCGGTCGAGGTCCGCCAGATTGCGGAAACCTCGAGCGGCCAGGTGGCGGAGCCGCACTATTCGATGCGAATCTGCCGGCTGGCCGGAGCGCCCTGGCCCCCCAGCAGATCGACGCCGTAGGCGCGGAAGACGATCGTCGCGCCGCTCCGGTTCAGCGTCGAGAGCTGCAACGCGAAGTCCACCGTGTCCGCTCCGTTTCCCCTCAGCGGGGCGAAGCCCTGGTTGGCACCACCGACCTCGAAGTAGACCGTATCCACGCCGTCCGCGTCGGTGGTGCGGCCCTGGATGATCAGCAGGTCGCCCTCGGTGACGACCGTGTCGGCGGCCGAAGGCAGGGAGATGTCGGTGACCGGACCCGCCCCGTCGCCCGGATTGTCGGTCGGGAACGTGAGCCGATCGCGCTCGCCGCAGCCGGCCGCGAATGCCAGGGCGAGAACCAGCCGAACCGCCGCCTCGGCCCACCCGTATGTGCGTTGGGACCCGCGCTGTAGAACCATGGAAAAATAGCCGGATGGAGGATGAAATTGCAGCCGCGGAACCCCTGTCAGGACCCCTTGAAGGCGGCCTTTCGCTTGTCGAGAAAGGCCTGGGTTCCCTCGCGCATGTCGGCGGTGGCGCTGAGCAGTCCGAAGTAGGCCGCCTCGAGCCGGAGGGCGTCGTCCAGGCTCATGTCGAGACCGGCATCCACCAGCTCCAGGCAGGCGCGAACCGCGAGCGGGCCGTTCTCCAGAATCGATCGTAGGAGCCGCTCCGACTCCGGCAGGAGTTGGTCGGGCGGCACGATTCGGTTGACCAACCCGATCCGCCAGGCTTCCTGTGCGTCGATCATGGCGCCGGTCAGGAGGAGCTCGAGCGCCCGGCCACGCCCCACCAGGCGGGGCAGCCGCACCGTTCCGCCGTAGCCGGGGCCGATTCCGAGCTTCACTTCCGGCTGCCCGAATCGCGCGCTTTCGCTCGCCACCCGGATGTGACACGCCATGGCCAGCTCGCAGCCCCCGCCGAGCGCGAAGCCGTTGACCGCCGCCACCACCGGTTTTCCGCACTGCTCGAGCCGGCGCATCATCCGCTGCCCCGCCAGCGCCCGCGCCCGTCCGTCGCTCGGCCCCTGACCGCCGATCTCGCCGATGTCCGCGCCGGCCACGAACGCCTTGGTGCCCGCGCCGGTGAGGAGCACCCCCTGGATGGCAGTGTCGGTGCGGATGCGCTCGATGACACCGTCGAGCTCGCCGATGACGATTTCGTTGAGGGCGTTGAGCTTGTCGGGACGGTTGACCGTGACCCGCGCGATCCCGTCGGCGAGGTCGAACAGCAGGGTCGTGAAGGGCATCGTCGGCTCGAGGATTGGCGGAAAGTGGCGGGGATGGGCCGGGTCGAACTGGCCTCTAAGCTAACCCGATGCCGGGGTGCCCTCTATCTTTCCGCGGATGACGATTCCATCGCCCATCGGGTGGACGCCGGGCCACGCCGTCCGCATTCTCGATCAGACGCTGCTCCCGGACGAGGAGCGCTACCTCGAGCTCGAGACGGTGGACGCCGTCGCTGAGGCGATCCGCACACTCCGCGTCCGCGGGGCGCCGCTGATCGGGATCGCGGCCGCCATGGGAGTGACGCTTTCGATCCGCCAGGGCGCGCCGTCGCTCCAGGCCATCCAGGCCGCGAGCGCGACGCTCGGCGCTACCCGGCCGACCGCGGTCAACCTTCGGTGGGCGCTGGCGCGCATGGAGCGCCGTGCCGCTGCCGCGCTTGCCGGCGGCGAGGATCTGGCGGCGGCGATGCGCGCGGAAGCCGATGCCATCTGGCAGGAGGACCGGGCCATGTGCGTCCGGATCGGCGCGGCGGGCGCGGCGCTGATCGGCGGCGACGCGATCGTGCTCACCCACTGCAACGCCGGCGCGCTCGCCACGGGCGGCATGGGCACGGCGCTCGCGCCCGTCTACACCCTTCACGAGGCCGGACGGCGGGTGTCGGTCGTGGCCGACGAAACGCGGCCGCTCTTTCAGGGCAGCCGGCTCACCGCGTGGGAGCTGGGCCGGGCCGGCGTGCCGGTGACCGTCATCGCCGATGGCATGGCCGCGAGCCGGCTCCGGCGGGGCGACGTGAGCTGCGTGATCGTCGGCGCGGACCGCATCGCCGCCAATGGCGACGTGGCGAACAAGATCGGCACCTATGGCGTGGCGCTCGCGGCGCGGGCGCATGGCGTCCCGTTCTACGTGGCGGCGCCCACGTCCACGATCGATCGGGCGACACCGGACGGCGCCCGCATACCCATCGAGGAGCGCTCGGCGGACGAAGTGACCGGGTGGCGCGGGCACCAGGTCGCGCCGGCCGGCGCGCGCGTCTGGAACCCGGCGTTCGACGTGACGCCGGCCGAACTGGTGACGGCGATCATCACCGACCGCGGAGTGTTCGCGCCGAAGGATGCGGCGGGGGCGGCGTGACAGCACGCCGTCGTTGATGCCCTCAGATGTCCTCAATCCTCGCTCTCGACCAGGGCACCACCGGCTCCACCGCGCTGCTCATCCACCAGGACGGCACCGTGCTGGGCCGCGGCTATCGCGAAGTCACGCAGCGCTACCCGCGCCCGGGCTGGGTCGAGCACGATCCGGACGAGCTGCTGCGCGGGTCGCTCGAGGCGATGCGCGAGGCGCTGGCCGGCGCGGGTGAGCGCCCGGCCGGCATCGGCATCACCAACCAGCGCGAGACCGTGGTGCTGTGGGATCGGCGGACGCTCGCGCCGGTGGCGCCCGCGATTGTCTGGCAGGATCGCCGCACCAGCGAGCGCTGCCGCGAGCTGCGGGAAAGCGGCGTCGAGCTGTTGTTGCGCGAACGGACCGGCCTGGTGGCGGACCCGTACTTCTCCGCGACCAAGCTAGAGTGGCTGCTGCAGGACGCCGGCCTCCGCCACCGCGCCGAGCGGGGCGAGCTGGCCGCCGGGACCGTCGAGAGCTGGCTGGTGGCGCGGCTCACCGGCGGCCGGAGCCACGTCACCGACCACACCAACGCGTCGCGCACGCTGCTCTACGGCCTGGCCGCCCGCGAGTGGGACCCCGAACTGCTCCGCGTCTTCGGCGTGTCCGGCGAGATTCTTCCCGGCATCGTGCGCTCCGCCGGCGTCGTTGCGGAGACCGACCCCGAACATCTGGGTCTGAGCCTGCCGATCGCGGGGCTTGCCGGTGATCAGCAGGCCGCGCTCTTCGGCCAGGGCTGCTGCACGCCGGGATTGGCCAAGAACACCTACGGCACCGGCGCCTTCCTCCTGGTCTCCACCGGCGATCGCCTGCCCTCACCCACCGCCGGGGTGTTGGCGACCGCGGCCTGCGGCCCCGCCGGCGAGCCGGCGTTCGCGCTCGAAGGCAGCGTGTTCATCGCGGGCGCCGCCGTCCAATGGCTCCGCGACGGCCTGGGACTGATTCAGGCCGCCGCCGAAACCGAAACGTTGGCCCGGAGCGTCTCCGATACGGGCGGGGTGCATTTCGTTCCGGCCTTCGTCGGCCTGGGTACGCCGCACTGGGAGTCGGACGCCAGAGGCACGATCACGGGGCTGACGCGTGGCACGTCGCGCGCGCATCTCGCCCGGGCGGCGCTCGAGGCCATGGCGTTCGGGAGCGCCGAGCTGCTGGCGGCGATGGCCGGCGCGGGCGGGCTCGAGGTGCCAGCCTTGCGGGTCGACGGCGGCGCCTCCGCGAACAACTGGCTGATGCAGTTCCAGGCCGACGTGCTCGGCGTGCCAGTCGAGCGGCCGGACATGGTCGAGACCACGGCGCTGGGAGCCGCGGGCCTCGCGGGGATCGCGCTGGGCGTGTGGCGCAGCAGCGCGGATTTCCTGGGCGGGCGGCGGTTCACGCGGTTCGAGCCCCGCACCACTGCGGCGGAGCGCCGCGCGTTGGCGGCCGGCTGGTCGCGAGCGGTGGGTGCGGCGCTCGCGTGGGCACGGGCGGGTCGCGACCCTCTATCCGGCTAGATTTCCGCGGCGCCATTCGGGGTCTTGAATAACCCGGCCCGGAAGCAGAACTTTCCCGGCGACACATCGGACCACGAGCATGGGAGCAGACCATGAAGGCAGGCCACAAGTTCCTCATCGGCGCGCTGCTGATCGTCGGGAGCGTAGGATTCTTGATCGCCGAGGGCGTGAAGGAGACGGGGGTGTATTTCCTGACCCCTGCGGAGCTCGCCGCGAAGACGTCGGCGGACCCGTCGTTCGTGGAGAACGTCGGGTTCAAGGTCGGCGCCCGGGTCGTGCCCGGGTCGATCCGCCGCGACCGGGCCGGCCGGAGGATAGACTTCCAGGTGTCCGATGGGGTCAAGTCCTATCCGGTCACCTACCGCGGCCTCGTTCCCGACACCTTCACCGACGCGAACGACATCGAGGTCGTCGTCGAAGGCCGGCTGGGACAGGATGGGGTCATTCGCGCCACCGACGTGCTCGCCAAATGCGGCTCCCGCTACGAGGCCGTGCCCAAAGCCTGAGAATGTCATGACGCTGCTAGGACAATTCGCGCTGTGGGTCACCTTCCTGGTCGGCCTGTGGTGCGTCGCGATCGCGTTCTCGGCCCGCTGGCGGGATCGGCCCGAGCTCGCCGCCACGGTCGTCCGCTCGGTGTACGCGATGTTCGGCTGCCTGGTGGTGGCGTCGCTCGCGCTCTGGAAGGGGCTCATCGGCCACGACTTCAACATCGAGTACGTAGCGGCCTACACCAGCCGGAACCTGCCGCCGTACTACATCGTTTCCGCCTTCTGGGCGGGGCAAAAGGGCTCGCTGCTGTTCTGGGCGCTGGTACTGTCCTTGTTCGCGAGCCTGGCGCAGCTGCTCACGCCCCGCCGCTACGCCGATCTGATGCCCTACGTCGCGGGCGTGACCTCGGCGGTGGTCGCGTTCTTCGTGAGCGTCATGCTGTTCGGCTCGGATCCGTTCGAGCGGCTCGCGTTCACCCCGGCTGATGGACGGGGGCTGAATCCGCAGCTCCAGAACGTCGGTATGGTCATCCACCCGCCGATGCTCTATCTGGGATACATCAGCATCACCATTCCGTTCGCGTTCGCGGTGGCGGCATTGCTCTCGCGCCGGCTGGATACCGGCTGGATTCACGCGATCCGGAAGTGGACCCTGGTGAGCTGGCTGTTCCTGTCGATCGGGATCACCCTGGGCATGTGGTGGGCCTACGTCGAGCTCGGCTGGGGCGGCTACTGGGCCTGGGACCCGGTCGAGAACGCGAGCTTCCTGCCCTGGCTCACCATGACCGCGTTTCTGCACTCGGTGATGATCCAGGAAAAGCGTGGGATGCTGAAGCGCTGGAATCTGGGCCTGATCGTCGGGACGTTCCTGCTCAGCATCTTCGGCACCTTCATCACGCGGTCGGGTGTCATCGCGAGCGTGCACAGCTTCACCCAGTCGAACGTGGGCTACTTCTTCCTCGCCTTTCTGGTGGTGGCGGCGGTGCTCTCGTTCACGCTACTCTACACCCGCTGGCCGCTGCTCGAGGCCGAGGTGCGGCTGGAGTCGATGTTGAGCCGCGAGGCGGCGTTTCTGTTCAACAATTTGCTGTTCGTGGGCATCGCGTTCTCGGTGCTGTGGGGGACGCTCTTTCCCATTCTGAGCGAGGCGGTGCGGGGTACCAAGATCACCGTGGGTCCGCCGTTCTTCAATCGCGTCAACGTCCCGCTGGGCCTCCTGCTGCTCGCGCTGACCGGCATCGGGCCGCTCATCGCCTGGCGCAAGGCGTCGGCGGCCAACCTGCGCCGCCAGTTCGTCGGCCCGCTGGCGACTGGAGCCGCCGCGCTGGCGATGGTGCTGGCGGCCGGCCTGCGCGACTTCTATGCGGCGACCGCCCTCGCGCTGGCCGGCTTCGTGGCGGGAACGATCTCTCAGGAGTTCCTGCGCGGGGTGCGGGCGCGGCGGCGCATGCACGGCGAATCGGTGCCGCTGGCGTTCTTCCGGCTGGTGGCCCGGAATCGACGTCGCTACGGCGGGTACATCGTGCACACCGGCATCCTCATCTACTTCGCCGCGTTTGCCGGGATGGCCTTCAAGGTGGAGCGCGAGGCCACGCTGAAGCCGGGTGAATCGGTCGAGCTCCGGAGCCCGTTCGGGCACACGTACACCTTCACGCACGTCGGGATCTCGCAGTACGAGGCGCTCAACCGGGTCGTCAGCGCCGCGACGGTCCAGGTCGCGATCGACGGCCGCGCCGACGGGCTGCTGACGAGCGAGAAGCGCCAGCACATCGACAGCTTCAAGCGCCCCACCTTCGAACCTTCGACGGAGGTCGGGATTCGGAGCGGCCTGCGGGAAGATCTCTACCTCGTGTTCGCCGGCGCCGTGGACGGTACCGAGGAGGCAGTGTATCGCTTCAACGTCAACCCGCTGGTGTGGTGGGTCTGGTTCGGCGGGTTCGTGCTGGCCTTCGGCGGCCTCGTGACGATGTGGCCGGGCGGCGGGCCGGCACTGGTGCCCGCCCGGCAGGTGCAGGGCGGGTACGCTGTCTCGCTCGTGGGGGCGGGGACGGAGTGAGCGCGCGCCAGCCTTGCGCCATGGCCGCATGACCTCGCGGCGCTCGTTCCTCCGCGCGGGGCTCGCCTTGGCGTTCGTGCCGCCGGCCCAGGACTCGTTGGCCGGCCGTGGAGCGGTCGGCACGCTCCACAACCCGGCGGCGGCCGGCCGGCCGCGCGCGTCCACGAACCCCGAGGAGAACGCGGCCGAGATCCAGGCGATCGAGCTGAAGCTGGCCTGCAACTGCGGCTGCACGCTCGACATCTTCACCTGCCGCACGACCGATTTCTCGTGCACCTACTCCCCCAAGCTCCACCGCGAAGTGCTGGCGCTCCGAAACGACGGGCTGTCGGCCCAGGAGGTGATCGACGCGTTCGTCGAGCGCTACGGCGAGAAGGCGCTGATGGCACCGAAGCCCCAGGGATTCAACCTGGCGGGCTACCTGGTGCCCGGCGCGGCGATCGTGACCGCCGGCGCGACGCTGGCGCTGGTGATCGGCCGGCGGCGCTCCGCGGTGGCCGCTGCCGGCGGGGCGGCGCCCGAGGGTGATCACCTCGAGGCGAGCCCCGAGGAACTGGAGCGCCTCCGCCGGGCGCTCCGTGAGACCGACGACTGATGACGCTGGAGATCGTCGCGGCGGCGCTGGTGGGGGTGGCCGCCGTCTGGTGGGTGCTGCAGCCACTGATTGCGCCGGGCACACCGCGAATGACCGTCATCGAGCCGCTCGACCCGGAAGAGACGCCCAAAGGCGTGGCCCTGGCCGCGCTCAAGGAGATCGAGTTCGATCGCGAAACCGGGAAGCTGTCGAACGAGGACTACGCGTTTCTCAAGGGCAAATACACTGGGGCCGCGCTCGAAGCGCTTCGCGCGGAGTCGGCGGAGGCCGAGGAGGCGCGGGCCGCGGAGGCCGGGCCGGGTTCGGGAGGCGGCGATGTCGAGATCATGATCGCTGCCAGGGTTCGAGCCCTCCGCTCCGCTGCGATCTCGGCACCGCCCGGGGGCCCCGCCTGCCCGGCTTGTGGTCCGCGCCCGGAGTCGGACGCGGAGTTCTGCTCATCGTGCGGTGATCGATTGCACTCTGCCGCCTCCGGCCCCTGTGCCGGCTGCGGCGCCGAGCTTGGCGCCGACAGCCGGTTCTGCGCGCAGTGCGGGACGGCCGCGGCGGCGTGACGCCCCGATCCGCTACAGCCGATAGCTGAGGCAGGCGCTCACATCGCGGCGCCAGAGCGTGCGCCGCTCGAACGCTTCATCCAGATCCTCCGCATTGAACGGCGATGGCGTCACCGCCGCGCCAACTCTGGCCGATCCGAGCCATCGCCCCCCGAACGGCACCTCCAGTCCGAGCGACGCGGTCACCCCACCCCGTAACCGGGATCCAACGTCGGGGAGGTTCCACACCTGGAACACCGGCCCGGCGAAAAGCCGGACCACTGTTTCGGGCCCGAGCCGGCTGAGACGAACCGAAAGCTCGGGCTCGAAGCCGTACAGCGTCATGGCATCCTTGACCGCGGACAGCACGTCGTTTCCCTCGAGTGCCAGACTGCTGGACGCGTAGTGCGCGCGCAGACCCACGCCCACCCGGCTGCCGGCGCGGTGCACCCCGATCTCCAGCATGGTCGGCCGGTAGGGGTGTAAAGATCCCTCCGATGCCGGTTGAAAGGCTCCTCCGGAAAAGCGGGGCGCCCGGACACCTGCCCCGACCAGCCATTGAGCCGATACGGGCGTGCCACCAAGGGAGATCAGGGCGATCGCGACGAACGCCGCGCAGGCGCGAGTGCGGGTCATGGGGGTTACCGCATCTGGAGTTTGAGCCAGCCGTTGGTGACGTTGTTGTCACCCCGAACGATCCAGTTGGCGCCCGCGTGGTACTCGCCCACCACCGTGTCCTCGATGGCATTGCCGATCAGGTCATCCTGAGACGTGAGCCAGGAGTAAGCGGCGCGTAGAATCTTCTGCAGCGCCGTGGCGCGTTTGTAGGTCTTCGCGAGGCCCGATGTGGTATCCTTTCCGCCGGTCAGTGTGCCGTAGTTCTGTTGCAGCACGGTCAGGAAGTTCTTGAACCGGGTTCCATCCAGCCGGATCTGACAGGCACCGTCGTCGTCCTCGATGGCCAGGATCCGGATGTTCTGATTGGGGTGCGCGGTCCGGTAACCGTTCAACTGAGTCTGGCTGAACAGGCGCACGCTGCCCGTCCAGTCATTGTTGTTCTGGTCGAAGCTGTACCCGGTCGCGGCGTGTTCGCCCGCACACTGATAGCTGGTCAGCGAGTCGGACGCACCCGACTGGCCCAGGATGTGAATCTCATATTCGGGGCTGCCCTTCAACCATCCCTCAAAATCGTCCACGAAGTGGCTTGCGGTCATGTACAACCCCGGCGTGACCGTCGCCGTGCCTCCACCACCCCCGCCACTCCCACCCCCTCCTCCGCCACCGGCCCCGTCGCCGTCGGGAAGCATCATGCCGACCTCGAGGGCGTCGAAGTCCGTCTCCACCGGCACCACGGCCAGCACGGGCGCGCTAGGCGGCGCGTCGGGGCTCAACAGCCGTCGCCGTCCACGCACGTCGAACGCAATCGGCGCCTCCCGGTCGGTCCGGGCGGTGGCCACGAGGATCTCGTCGCCACCGCCCCACGCGGCGCGGTGCGCGGGAACCGGGATGTAAAGCTCGAGCGCCGTGGCCGCGCCTGCGTCGGCATCGACGGCGGCCTCGGGCTCTCCTCCGGCTCGCGCCAATGCCCTGAGCGCACGCCGGTCCGACCCGCGCAGCAGCCGTCCCAGGTGCAGCTTGTGCTCGACGACCGGCGAGCGATCGAGCGCGTCCTTGACGTAGGTGCGGAATGCGGGGTCAGCCAGCGCGAGCGCCATGCGGCGCGCCAGGCGCTCCTCGGCCGCGCGACCGCGGGGGTCGCCGCCGGCGTGCGGGGTGACGG
>JACCSZ010000097.1 GCA_013812695.1 Gemmatimonadales bacterium | reverse complement strand
CTGAATCATGCCCCTTCGCTGCGCTCAGGGTGACTCGGCGCTGCTCAGAGTGGCCAGCTATTCGCCCATTCCTCCTCCAGCCGCTCCAGCAGCTTGGTGGCACCGAGCGCGCGGAAGCCCACCACGGCTTCCGCGTGCCGGCGCTCCGCCAGCTCCTGCCGCCCCAGGCCGCGATGCGCCAGCGCCGCCGCCGCTGCGCACTCGGCGGTGAGCAGCACGCTGTCCTGCGCCTGGGCCACCGCGTGCGCGGCCTCCGCCTCCTGCGCAGCGGCGGCGAAGTTGCCGTCCCGGAGCGCCGCAAGCGCGCGGATCCTGCGGATCTCGGCACCGCCGAGCTCGTCGCCGACATCGCCGGCCAGCCGAGCGGCGCGGTCCAGCTCCTGCACGGCCATGGCGGTCTCGCCCAAGGCGACCTTGAGCTCGGCGCGGCCGGTGACGGTCAGCGCGAGCAGGGCGCGGTCACCCACCACCTCCGCGTGCCGCACCGCTTCCGCGGTGGCCCGTTCGGCCTCCTGCCACGCCGCCGCGTGCCGGAACGCCAGCCCGAGATTGTGATAGGTCTCGGCGATGAAGTGGCGGTCGCCCAGTCGCTGGAAGTCGAGCAGCGCGGACCGGTACAGCTCGAGCGCGCCGGGAAAGTCGCCTCGCAGGTGAGTCACCGAGGCGAGGTTGTTCGCGGTCCTGGCCGCCATCAGGCTGTCGCGCAGCTGCCGGGCGAGGCGCAGCGACTCGGTGAAGCTCGTCGCCGCGGCGTCGAGCAGTCCGCGCTCGAAGCTGATCGCGCCCATTAGGTTCGTCGCGCGCATGCGGCCGTCGTCGTCCGCACGGGTCCGGAAACCCTCGAGCGCTTCCGCGGCGAGCGTCGAGCCCCGGACGAGGTCGCCCACGCGCGTGGCGGCCGTGGCGGCCAGCAGCTGCGCCTCCGCCGACAGGCGTATCCCGTCCCGTTCGCTCTCCAGGCACAGTTCCAGCGCCTCGCGGAATTGACCGCGGGCGAGTCGCTCCCGGAGGGCGCGCAACAGCTCGGAGGACAGCGGGCTCTCGCCCATGCGCTGAGTCTCTTCCTCAGTACGAGATGGCGTACCGGCTGAAGCCACGCAGCAGCGTGGCGACACCCTGAAGCGCCGGATTCACGGTGGACGGAAGCCTGACGAAGACCTCTCCCGGGTCCTCCTGGCGCCAGATGGTCAGCCTGGTCTCGATGAGGACGTCGTCGGCGTCGATGTCGCCATCGCCGTCGAAATCGTCGTCCACCTCGTCGTAGTGGAGCAGCAGCTCGGGCGGCGCGGACGCGTCGAACGTGAGACCATCCGGCTGAAGATCGATGAGCACTCGCGTCGGGTCCACCACCCGGGCCGTGATCAGCACCGAATCGCCCAGAGCGATCGGCGTGCCGTCCGGCCGGGCCAGAAGCGAGTTGCCGAACACCCGGAGCAGGAAGAGGAGCGTGCCCCGGCCCCCGGCGCCGTCGGTGAAGTAGATGGCGACCTCGCGGTCCTCGCCCTTCTTGGCGTAGAACGAGGTGTCCGTCCGCTCGAGCGGCGGCGCGTCGGGCCGGATCCGAAGGGCGTTGAGCTCGTCCTCGCTCCGCTCGTCGGGGTTCGCGTCGTCCCCGCAGCCGGCCAGCCCGAGCGAGCCGGCCACTGCAAGGCAGAGCGCGACGCGTCGAGTGATCCTCATGGCGTTCTCCTGAAGTGTCGGCATCGATCAATCGCCTTCGGGAAGTCCATCGAGCAGGCGCTGCAGCCGGGGGCGTGAGATGCCCAGCCGCCGCGCCGCCTCGCTCTTGTTGCCGCCGGTGAGCGCGAGCATCGCCTGCGCCGCCGACCGCACGAGCGTGTGGAGGTCGGTCGGAAACGGGATCGGACCGCCGTCGAACGCGCTCGCGCGCGGCCGGGTCACGCCCAGCTCATCCGCGCGGAGCGTGCCGGGCGGTGACAGCACGAGTGCCCGCTCGATGGCGTTCCGCAGCTCGCGGACGTTTCCGGGCCAGCGGTGGCTCCGGAGCGCCATCCGGGCCTCCGGCGTCAAGGGCGGCACCGGCAGGCCGTACGTCGTAGCGAGCCGCGTGAGAAAGGTCTCGGCCAGCAGCTCGACGTCGTCCTCCCGGTACCGGAGCGGCGGGAGCACCAGCGCCACTACGTTGAGCCGGTAGTACAGGTCCTCGCGAAACTCCCCCCGGGCGACCGCGGCGGCCAAGTCGACGTGGGTGGCGGCGATGACGCGGACGTCGACCGGCCGGGCGGCCTGCCCGCCGACGCGGCGGATGGCGCCGCCTTCCAGCGCGCGCAGCAGCTTCGGCTGCAGCTCCATCGGCAGATGGCCGATCTCGTCGAGAAACACGGTGCCGCCGTGGGCCTGCTCGAACAGCCCAGGCTTGGCGGACACGGCGCCCGTGAACGCGCCCTTCTCATGACCGAACAGCTCGCTCTCGAGCAGATTGGCCGGGATGGCGGCGCAGTTGATCTCGACGAATGGCTGGGCCGCGCGAGGCGAGTCGTAATGAATTGCCCGAGCACACAGTTCTTTGCCCGTGCCGGTTTCCCCACCGAGGAGTACGGTGACGTCCCGATGCACCGCGACCCGCGCCGCCTGGCCGAGCGCCTGCCGCAGCGCGACGCTCCGACCGAGGATCGCATCGAACCCGCCGGTCTGCCGCTCGACGTCCGCGAAGCGCCCGGCGTCCACCCGCCCGCGAGCCTCACGGGCCTCGCGCTCCAGGGTGCGACGGAGCAGGTCGAGGTCGTCGGGGAGGGCGAAGTAGTCGTGCATGCCCCGCTGAATCGCCGCGGCCGCGATGCGGTGACTCGTATCCGCGCCGACCAGGTAGCGCGGCACGTCGGCGGCCGGAAGGTCGCCCAGCAGGTCGAGCGCCTCGCT
>JACCSZ010000094.1 GCA_013812695.1 Gemmatimonadales bacterium | reverse complement strand
GGATCAGCACGGTGCTCGACACCGGCGCCATCTGCTCGATCTTGACCAGCACCTCCTGGATCGGGGCGCTCTCGCCGATGATCCCGGTGCGCTGCTGCAGCCCGCGCCGCTCGATCAGCCGCCGCGCCGTGGCCAGCGCGTCGTCGGGCGCCACCGGCTTCATCATGGTCTCGGTGACGCCGAGCCGGCCGACCCGCTCGGCGCGCTCGCTGTCGGTGGGCTCGAGCAGGGCGAGGGTGGAGATCTCGCCGTCGCGGGCCAGGGCCGCGAGCTGCACGGCGTGCGGCTCGTGGATGGCGCCGGTCAGGATCACCAACTCGGGGCTCTCGCGGCGGACGGTGCGGGGGGCGTCGTCGAGCGAGCTGAACATGGCCGTGCTGAAGCCGGCGGCTTCGAAGGCCGCGTTGAGGGGGACGGCGGTGGAGAGATCGTCCATGGTGATGAGGATGCGCGCGGGCATGGGCGGGAAGCTACACCCGGGGGCCGGGATGGGGCGACGTGGACCGGGCTGGAACGAAGACACGCCCCATGACGCGGAAGGCACGTGCTGACGCGCGCCGCCGAAGTGACGCTGTGGCGGACGCGAATGGCAGTACAAGTCGCCGCTGCTGCAATCATTGCAGTAGTATTTGCGCCTCCAGCCTCGCCACCTAACCCGCGCATGCAGCCGACAGGCCGAGAGGGGCCAGCGCTCCGCTCGGGCGCGCAACTCCCAGTGGCCATGCAGTGGACGCGTTGGTTTGTGCGGGCGTCAAGATGCTAGCCTGCAGCTGATGCGCAATCCGTTAGGCAACTCTCGACCGTGGTCTCACTACGAGGGCCACATGGGCGCCGGCGTGGCCCAGCATCGCGACGAGGGTATCGACGCTGAAGCGGTCAATCTTGCCGCGGACCAGATCGCTGACACGGGGCTGACTGACGCCGAAGAGTGCGGCGGCCCTGGCCTGCGTCAACCGGCGGCCCTTGATCAGCTTGGTCAACTCGATCATGAGGTCGGCACGCAGCTTCAGGTTCGTGGCCTCTTCGGAAAGGAAACCGAGGTCGCGAAACACGTTGCCGCTGGACCGACGAATCTTGGTGGTCATAGGTTCTCCTCCAGCTCGCGACGGTAGCGGGTCACCTCGGCCAGACGCCCGCGGCCGCGCTCCAGATCGGAGTGTCGGGTTTGCCGGCTTCGCTTCTCGAAGGCGTGGAGCACATAGATTGCTTCGGCGAACTTGGCTACGTAGAACACCCGATGCTCCAGGGCGGAGTGAATCCGGATCTCTGCGACACCCGGCCCGACCGACGCCATCGGTTTCCAATCGTCCGGCGGCAGGCCTTGTTGGACACGCCGCAGCTCATAGCCGGCCTCGCGTCGGGCATCGTCCGGGAAGGCTCGGAGATCCTCCAGGGAAGATCCAGCCCAGCGCAGGGGCTTGTCAGCCATGAGGCACTATATAAGTATGTATATACCTATGCAAGAGTTGCCTAACAAGCGCATGCAGCCGACAAGCGCCTCCGAGCGGAACTCCGATGAGCGCCGACCGGCCGGTGCTGGTCAACGGAACGTAGGATAGTGATTGGCGCGCAAGTCGATTGCAACTGATTCGCAGGGCGTTAGACCGCGCTCATTCTTGGAGGCACTTCCATGCGTCGCTGGATTGGTCGCTGGATTGGTCGCTATCTCATCGGAGTTGGTGTCCTTCACAACGTAGTCGGCTTCGCTCTCTATCACGCTCCGCTCCGGGCTATTGCAGCGGACGGGGGCTGGAACGCCGTGGACCCGTACGTGGACCGCAACATGGCGTTCTGGTTCCTGCTAACCGGCGTGTCGTGGTTGTTTCTCGGTCTACTCGTCGACTGGATCGAATCGCGGGCGATTCCGCTACCGCAACGCCTTGGCTGGGGCCTGCTCGCGCTGTGCGCGGTCGGTGTATTCTTCATGCCGGTCTCTGGTTTCTGGCTGTTCCTGCTCCCTGCGGCTGCTATGCTCCGCCGCCGGCCCCTCGCGGCGGCTGGGGTCTCTGCAGGCGCGGCCTAACACGCGGTTGGAGTGAGCGAACGCGCCGGGTACCTCTTGACCGACTGAGATATCATGAGCGCGCTCGCCACTCAACCGCCCTCCGTTAGGCCGATTCCACCAGCACCGCTTACCATTCAGAATGAAACCGGCAGCTCTCTGTCACATATGCGGTCTTCGGCCAGCTGGCAGCAAGGAGCACCTGCCCGGAGTTGCCGCTGCGAACGACGAAGCGGTGCGAATCACTTACATGCGTCCAGTAGGGCCGGGCAATCAGCTGCAACGAGTGGTTCGAGAAGAGCCCGATGGATTCGTAGTACGGTCCATATGCGGGCATTGCAACATGCGTACTGGTGGAAGCTATGGGACGGCGTACAAGCAGTTCGTCCGGCAGTTCGCTGCATCGGGGCTGCTTGACGCGACGGCGCAGCGAACCTGGATCTCCTTGGAACAGGTACAACCACTACGAATTCTGAAACAGATGAGTGCCATGTTCTTGGCCGCTCAACCTGAACTTGACCTCGATCAGTGGAAGGAACTTCGGCAGTTCGTTCTCCGGCGAGACAGTAAGTTGCCGGCGGGTGTTCTGCGATTCTACCTCTATCGCAACATGGGCCATCTGGGGCGCATCACAGGCTTCGCCGCAATGGCATTTCTGTTCTCCAATCCCCACGTCGGCCCCATCGGTGTGTCAGAACTATCGTGGCCTCCTGTTGGGATTGTATTTGCCACGGACGTGCCTGACTCCCACCCAGAGCTGAGCCGCATGAAGGAGATCACCGATTGGGGCCAACGCTCCTTCAAGACCGTCGAGACTTTGGGAGTTCAGCGTACCCCAGCTCCGCGTCGAAGCCGATTGGCCGCTCGGTTTCGGTTCAAGAGCCGACGTGGATCGGTGGCTAAGCCGGACAGGTGCTGTCTGGATGCTCCCTTCGCTAAAGGACGAAACCGGCGTAACCCAAGCCTCCGCCCTGGTCAGGCAAATTCACAAGGGAACGGCCTAACCCGCGCATGCAGCCGACAGGCCGGAGGGGCGCGGAGTTCCGCCCGGGCGGTACCCTCCCCGAGCGCGTTGTGGAACAAAGGTTTGCGTAGGCGCGCACGAAGTGGAGCCGGATTACCGGCGGGATCGCCGACGCCTCGAAGTGGCAGCGCACGGCGTCGCGCACCTGGTCTCGCAGCGCGGGCAGATCATCGGCCTCGGTGACGATGGACGCGCCGAGCGCGCGCGCCACGTAGCCGCCCTCAGGGGCCTCTTCCACCAGGAAGACCAATTCGGATTCCGCCATAGGTGCTCCGCAGGAGAGATCAGGCGGCTCGGTGCTTGGAGGTTTGCCCGCCGCGGGCGGGTTGGCAAGAGCTCGAGCGCCCGCGCCCGCACCCGGATGCCACGGCCCAGGTTTGCATAACTCCGTTATGTACAGGCGCGCGCCGTGCCGCGCGCGAGGCCCCAGCCGCGGGGGTCGAGGGCGGGGGCGGGGCCGGCCGAATGGGAGAGTTACCGAGAAAGCGAGAGCCCGGCCTTGGTGGCCGGGCTCTGCGGCGGAGACCACGGTGAATAGCAGCCCGCAAATTGGTCATGTCGCGAATACACGGTCCAAGTACGCCTCCCACTCCTCAGAATCCGGAAACTGTTTCACGAAGCGCACCTGAGCCTCGTAGCAGGCTCGCCGTACCGCTGCCTCTGGAGTTGCGGAAGAGGGCTCGATTTTTATCCCGAGGGCGGGCGAGAGGACTACTGGATGGCCCGGGCCGCTCGATCAGCTGCCGCGCGGTGGCCAGCGCGTCGTCGGGCGCCACCGGCTTCATCATGGTCTCGGTCACGCCGAGCCGGCCGACCCGCTCGGCGCGCTCGCTGTCGGTGGGCTCGAGCAGGGCGAGGGTGGAGACCTCGCCGTCCCGGGCCAGGGCCGCGAGCGGGACGGCCTGAGCGCAAGCGAAGACGCTGACCTTGGAGGGTTACTGCCCGTCCACGCGGATCGGCGTCACCGTCGCCGAAGTCCAGCACCACGCGACCTGCTGTACTGACATCCCGCAGAACCGGTGCGACGCGACATCGACGCGGGCGAGCGGCTGAGGAACGGGGATCCGAACCGGAACTTTGCCGAAGACATCGCCCCAGCAGTAGACCGCCCCGGCGCCGGTGAGGCCGCAGGTCCGATACAGCGTGGTCCGTATCTGAACGAACGCCGGCGCGCCGGGGACAGGGGCCGGAATGCTGTCGATGTTGGGGAAGTCGAGCTGGCGGTCCCCGAGGGCGCTCCCGGCGTTGTCACCCCAGCACAGTGCCGTGCCATCCGACGTGAGCCCGCACCCGTGCTGCCCTCCGCTCCGGACATCCACCAGGCGCACGGGCGACTGGACGAGCGTCGCGGATTCCACTATCTGAGTTCGCGGATAGCTCGCGAGCTGTCCCCACTCGTTGGCTCCCCAGCAGTACGCCTCGCCCTCGGTACTCATGCCGCACGTATGCGGCCCGCCGCTCTGCACATCTGGCGAAAGCGAGATGGTCCGAAGCTGGATCCCTGCGGCCGCGGCGCGCGGGATGAGCGCGGGCTCCCGGTCGCCCGTCCCGAGGTTGCCCCACTCATTCCAGCCCCAGCACCAGGCGGCGCCGTCCGATTTGAGGCCGCAGGCGTAATCTCGGCCGACGGCGATTGTGCCGAAGCTATGTCCGCCCGCCACCAGCGCCGGCGTCAGCCGGTTCTCGGTGATGCCGTCGCCGAGCGCGCCATAGTTGTTCACGCCCCAGCAGTACGAGGCACCGGCGGACGTGAGGGCACAGACCTGACTCTGCCCGACGCTCAGGGAATCGAAGAGCACGTCGGTATTCACAGGCCAGGGACTGGTCTCGATGAGCTCGATTCCATCGGGCTGAATACCTTCGTAGCCATTCCCCCAGCAGTAAGCCCGCTTCCCCGTCGTCAATCCGCAAATGAACCCGCCGCCCTCTTGCGCCGTGACGTACTGGAGTTTGTCGACCTGAAGGTCGACGCTTGCGGTGACCCCTTCCGCGGCCGCTGTCACGGCGACCGTCGTGAGTCCCGGGGCTACCGTCGCAATCGATCCGCCGGTGTCGACTTGTGCGACGGACGGATCGCTGCTCGACCAGACGAGCGAGCGAAACCGCGTCGTCAGCGAGTCACCCACGGCCGAGCGCAGCGCCAACGGCAGCCGGAACGCGGCGCCCGGGGTCACGGCGGCGCGGACGCCCTGAAGCGTGGCGGACGCGACCGGCTCGAGCACGACGAAGCCGGTGCCTCCCCGGATGGTATCGGCGCTGGCGAAGATCACGACTTCGCCCGGATGTTTTCCGGTCACCAGCCCATGCGCGTCGACCGTCGCGGTGAAGGTGTCCTGAGTGGCCCATGCGATCCGTGCCCCGGGAATCGCCTCGCCCAACGAGTCGTAGGCTACCGCGCTGAACTGCACGGCGGTGCCGGGCAAGGCTCCGCCACTGGTGGAGCTCACGGACAGGTACCGGACGGCCGCGTTCGGGCTGGGTCCCGTTCCGTCACAGCCGGAAGCGGCTAGGAGGAGCGCGGAGACAGCAAGATGGCGCACGGCAGCAGGCGTCATGGCGTCGGCGGCTTAAGGGAAGGTATGGGCTAGGGGTTGAGGTAAAAGCTACGGGTCAACGCGAGGCCCCGGAAGGCCCGGGCGAGCAGTCCGAGGCGCACGCGCGCACTCCGTATCCAAGTGTTGCCACTAACGCCGGATACGATCTTGACCGCTGTTCCGAAAGGCTGGCCAAGTGCGCTGAGCTGAAGGCGGCGTGCTCCGGGCACTAGGCTTCAGGGGCCGATGCGGTGCCGGCACGTTCCAGGGTGGTGCTTACAACTCGGGGAGGATCTCCCGAACAACGAGCGCAGAGCAGGCCTGCTCCGCAGTGCACACTAGAGGAGCTTGATATCGAATCCAGCAGCGGGTTCCTTGGTATCACGCAGCAGCGAGCTGCTGGCTCCCGCCAAACACGAGTAACCTTCAGGCGTTGCTCTGCGGCCCGTAGGCCAGTTTTTCGACCCCGCTCACGGCGCGACCACGTGTAGACCTCGCGATAGGTGCCCTCGGCCACGATCTCCAGCACCCCCGGCCTTTCCACTTATGGCACCTCGGTACCCAGCCGTCGAAGCTGCAGTCGAATCGACTCCCGGCATCGACCATCCAATCGACCCACTCCTCAAGGATGGCAAGCGTGACCTTGGTAGGGCGGGTAGTCCCGCTCACTCTCCATCGCTCTTCAACAGCCACGACGTGGACCGTGTAGTCGGTCTCGTCCTCCAAGAATCGCTTGAACTCGTTCGCCCGTTCATAGCATGGGACGCGGTAGGAGAAATCCAGAGCGAGTTCGGCAGACTCTGTGACCCCGTGGGCAGCAAGCCTCTCCCAAGTCGCCTTGGTCATAGCGAGTTGGCTGTCGAGAAGATCCTGACGTTCCTCGTCAGTCACTACGCCCCCTTTCGCAGTGCGATTGGCTTGGTGGCCCCGGTCAAGTGGGGAGCGTCTGCGACTGGAGAACGGCCGGCGAGAGACTCAAGAGCACCAGCAAGAGGCTGCGTTGCATCTGCGTCTCCGCGACCGAGTCTTGACGCCCCGCCCCAAAAATAGAGCACCGAAGGCCAGGCGCTGGTGAGGCCATGCCCTGGAGCGAGTTCCTGGGCCCACGCGCGAGGCATTCGCAGGCGTGACCGGACCATCCGCGCCGTAGCTGCTCCCGGAAGGTTCGAGTAGATTTCGGAATGAATGTCCCACCTGTCAGAAGAATCGTCACGACCCGCGTCATCCCCCGTGGCCAGCCCGAACCCACCG
>JACCSZ010000089.1 GCA_013812695.1 Gemmatimonadales bacterium | reverse complement strand
GGAGCCCGCTGGCCGCGGTGCCCGCGCTCGCGCTCGGCGCCGGCGAGGTGACGCCGCTGGAGCTGGTCACCGCGTACGCGCCGTTCGCCAATGGAGGCCTGCGCGTCGAACCGAGGCTGGTGCGCCGCATCGAGGCGGGCGACGGGACCGTGCTCTGGCGCGCGCCCAGGCAGAAGACCGAGCGCGTGCTCGGGGAGGCGCAGGCCTTTCAGCTCACCTCGATGCTCGAGTCGGTGGTGGACGGCGGGACCGGTCGCGTCGTCCGCACGCGCGGCGTGCGTGGCCCGGTGGCGGGCAAGACCGGCACGACCAACGACGGCGCGGACGTCTGGTTCGTTGGCTACACGCCGACGGTGGTCGCGGCCGTCTGGTTCGGCTACGACTCGCCCCGCCCCATCGGGCCCTCGGCGTCCGGCAGCCGGCTGGCGGCGCCGGCCTGGGCCGCATTCTATCTCGACGGCTGGCGCGAACGCACCCCCGCCGCCTGGCCCGCTCCCGCCGGCCTGGTGCGCCGAACCATCGACGCCTTCAACGGCGAGATCGCCAACGAGTGGTGCCCCGTCACCCAGCGGGAATGGTTCCGCCCGGGCACCGAGCCCACGCGCTCGTGCCACCAGCACGAGGCGCCGTTCGTGGATCGGCTGGAGGAGTTCGGACGCGAGGTGGGGAGGGCGTTGAAGGATCTGCTGGGGATTTAGCCGGCGGCGGACGGAACGACGGAAGAACGGAAGGACGGAAAGCCGGAAAGACGGAACGACCGGTCGAGACTACTGTCATCCCGAGCGCAGCTAGGGATCTACTCGACCGGGGACTGCACCTTCCGATATTCCCATGTTCCCACGTTCCCGTCCTTCCGTCCTTCCGTCTTTCCGTCTTTCCGTCTTTCCGTCTTTCCGTCTTTCCCTACCTCACATCCGCCGTGAACGCCAGCAGATCCCGCCGCACCTGCCCCGCCGCCCGGATCACCTTGGCCGGATAGCGATGGCAGTTGGGGGTGTTCGCGCCCGAGACGCAGCCGTTGTAGCGGAGCAGGGCGCGATTCACGTTGCCCGTCCGCTTGAGGTAGCGGCCCAACACTCGCGCTCCATGACAGATGTTCGCTTCCACGTCGCGCAGGTCATCGGACTCGCAATCGAACTCGCCGGCGTGGAAATGCATGACCTGCATTAGCCCGATGGCGCCCTGGCTGCTCACCGACCCGAGCTCGAGCCGCGCGTTCTCCGTCAGCAGCACGCCCGTCAGGAGGCTGGGTGCCACCTCCAGGCGGTTGGATTCCTTGACGATTGCGCGCGCAATCCGCGCCGCCGTCCCGGGGTCGCGATTGCGGCGGCCGAGCAGGCGGGCGAGTGGTCGATAGTCGTAGCGTGACAGGATCTCGTGCTCGAGCCTCGCGCTGTCCACCGGCCCGTTCAGCGCCACGGCGTGGACCTCAGGAGGAGCCGCCGGGACTCCTGCAGCGATCACGGCGGAAAGCGGGGGCGTATCGAGGGCCTGGGACGGCGTAAACTCCACCGCGGCAAGCAGCGCGGTTACCGCGAGCGCGACGAGAAACGGCCGGCGCGGGGTGCCGGTGGTGCGTACCTCGTTGGCCGGCGGCGAGTTGGCTTTGATGTGAGGCTCCACGATCCAGGGAACGATCTGTCGGGAGCCTCCCCGGCTCTGCAAGAACCGCGCACACGTCCTCGAAACTCAGCGCGCGGCGAGCTCACGCAGGAGCGCGATCATCCGGACGTCCCATGGGTCCGGCGTCGGATCCTCGTCCGCGACGACCGGCTGCGCCTGAGGTGTTTCGAGGACCAGCGGGATCCCGGCGCTCCGGCGGTCGTGGAGGAGCCACTCGAACGGTTCGACGCCGATCTTGCCCTCCCCGATCAACATGTGGCGGTCCTTGTTCGAGCCGAGGCCGCCTTCGCTGTCATTGAGATGGAAGAACGACGGCGGCTCGCCGGCCGCGGCCGCCTCGAACTCATCGAGTACACGGACGAGCGCGGCCGGCGACCCCGCGATGTCGTGCCCCGCCGAAAAGAGGTGGCAGGTGTCGAGCCCGTATCCGGCACGCGCACGATGCGCTGCGGGAATCGCCGCGAGTATCGCCCCGATTTCCTCGGCCGTCCGGCCGACGGTCGTGCCGGCACCCGCCGTGTTCTCGATCATCAGCTTCGTTTCCCCGCTCACGGCCTCCAGGGCTTGGGTCATGGCGCGGGCAACGCGCAGCACCGCCGTGGGCCGGTCACCACCGGTGGCCGCGCCAGGATGGAAGCAGACGCCGCCAACGCCGAGCGCCGTCGAGCGTTCGAGCTCTTTGGCGAGGCCCGCCGCGGCCCGGCCCCACTTCAGGTCGTCGGCAGTGGCCGTGTTCAGCACGTAGGCGGCGTGGACGATCACCTTGGAGGGCGCGATGCCGGCCGCGGCCAGCGCCTCACGATACCGTTGCACGCGCTCGGGCCGGATCGAGGACTTGTCGCCATAGTATTTCGGGATGGCCGAGAAGATCTGCAGGGCGGTCGCCTTGGCGCCCGCCGCGCGGCGGACGGCCATCTGAAGCCCGCCCGTATCGATCGTGTGGACCCCGATATACCGCATCATTGCGGACTCGCGCGCCGTATCGGTGATCTTCACCACAGCCGGGGTCGTGCGCGCCCGCTACAGTGACATTTGCTCGTACTCTGTGGTGTGATGCCGAAGCCCATTTACTCTTCCCCCTTGGAGGTTTTCGTGGCACGGGACAGCAACGAAGCGATTAACAGCTACATTGGCGATATGCTCGCTCTCGAGGACCACATCGAGAAGGCGATCCGCGGCCAGTTGACCGATCTCAAGGCCTATCCGGAAGTCGTTTCCCAGCTGCAGCAGATTCACCGGAAGATCGAGCGTCATATCTCCGATCTGCGCATGCTCAGCGATCGGCGAAACGCCGGCGGGGTCGCCCAATCCGTCAAGCGTGCGGGATCCGCCTTTGCGGGCGTAGCCGCCGGGGTGATCGACCTCGTCCGGTCCGAGGGGCTCCCCAAGAATCTGCGGGATGACTATACCGCGTTCAACCTGGCCAACATCGGGTACGCCATGCTGTACACGACGGCTGTGTCACTGGGCGACCAGGAGGTTGGGGAGCTCGCGCAGCAGCACTACCGAGACTACACCGATGCCGTGATGCGGTTCAACTCGCTGGTGCCCGCGGCGGTCGTGCGCTACCTCCAGGAAGAGGGGTTGCCGGCGCGCGAGGACGTATTGCCGGAGGTGAACCGGAACATCGACGAGGCTTGGCACCAGTCCGCCGTGTCGCCGGCCAACGAGACGGTGTCGGCGCGCGAGCTGTAGATCGTCGGGGGCAGCCGGCTACAGCCCGGCCCTGGGTGCAGCGAAGGGGGCATGCTCACCAGCATGCCCCCTTCGCGCGTTCGCTCTCCCGCCCTGCCTGCGGCCGCGCCGCCCGAAGTCAGCGGGAGCCGCTGGCCGCCCGTTGCGCCTGATACAGGTCGAGGCGCCGCTTGGCGATGTCCTGGTCGCGCGACGCCACGTCCTTGGCGGCCTCGGCCCGCTGGCGCTGGGCCTCGAGCGTCTTGCGCTCGAGCTCGCGGATCACTTCGTCGTGCCGGAGCGTGGCCGTCGCGTCCACGCCGACGACGTTGGCGCGGTCCTCCCGCCGTCCGGCGAGCTGCAGCTCCACCTCCAGCGCCTTCTGCTCAGACCGGCCCAGTTGCTTCGCGGCCTTGGCCTGGTCGAGCTCCGCGCCATGCAGCGCCTCGCGCCGCTCGAGAAACTGCTTCTGCCGTTCGACCACCTTCTTCTCGGCCTCGAGCGCGGTCTTGTCGCCCTCCTGCTTCTGCTTGTCCGCGAGCTTGATGCGCGCCTCGACCGTCGAGACCTCCTGCTTCCTGACCTCGACCATCGCTTTGGTCTGCGAGCGCTGCGAGCCGATCTCGGAGATCCGGGCGTCGGCCTCCCGCTCGGCCGCTTTGGCCGACTCCAGCTCGCTCCGGATGCGCTCGGCGCCGCGGACGGGGATCACGTCGATGAAGCCCAGGGCTTCCGCCACCGTCCGGCCGGCTGTCGGCGATGGTGGAGCGTAGGGGACCGCCGCAGGCGCCTGAGCGGCGGGAGGCGGGGTCGTGACCGTCGGTGCATACCCCACGGCGCTGTCAGGATTCTGCCCCGGCTCCTGGGCCCCGAGGGACGAGGTCACCACGATGGTGCTCAGCAGGGCGGCGATCTGGAGACTTCCACGGCAAAGTGTCACGGCTGCATCCTCCACGAGGAGAGCGGGGGTTCGTTCAGAGTTTCAGCAGGTAATTTACCGTGGGGTCGAGCACCCCGTAATACCCCTTGTGTCACGCGTCGACCCACCGGGTCACCTCAGCCGCGGGCTTCCGACGGCGGGGGGACTCGACCTCGTCGGGATACCCCAGACTCACGATGGCCGCCACGCGGTGCCCGGGCTCGAGCCCGACGAGTGTCGCCACGCCCGGGTCCTGCATGATACCCCCCGTCTTGACGTACGTGCCGAGCCCGAGCGACTCGGCCGCGATCAGCAGGTTCTCGGTCGCCATCATCGCCGCCGCGTAGTCCTCCTCTCGGGTCAGCTCGTCCGAATGCACCGCGCACATTACGACGATGAATGCCGGCGTCCGCTCGGCCTCGCGCCGGATCTTTTCGGCCGCGGCGTGCGCTTCGTCGGATCGGGGGTCCTCGTAGCGCTTGAGCCGGTGCCCCGCACGGAGCTCGGCCAGGCGACTGCGGGCGGGACCCCTCACCACGGCGAACCGCCAAGGCTGGGTAAGCTTGTGGTTGGGTGCCCGCACCGCGCAGTCCAGCAGGCGTTCGATGATCTCGCGAGGCACGGGGTCGGGACGGAAACGGCGGACCGAAATCCGCCGCTGAATGGCGTCGATGGCGTCCATGCCCGCAATCTAGCCCGTCGCCCGGCGCTCCGGCTGGATAAGCTCGATCACCGCGAACACCGCGCCCTGGGGATCGGCCAGGACGGAGAACGTGCCGACGCCCGCCACATGGGTCGCCGGCACGCGTATGCTTCCGCCGAGCGACTGCGCCAGCCCGATGGTCCCCGGACCATCGCTGACGGCGAAGTAGACCAGCCAGTGTGGCGCCACCGGCCCCCACGAGCGCGCGATCGCGATCATCCCCCCGCGCGGCGCCCCGTCCATGCTGAAGGTGGTATACGCGCTGGCTCCGCTCGGTTGCTCATCCGTTGCCCAGCCGAAGAGCGAGCTGTAGAACGCACCGGCCCGCGCGGTGTCGGTCGTCGCGAGCTCGTTCCAGCACATCGAGCTCGCCTCCCC
>JACCSZ010000088.1 GCA_013812695.1 Gemmatimonadales bacterium | reverse complement strand
ACCCTGAGCCCTGGCTTCGCCCAGGGCTCAGGGTGACGGGGAGACTCCCATCCGACTATCTAGCTACTATTCAGCAGGCACGCCGCAGGACGATCACCACGCTTTCCCGAAGGAACGTTCGATGTCCGCACGATCGTTGAACTGGCTCAAGTTTGGTGGCCTGGTGGCCTTGGCGTTCGCGCTCGGGCTCCTGTTCGCCGGGCTGCTCGATCTGCCGAACCGGAGCTCCGCTCAGGAGCAGGGGCGGCAGGCATCGGCCATCGCCCAGGTGCCGGCCCCCTCGATCCCGGCGGCCCGGCCGCTGCAGGACTTGAGCGAAGCCTTCGCGGCCGTCGCGGAGCACGTGAAGCCCAGTGTGGTGTACATCCGCTCCCGGCGGACGGAGAGCACGGCCCAACAGCAGCAGCCTCGCGTCCCACCCGGCATGGAGCGGTTCTTCTCGCCCCGCTTCCGCCAGCAGCCCGACGTCGAGCAGGGCAGCGGTTCGGGGTTCATCATCTCCGCCGACGGCTATATCCTGACCAACAACCACGTCGTCGAGGGCGCCGAGCACGTGACGGTCCGGCTGCTCGACCGGCGGGAGTTCCAAGCCAAGGTCATCGGCACCGATCCGAATACCGACGTGGCGGTGCTCAAGATCGACGCCCGGTCCCTGCCTCCCGTGGCGCTCGGCAACAGCGACGACTCGCGCGTGGGCGAATGGGTGCTGGCCATCGGGAACCCACTCGGTGAAGGCCTCACGTTCACCGTCACCTCCGGCATCGTGAGCGCCAAGGGCCGCGCGCTGAACGGGCTCCCCGGCCGCGGCCAGGGCAGCATCCAGGACTTCATCCAGACCGACGCCGCTATCAATCCCGGCAATTCGGGTGGCCCGCTCGTGAGCGTCCGCGGCGAGGTCATCGGCATCAATTCGGCGATCGCCAGCGAAACGGGGTTCTACTCCGGCTACGGCTTCGCCATCCCGATCAACCTGGCCCGCACGGTCATGAACCAGCTGATCCAGGACGGGCGGGTGCACCGCGCGGCGCTCGGCGTGGCGATCGACAACGTCGATCTCAACGACGCGGCGTACGTGGGCCTTCCCGAGATCCGGGGCGTAGTAGTGAAGGACATCCCGAGCGAGGACTCGCCGGCCAAGGCCGCCGGTATCGAGGCCGGCGACATCATCGTGGCCGTGGACGGGAAGCCGGTCGAGTATGTCGGCCAGCTACAGCAGGTGATCGGCTTCCGGCGTCCGGGCGACGTGGTCAAGGTCGAGGTGGCGCGGAAGGGCGGCGTGCGCAAGACCGTCAACGTCAAGCTGCAGCCGCTCAATGACTCGCCCGAAGTGGCCGCGGCGGACGAGCAAGGCGGCGCGGATCGCGCCAGGTCGCCGGCCGGGGCCGTCATGAACCGGCTCGGCATCAGCGTGGAGCCGGTCTCCGCCGAGCTGGCCCAGCAGCTGCAGCTCCCGGCGGACGCGCGGGGCCTCATCGTCACCGATGTGAGCCCGGGCGGGCCGGCGTGGGAGGTGCTGTTTCACGATCCGCAGCGCGGGGGGCCCGACATCATTCTGTCGGTCGAGGGCAAGCCGGTCCGCTCGGAGGCCGATCTCCGGAAGGCGCTCCAGAGCGAAAAGCCCGGCAGCATCGTCACCCTCCGGGTGTTCAACCCGCGCGCGCAGGGCCGGCGCGTCGAGCGCATCCGGCTGGGCGAGGGGAAATAGCCCCGCCGGACCAGGTTGCCTGCATGGCGCTGGACGGTGTCATCCTCGATGTCGACGGGACGCTGGTCGACACCAATGCGTGGCATGTGGAAGCCTGGGTCCGCGCGTTCGCGGCCGGCGGCTACCGTATTCCGGCCGACCGCATCGCGCTCGAAGTCGGCAAGGGGGGAGATCACCTGGTGCCGGCCGTCCTGGGGCCGCACACCGGCCGGCGGGAACGTGAGGGGCTGAGCGAGACCCAGAAGGCGGCTTTTCTGGAAATCGCCGCGCATGAGCGCTTCACGGTCTTTCCCGGCGTACCCGAGCTGTTCTCCGCCCTGCGCCAGCGCCGGATTCGCACCTGCCTCGCCACCTCCAGCGACGACCGGCACCTCGACGCCACGCTCCGGAGCGCTGGCCTCGATCTCCGCGAGCTGGCGGACGAAGTCGTGACCCGGTCCGACGCCGCCTCGAGCAAGCCCTCCCCCGACCTGATCGAGGCCGCGGTAGACGCGCTCGGGATCGATCCGACCCAGTGCGCCATGGTCGGCGATACGGTCTACGACGGCCAGGCCTCTCGGCGCGCGGGCGTGGTCTGCCTCGGCCTCCTGAGCGGCGGCTCCTCTGCCGAGGAACTGATGGCCGCGGGGATGCGCTCGGTCTGGCGGGACACCGGACATCTCGTGGACGAGCTGGATCTGGCGCTCGAGCTCGCGTCGCCGGGTCCGGGGCGGCTCGACCGGCCGTGGGCCGAGCGGCTGATGCGCGAAGCGCTCGCCGCCGCGCGCGAAGGGCTGGCGCGCGGCGAGGTGCCGATCGGCTCGGTCATCGCGCGGGGCGACGGGACCGTGGTGGCGCGCGGCTGGAACGCGCTGCGGAGCACGCGGGATCGGACGTCGCACGCGGAGATGGTCGCCTTTCGCGACGCGGCCGGACGGATACCGGAGGACGCCCGCGACGTGGTGCTCGTCTCCACTCTGGAGCCGTGCGTGATGTGCACCGGGGCGGCGATGGAAGCCGCCGTGGATACGATCGTCTACGGGCTTCCCGCGCCGGCCGACAGCGGCACCACCCGGGTCCGTCCGCCGGAGAGTCCCGACTCGCAGCTTCCCCGCGTGGTCGGCGGCGTGCTGGCCGACGAGTGCCGCGCGCTCTTTCACGAGTGGCTTCGGGTCAACGGCAACCCGAGCCAGCGCCCGTTCGTCGAGCAGTTGCTCGCGCTCACCGACTAGGAGTCATCCATGACGACGAGCCGCGAAACCGACTGGATGAACCACCCCGTGATCCGGTCTCTGATCGATCAGGCGGCCACGCTCGCGCTCGAGGAACGGATCACGCTGGTGAAGGGGCTGGTCCCCGGCATCGCCGACGCCTGCTCCGAGGAAGAGTACGAGCGCTTCGTCACCTTCATCCGCCTCAAAGGGGAGCGCTACCTCGAGGCCAAGACCCATCCGGGCGAGGGGCGCGCCGGGCGCCAGGTGCCCGGCGAGCGTGACCTGGAAGGCCGCTGACTGTAGTTTCCCCCGAGGCCATATATGGACGAGGAACGGTTCAACCTTTCGCTGCGCAAGATCCTGAAGCAATTCGGGGTGACCGCCCAGCGCGAGATCGAGAAGGCGGTGGACGCGGCGCGCTCGTCGGGCGCGCTGGCCGGCCGGGATGCCCTGCAGGCCCGGGCCACCATGGTGGTCGACGGTCTGCCGGCCGAGATCGTGGTCGAGGGCCGGATCGAGCTGAACTGACGGCAGGCGACTCCTGAGAACCGGGGGACCGGCATGGGTCGGTGGAGCATCTGGGTGATCAGCGCGGTGCTCGCGAGCGGTGCGCTGGGGTGCGAGGGGCGCGCCGAGGCTCCCGCCGCGGAATCGGAGGCGTCCCCGCTCGCCGCCAAGGTCGGGCAGTATACGCCGGTCCGACTGACCGCCGATCTGAGCGGTTTGACCGAGCGGGAGCGCCGCATGCTCCCGCTCCTGATCGATGCCGCGGCCCCGATGGACACCATCTATCGGCAGCAGTTCTATCACGCCCGCGACTCGCTCGCCGCCGCGCTCGGGGACGGACCGTCGCGCCGATTCGTGGAGATCAACTACGGGCCGTGGGACCGGCTCGATGGCGACCGTGCGTTCGTGCCGGGCGTGGGTGACCGGCCGCCGGGCGCGGAGCTCTACCCCGCCGACATGACCAAGGCGGAGTTCGAGCGGGCGGCCGCGGCCTCGCCGGCAGCCGGGCGGGCACTCCGCTCGAGCTACACGGTGGTCCGCCGCGACAGCGCCGGCGCGCTCAGCGCGGTGCCCTATCACCGGGTGTACGGTGCCCAGATGCGGCAGGCGGCGGCCAAGCTGCGCGAGGCGGCCGCGCTCGCCGATGACACGGGGCTCCGGAAATATCTGGAGCTCCGCGCCCGGGCGCTCGAGACCGACGACTATCGGGCGAGCGACATCGCCTGGCTCGACATGAAGACGAACGGGCTCGACGTGGTCATCGGCCCGATCGAGACCTACATCGATCAGCTCTTCGGGTACAAGGCCGCCGCCGAGGCGTACGTGCTGCTCAAGGACAAGGAATGGAGCGCCCGGCTGGCCCGGTACGCCGCCCGGCTCCCCGCGCTGCAGCGGGGGCTGCCGGTGCCCGAGGCCTACAAACGGGAGCGCGCCGGGTCCGACTCCGACCTCAACGCCTACGATGCGCTGTACTACGCCGGCGACGCCAACGCCGGATCGAAGACCATCGCGATCAACCTGCCCAACGACGAAGAGGTCCAGCTCCGGAAAGGCACCCGCCGGCTCCAGCTCAAGAACGTGATGCGGGCGAAATTCGATCGCATCCTGGTCCCGATCGCCGACGAGTTGATCGCCGAGGACCAGCAGTCGCACATCAAGTTCGACGCGTTCTTCGCCAACGTGATGTTCCATGAGGTGGCGCACGGGCTCGGGATCAAGCGGACCATCGACGGCAAGGCGACGGTGCGCGAAGCCCTGAAGGAACAGGCCAGCGCGCTCGAGGAGGGCAAGGCCGACGTCCTCGGACTGTACATGGTCACCCGGCTGCTCGAGCAGCGCGAGCTCACCGGCACGACGCTCGAGGACCACTACGTCACCTTCCTCGCCGGCATCCTGCGCTCGATCCGCTTCGGAGCCACGCAGGCGCACGGCCGCGCCAACGCGGCGCAGTTGTCCTACTTCGAGGAGCACGGCGCGTTCGCGCGCGACTCGGCCGGCGGCCGCTACCGGGTAGACTTCGCCGGCATGCGAGCCGCCGTCGATTCGCTCGCTGGCCGAATCCTCCGATTCCAGGGCGACGGCGACTACGAGGGCGTGCAGCGGTTCATGGCCGAGCGCGCCGCGCTCTCGCCCACGCTCCAGAACGACCTGGCGCGGCTCACCACGAAGGGCATTCCCGTGGATGTGATCTTCGAGCAGGGTCCGGCCGTGCTCGGGCTGGAGCGGTAGGGCATGGCGCGCTGGGAGCCGCCCGCGGAGCAGGTGGTCGAGGTGCCGAAGCAGCGGCGCTGGCCGCTGGTGCTGCTGCTCCTCGCGATCCTGGGGGTGGCTGGGGGCGGGCTGTGGGTGATCCGGCGCCAGCTCCGGCCGCCCAACCGGGCCCGGATGATGATGGCGACCAACGTGCGATCCGAGATCATTGTGGCCGGGGACTCGCTCGACGTCGTCGTGAGCTGGGCGCTCGCCGACACCGCCGCGGGCCTGCCGGACTCGGTCCGTGTCGAGGTGGGGCTGGGCGACGGCCAGGAATCGGTCGCCACCATGACGCCGAGTCACCGGCAAGCCGACACGCTTCGAGTGCGCGCCCCGGCGCCGGGCGAGACGGCCACCGGCTACTCGTGCGCGGCGCCGGTTCGAGGCGCCCGCCTGGCGCGCGAGCGCTGCACGCCTTGGCAGTTCGTGCGGCCCTCGGCTCGCGCCGCGGGGGCAGCCGGGGGCGCGGACTCGGCGACACCGGGCTCGAAGCGGGCCGGGGCGCCAGCGCCTAAGGTGCTTCGCATCGTTATCGAGCCGGACGGCCAGCAGGTCGATCCCGACGTGGCGGGACGCTGCGCCGCGTGGCAGCAGCTGAATCCCGGGCGCGCGGTCTGGATCGAGGTCAACCAGGAGGCCGTGCCCGAGTGCATGGGGCCGAACGGCAAGCCGACGGTCGCCAAGTTCTGTGCGTTCGCCGTGCTGGTGAACGGCCGGCGGATCAAGACCGAGAACTCGTCGAACGATGCGTACTGCGAGCGGCTGTTCCAGGCGTGGGTACGGGAGCGGGTGGCTTGAGATCGTCTTACCATAGCATGCTTCACTCGCGAACGTGGCGGAACTGGTATACGCGCAGGACTTAGGATCCTGTCCCGCAAGGGGTGCGGGTTCGACTCCCGCCGTTCGCACCTGCAAGACGAAACCGGAAGGATGGAAAGGAAACAGCTATCATCCCACGTTTGTCCCGTTC
>JACCSZ010000033.1 GCA_013812695.1 Gemmatimonadales bacterium | reverse complement strand
GAGCCCTGGGCGAAGCCAGGGCTCAGGGTGACGGGGTGCGGGGGGAACTCCCCCGCGGGTCATTTCTTATCGTCCACGATCTCGTAGTCGGCTTCGACCACGTCATCCTGCGGCTGGGCGGCAGGCTCGCCTGCGGGCGCGTCGGACGGTTGGCCCTCCGCGGCCTGGCCCTGCGCGCTCTGGTACATCGAAGCGCCCGCGGCCGAGTACGCCGAGTTGAGCTCGTCCAGCGCCCGGCTGATGCCGTCCGTCTCGCCGGTCCGGAGTGCCTGCCGGGCACCCTCGACGGCCGAGTCGAGCCGACCCTTCGCTTCGGCGGGCAGCCGGTCCACCCACTCCTTGCTGTCCTTCTCGACCCGGTAGATCAGGCTGTCGAGCTGGTTCCGCGCCTCGATCTGCTCGCGGCGGACCTTGTCCTCCTGCGAATGCTGCTCGGCCGCCTTGACCATACGGTCGATTTCGGTGTCGCTCAAGCCACTCGACGCCTCGATCCGGATCTTCTGCTCCTTGCCCGTGGCCTTGTCCTTGGCCGACACGTGCAGGATGCCGTTGGCGTCGATGTCGAAGCCGACCTCGACCTGTGGCATGCCGCGCGGAGCGGGCGGGATGCCGGTGAGCTGGAACTTGCCGATGGTCCGGTTGTCCTGGGCCATCTGCCGCTCGCCCTGGAGCACGTGAATCTCGACCGTCGTCTGGTTGTCCTCCGCCGTGGAAAACGTCTCGGACTTCTTGGTCGGAATGGTCGTGTTCCGCTGAATGAGCACGGTCGTGACGCCGCCCAGCGTCTCGATCCCGAGCGAGAGCGGAGTGACGTCGAGGAGCAGGACGTCCTTCACTTCGCCGCCGAGCACGCCGCCCTGGATGGCCGCGCCGATAGCCACGACCTCGTCCGGGTTGACCGAGCGGTTGGGCTCCTTCCCGAAGAAATCCTTGACGATCTGCTGGATCTTCGGGATCCGGGTCGAGCCGCCCACCAGGATCACCTCGTCGATCTGCTTCGGGTCGAGCCCCGCGTCCTTGAGCGCCTGCTGCATGGGCGGGAGCGTGCGCTGGATGAGGTCATCCACCAGCTGCTCGAACTTGGCCCGGGTGAGCGACATGTTCAGGTGTTTCGGGCCGCTCTGGTCCGCCGTGATGAACGGCAGGTTGATGTCCGTCTGCGTGGTGCTCGACAGCTCCATCTTGGCCTTTTCCGCGGCTTCCTTCAGGCGCTGGAGCGCCATCGGGTCCTTGGAGAGGTCGATCGCCTGGTCTTTCTTGAACTCGGTGACGAGCCAGTCGATGAGCCGCTGATCGAAGTCATCGCCACCAAGGTGGGTGTCGCCGTTGGTGCTCTTGACCTCGAACACGCCTTCGGCAAGCTCGAGCACGGAGATGTCGTAGGTGCCGCCGCCCAGGTCGAATACGGCGATTTTTTCTTCCTTCTTCTTGTCGAGACCGTAGGCCAGCGCCGCGGCCGTCGGCTCGTTGATGATGCGGAGCACTTCGAGGCCGGCAATCTTGCCCGCGTCCTTGGTGGCCTGGCGCTGGGCATCGTTGAAGTAGGCCGGCACGGTGATGACCGCGCGGTCCACGGTGGTCCCGAGGTAATCCTCAGCGGTCTGCTTCATCTTCTGGAGGATCATCGCCGAGATCTCGGGCGGGGTGGACCGCTTGCCGCCGATCTCGACCGACGCGAGCCCGTTCTGGCCGTCGACGACCTTGTAGGGCACGCGCTTGGACTCCTCGGTGATCTCGTTCTGGCGGCGGCCCATGAAACGCTTGATGGAAAAGATGGTCTGCTTGGGGTTGGTGACGGCCTGGCGCTTGGCCACCTGGCCCACGAGACGCTCACCGTCTTTGGCGAACGCGACGACCGAGGGTGTGGTCCGCCCACCCTCGGCGTTGGGAATGACGACCGGATCGCCACCCTCCATGACGGCAACCACCGAGTTGGTCGTGCCCAGGTCGATGCCGATGATTTTGGAAGCCATGTCGACTCCATTCAGGTGCGGGGGCTCGAGCCGGGCTGCCGATCTGCCGGACTCGCGGATGACGCGCGCCTGCTGAGCAAGTGGCATACCCTCAAATGCTGCCAAATTGACGCATAGCAGGGGTCGTGACACCGATCACGACGGCCATTCGGCAGGCTTCCTATAATTGAACCGTTCGCGGGTGCCGGATGGCGGGTCTGAACCCTAGGAGGTCACAATGCTGTGGACGATCTTCGTAATCCTGCTGGTGCTGTGGCTGCTGGGAGTAGTCACGTCCTACACGCTGGGTGGGTTCGTCCATGTCCTGCTGGTAGTCGCGGTGGTGCTCGCCATCATGCAGCTTCTGCAGGGACGTAAAGCGCTCTAGCCGAGCGCTCCCGAGCCGTGTGGACTGGGGCGGATTGCCGGGGAGTCACAAACTCTCGGGCGTCCGCCTTTCTATATTGATTCCATGTTCCCCTACCGCGACGACAACCCCACTCTTGCCACCCCTGTCATCACCGTGCTCCTCATCGGGGCAAACGTCGCCGCGTGGATCCTGCTGCAGGGCATGGGGAGCGATCCGCTGCTGGCGCGCTCGGTGTGCGAGCTCGGGCTCATTCCGGGTGAGTTCATGGGACGGGTGGTTCCCGGAACGAGCTTTCCGCTGACGCCTACCGAGACCTGTGTGCTGGGGGTCGAACGGCACTGGTATACGCCGCTCAGCTCGATGTTCCTCCACGGCGGCTGGCTCCACCTGATCGGCAACATGTGGTTTCTCTGGGTCTTCGGGAACAACGTCGAAGATTCGATGGGTCGCGTCAGGTATCTGGCGTTCTACCTCCTCTGCGGGCTCGCCGCGGCCGCGGGGCAGACGGTCGTCAATCCCTCGAGCATCGTGCCTATGGTCGGCGCGTCGGGGGCGATCGGCGGCGTGATGGGCGCCTACGTCGTCCTGTATCCGCGCGTGCGGGTGCACATGGTGGTCTTCCTGTTCATCTTCATCACCCGCATCGTGGTCCCCGCCTACCTGATGCTCGGCTACTGGTTCCTGCTGCAACTGCTGGGCGGGAGCGCGGCTCAGGGCGAGGGCGGCGTCGCGTTCTGGGCGCACGTGGGCGGGTTCGTGGCCGGCGCCCTGCTCATCTTCCTGTTCAAGGATCCGGAACTGGTCCGAAAGCATCGCGCTCTCGCGCAGTATGTCTGAGCGCGCGCTGCCCGCGTGGCTGGCCGCGGACGGCGGCGCGCGCGGACTCGGACCCTTCATCGACCACACCCTCCTCAAGCCGGAAGCCACCCGCGATCAGATCCTGGCGCTGTGCGCCGAAGGGCGGCGCTTTGGGGTGAAGGCGGTCTGCGTCAACGGTGCGTGGGCCGAGCTGTGCGCGGGGGCGCTGGCGGGGAGTGGGGTGGCGCTGGCGGTCGTCGCCGGCTTTCCGCTCGGCGCCATGGCGACCGCCGCCAAGGCGCAGGAGACCCGGCTGGCCGTGTCGGCCGGCGCTGCCGAGATCGATATGGTCATCGCGCTGGGGGCGGCCAAGGCGGCAGAGTGGCGCGCGGTGGAGGACGACATCCGCTCCGTGGTCGAGGCGGCGGGGCCGGCGCTGGTCAAGGCGATCCTGGAGACGGCAGCGCTCGAGCCCGGCGAGATCGTAGCCGCTTCCGAGGCCGCCGTCCGCGCGGGGGCGGGATTCGTCAAGACCTCGACCGGGTTCCACCCCGCCGGCGGGGCCACGGCAGAAGCGGTGGCCTTGATGCGCCGGACGGTGGGGCCACTGGTCGGGGTGAAGGCATCGGGCGGCGTGCGAACGGCGGAGACGGCGGTGGCCATGCTACGGGCCGGGGCCAACCGGATCGGGACGTCGGGGACGGCGGGGATGGCGGCGTGGCTCGGAGAGTCGGCGCCGGGGGTGAAGGAGCTGCTGGGATAGACGACATCCACCGCCTCACCCACCGTCTCCCAGCTCCGCCACGATCGCCACCTCCCGCCCGAGCAGTTTGGCCAGCACGTCGGCCTTGCGCGACGCTCCCCAACACTCGAGGGCCAGGTCGGCGCCGGCGAGCCGCGGTGAGATCCTCACGGTCAACACCTGGCGGGACAACTCGGTCGTGACGGTCTCGACGGCTGCGGTATGCCCGCGATCCAGCCCATCGGCGACGCGGAGCAATCCGCTCAGCCGGGACACGATGGCCTGGTCCGCGACGGGCAGCGCGGCGAAGTCCGCATGCTTCTTCCGCGGGCCGGTCCGCCGGTGATACCGGCTGAT
>JACCSZ010000022.1 GCA_013812695.1 Gemmatimonadales bacterium | reverse complement strand
TGGTACGCGGTCTCGAATCGCAGTCGCTTGCCCCCGACCTTCGCGAACCGGATCTCCTGGTTGGCGCCGCTCAGGGAGGTCCGCGTCGAATCGAACGTCAGCGGCCCGTCGGGGCGCTGGTACAGGTGCACCGGATCCCGCTGGGTCCGCGCGATGGCCGCCGGATCGCCGCCCACCCGGCTCAGGTCGAGTGAACCCGACACCTCGAAGCGCCCGCGGAATCGCCACCGCGCGTCCACGCCGCCGGTATACGCGCTGCGATGCAGGTGTGGGGCACCGGATGGGTCGAGCGATCGATTCACCCCGGTCAGGATGAAACCGACGCTGGCATCGCCGCCCCGGAAGTCCTGGTTCCCCCGCACCACTGCGTAGTTCGTGGGCGGCTCGAGCGTCGTCCCGCCCGGCCCCGCGACGTGGTCGGTGACGGCATCGAGAACCCCGAGCGAAAAGCCGCCCGGGAGCCGACCGGTGACCTTGGCGGCTCCGAGGATTCTGGTCGAGGTCGGAGACCCGGCGTCGCCATAGGTGCCGGCGAGCTGCGGCGAGCGCCCGATCCGCCGGGAATAGAACAGACCTTCTCCGGTTTCGCAGTCGACCACGACGACACAGTTCACGGTAAACGTGAAGAGCCCCTTGCCCTCCACGAAGAACGGCCGCCGCTCGCTGAAGAAGGTCTCGAACGCGCTGAGGTTGAGCTCGGACGGGTCGGCCTCGACCTGGCCGAAATCGGGGTTCGCCGTGGCGTTGAGGAGCAGGTTGGAGGCGACCCGGTATCTGAGATCGCCACCCACCGATATCTGCTGATCCCGGTTGAAATCGGCCGAACCGGCGTCCACCACGTTCTTGGTGACCACATATGGCGTGATCTCCGCTTGGCCCGGGCTCCCCAGCCCCTCCAGCCCCCTGAGCTCCCCGAACTGGGACGCGAGCCCCGACCTGGAGGTGCGATAGAGCGGCCATGTCACACTCGCGGTATGGCGCTGGATGACGCGCCAGATCAGCAGGCCGAACGTCCTGCCCCCCTTCGACGAGTAGCGCAACTGCGAGAGCGGAATGCGATACTCGGCGGTCCATCCGAGCGAGTCGATCCGCGTCGCGGCGTCCCACACGGCATCCCACGCGACGTCCTCGTCACCATCGCCGTAGATCGCGTAGTCCGACTTGACGCCGGCGGGATTGACCGAGAACTCGTACCCCGTCCGCCGGTCGTGGTAAGGATCGAGCATCAGCGTGACGTAATCGGAGGCCGTCTGGTCGTCGCGGCGGGAGAGCAGACTGACGATGCTGTCCGGATGGGGGTCGAAGGCACGGACGAACACGTACAGGTTGCGCGCATCGTAGGCCACCCGCGCCTCGGTGCGCAGCTTCGGCGCGGCCCCTTCGCTGGGCCGGGCCTCGAGGAACTGGTCGACGGCAGGGGTGGAGATCCAGACTGCGTCCACATCTCGCCCATCGAGCACCGGCGCGACCGCCGTGCGCGTCGCCTGGACCGTCGTGGCAGTCGGCAGCGGGGGAGCGGCACTCAGTGACTGTGCCTGAAGGAAGAACAGCGTGCCGAGCAGTGGCGCCACAGGACCGTCCGCGGGAAGATGCAGGGGTTGGACGCCCGGTTCGGCGAAATGGTTGGACGGACCCGGCCCACCATCGTCGGCATTGATTCACAGCAGTGCTGGCGATGGCACGGGCGCCGGTGATATGCTGTGGCACTGGAGTCGGCTCACCTGCCGGCCGCCACCGTCCGCGCCCCCGGAGGTTACCGTGACCGTGACCACCCGCTGGCTCGCCGTCGCGCTCCTCGCGGGCTGGCCGGGCGCCACGCTCGCCCAGTCACCGCGCGGTCGCGACCACGGAGACTTGACTCCATGTCCAACATGGTGGACATTATTTCCACCATGCAAGACACTACGCCAGACCTGAACCAGCGCATCGCCGAGCGCGCGCGCGCGCTGCGCGCCGTGCACGGCCTCTCGCTCGACGCGCTGGCCGGCAGGAGTGGCGTCAGCCGCTCGATGATCTCGCTCATCGAGCGCGGCGAAAGCAGCCCCACCGCCGTGGTGTTGGAGAAGCTCGCCGCGGGCTTGGGCGTGACGCTGGCCTCGCTGTTCGATGCGCCGGCCGCCGGGCCCCAAGCGCCCAGCGGCCCGGTGGCGCGGCGTACCGACCAGCCGGAGTGGCAGGACCCGGCCTCGGGCTATGTCCGGCGCAACGTCTCGCCGCCGGGCGTGCCGCAACCGATGCAGATCGTCGAGGTGCATTTCCCGCCCGGCGGCCGCGTGGCGTTCGACACCGGCGTGCGCGACCGGCGCGTGCACCAGCAGGTGTGGGTGCTCGACGGCGCGATCGACATCACGGTCGGTGCGGAGCGGCACCGCTTGGGCCAAGGCGATTGCCTGGCCATGCAGCTCGACCGCCCCACGATGTTTCACAACCGCACCCGAAAGCCGGCGCGCTACGCCGTGGTGATCGCATCCGAGCCTGCCTCGAAACGATGATCACGCCTGCGTGGTCCGTGCGACGCCTGCACGCGATAGATGACGCGGAGATCGACGAGCTCGCCGGGGTGCTGATCGACTGCGTCGAAGGCGGTGCGTCGGTCAGCTTCATGCACCCGCTGCCGCGCGACCGCGCCGTGGCGTTCTGGCGCCGCGTGGCGCAAGGCGTGGCCGCGGGCGCGCGCGCGCTGCTGGCCGCCGTGGATGCGCGCGGTGTGTGCGGCACCGTGCAATTGGTGCTCGACCAGCCCGAGAACCAGCCGCACCGCGCCGACGTGTCGAAGATGCTGGTGCACCGCCGGGCGCGCCGCCGGGGACTGGGGGAGGCGCTGATGCGGGCCGCGGAAGCCACGGCGCGCGATTGCGGCAGGACGCTCCTCGTGCTCGACGCCGTCACCGGCGGAGACGCCGCGCGGCTATACGAGCGCCTGGGGTGGGTGCGGGTGGGCGATATTCCGGGGTACGCCCTGTTCCCGGAGGGCGGGCTCTGCAGCACCACGGTGTATTATCGAAACCTCGGCGATTCGCCCACGCACCCCATGCCGCCC
>JACCSZ010000020.1 GCA_013812695.1 Gemmatimonadales bacterium | reverse complement strand
CGCCCGGCCTGGGGCCGCGGCCGCGATGGCGGCCGCGAGCGGTGCGTCCTCCCGCCCGCCGACGACTACGATCGGGACCTCCAGCGCGGCGGCGAGCTCCGCGTAATATGGCCAGCGCTTGGTGCCCCAGATCGACCCCGGCGCCATCGCGACGAAGCCCGGCTCGATGCCGCGCGCCCGAAGCCAGGCGTCGGCCGCGGCGCGATCGTCGGGGGTGAGCTCGATGTGCACGGGCGGTACACCGGTCCGCACGTCGGCCAGCGCCAGCAGCCGCTCCGCTTCGTGGCCATCCGCGGGCAGGCGGACACGGCGGGTGTAGGCGGCCGCGGCCGGGCTGCCGGCGAACCCCACCCGCTCGCCGATCCCGGCCAGTACCGCGAGCGCCGCGGACCGCCATGAGCGATGCGGAAGATAGGCGCGGACGAAGCCCCGCCCCCGCAACCGGCGACCCAGCCGCCAGAGCCCCAGCGGTCCCCGGTCCGCGCCCCGCTTGTCGTAGCGGATCACCGTCGCCACGGCGGGGTGCGTCTCGAGCAGCGAAGCCGCGGCCGGCGTCGTCACGACGTCCACCGGCCCGTGCCGCTCGGCCAGTGCCGCGAGCAGGGGAGTGGTCAGGACGACGTCGCCGAGGAAGGCGGTCTGGACCACTAGCGTGTCGGAGGCGGGCGCCCGCCCGCCGTCACCCGCCGCGCGGGCGCCCGGCCCGACCGCTGTCATTCCACCTGTAACACGGCCAGGAACGCCTCCTGCGGGATCTCGACGGCGCCGATCTGCTTCATGCGCTTCTTCCCCTCTTTCTGCTTTTCGAGGAGCTTCCGCTTCCGGGTGATGTCGCCGCCGTAGCACTTCGCGAGCACGTCCTTCCGAAACGCCGAGATCGTCTCGCGCGCGATGACCTTGTTGCCGATCGCGGCCTGAATGGCCACCTGGTACAACTGTCGCGGGATCAGCTCCTTCAGCTTCTCGGCGATCTTGCGGCCGTACTCCTGGGCCTTGTCGCGGTGGATGATGACGCTGAACGCGTCGATCGGGTCGCCGTTGATGAGCATGTCGAGCTTCACGAGGTCGGAGTCGCGGTATCCCACCATCTCGTAGTCGAGCGACGCGTAGCCGCGGGAGAGCGACTTGAGCTTGTCGTAGAAGTCGAGCACGATCTCGCCGAGTGGAAACTCGAAGTCGAATTCGACCCGGGTCGGGTCGATGAAGTGCATCCCGAGGTACACGCCCCGGCGCTCCTGGCCCAGCCTCATGATGCCGCCGATGTACTCCGACGGCGCCATGATGCGAGCCTTCACGTACGGCTCGTCGATCCGGGCGATCTCGGCCGGATCGGGGAGGTTGCTCGGATTCTCGAGCAGCACCATGTCGCCATCGGTCCGGTGGACGTGGTACTCCACCGTGGGAACGGTGGTGATGAGGCTCAGGTTGAACTCGCGCTCGAGCCGCTCCTGCACGATCTCCATGTGCAGCAGCCCGAGGAACCCGCAGCGGAACCCGAAGCCGAGCGCGGTGGACGACTCGGGCTCGTACTGCAGGCTGGCGTCGTTGAGCACGAGCTTCTCCAAGGCGTCGCGCAGCCCCTCGTACTGATCGGAGTCGGTCGGGTAGATGCCGGCGAACACCATCGACTTGACGTCGCGATAGCCGGGCAGCAGCTGGGTGGCGGGATCGTGCGCATCGAGGATGGTGTCGCCGACGCGCGCGTCCCGGACCTGGCGGAGGCTGGCAACGAGGTAGCCCACCTCACCGGCCTCGAGCGCCGGGGCCGGATGCTGGCCGAGCTGGAGGTAGCCGACCTCGTCCACGTGGTAGACGTCGTCGGGGTGGGCGCCGAACCTGATCTCCATGCCCTCGCGCAGCGCGCCGTCGACCACGCGGACGCTGGGAATGGCGCCCCGGTAGCGGTCGTAGTACGAATCGAAGATCAGCGCGCGGAGCGGCGCGTCCGCCCGGCCGCGGGGCGGGGGAACCCGCCCGACGATCGCCTCGAGCAGGTCGGGGACCCCGGTGCCTTCCTTCGCCGACACGGCGAGGATCTCGGCCCGCTTGGCCCCGATCAGATCCATGATCTCCTGCGCCCGCTTCTCGGGCTCGGCACCGGGAAGGTCGATCTTGTTCAGGACCGGAATGATCTCGAGCCCGGCGTCCATCGCCAGAAAGAGGTTGCTGAGGGTCTGCGCCTGCACGCCTTGTGAGGCATCGACCACGAGGATGGCGCCCTCGCACGCGGCGAGCGAGCGGGAAACCTCATAGGTGAAATCGACGTGGCCCGGCGTGTCGATCAGGTTGAGCTCGTAGGTCACGGCGTCTCGCGCCGTGTAGCTCATCCGGACCGCGTTCAGCTTGATGGTGATCCCGCGCTCGCGCTCGAGGTCCATCGTGTCGAGCAACTGCTCCCGCATCTGGCGCTTCTCCACTGCCCCGGTGGCCTCGATGAGTCGGTCCGCGAGGGTCGATTTGCCGTGGTCGATGTGCGCGACAATGCAGAAGTTGCGAATACGGGCCTGTGACATGGCGGGAATATAAGGCGGGGGGGTGGAAAGACGGACAGACGGAAAGACGGAAGGTGGGCGGACGGAAAGTTGGACCGGCGGGCGGGCAGCGGACAGACCGATGGGGTTGCAGGGCGTGTTAATCTTCTGCCGTGTCGAGCCCCCTGCCTGCCAGAACGCCCTTTCATCTGACCGCCCGGGACGCGGGCATGCTGCTCGTCTGCCTGATCTGGGGCGTCAACTTCAGCGTCACCAAGCTCGCCATCGAACAGATCCCTGCGCTCCCGTTCACGGCGATCCGGTTCGCGCTCGCGAGCCTGCTGCTGTGGGCCGTGCTGCGCGCGACGGAAGGGACGGCCGCGCCGCCGCCGGCCGAAGTGCGCCGGCTGATCGTGCTGGGGATCGTGGGGAACACGCTCTACCAGATCGCGTTCGTCCTGGGCCTCGCGTACACGACGGCCACGAACAGCTCGCTCATCCTGGCGACGGTGCCGACCGTGGTCGCGGTGTTCGCGGGCGTGCTCGGTCTCGAGCGCATCACGCGGCGGATGTGGGGAGGCATCGTGCTGGGCACGTTGGGCGTGGTGCTGGTCATCGCCACCCGCGGTGTGCAGCTGTCGGCGGTGACCTTGCGCGGCGATTTGCTCACGGTGCTCGCGGTCCTCTGCTGGGCCGGCTATACCGTTGGACTGCGGAAGCTGCCGGCCGGCTTCAGCCCGCTCCGGGTCACGACGGTGACGACGATCGCAGGGACCCCGCTGCTCGTGCTGGCGGGCCTGCCGGGACTGGTGCGGATGGAGTGGGGTGCCGTGCCGGCCACGGCGTGGGGCGCGCTATTCTACGCGACGGTGTTCTCGCTCGTGCTGGCGTACCTGCTGTGGAACCGGAGCGTGCAGGCCGTGGGCGGGACCCGTACCGCGATCTACATGTGCGTGACGCCGCTGATCGCCGTCGGTGCCGCGTGGATCATGCTCGGCGAGCAGCCGCGGCCGCTGCAGGGAGCCGGCGCGGTGCTCATCATCGCGGGGGTGCTGCTGGCGCGGTGGTAGGGAACGCAGGTGCCTGTCATTCTGAGCGCAGCGAGGGGCATGCCCCTGAATCATGCCCCCTTCGCTGCGCTCAGGGTGACAAGCGCGGCCGCACCGGGTCGTCCACGATCTCCCGGTAACTTTCCGGGTTCCACTTCGGGCGCTCGGGCGCGTCGCCGATCTCACGGCCAAGATGATAGAGCAGACGGAGAATCCGGGCCTCCTTCTCCGCGTCGATCTTCTCGGGCGAGTCGGTCACCTGGTGATAGTCCGGATGGACGCCGTTGAAGAAAAACAGGATCGGGACGCCCTTCCGCGCAAAGTTGTAGTGGTCCGATCGAAAGTAGAACCGCTCCTCGGGCCAGCGGTCGTCGATGGCGGTCATGCGAAGCTCCGGATGGGCGCGGTTCACCCGGTCGAGCGTGGCGCCGAGGTCCGAGTGCTCCTTGCCGATGGCCACGATCGTATCCCGCCAGTTCCGTCCGATCATGTCGATGTTGAGGTTGGCCACGATCTGGCTGATCGGCACGGTCGGATGCTCGCTGAAATACCGGCTGCCCCACAACCCTTTCTCCTCGCCACTCACCGTCAGAAAGATGATGGAGCGCCTGGGCCGCGCACCCGGCCGGCTGAACGCCTGCGCCAGCTCGATCACCCCCGCCGTTCCCGACGCATCGTCGTCCGCGCCGTTGTTGATGCTGTCGGCGCGTCCCGGCGTGATCCCGATGTGGTCCATGTGCGCGGAGTAGACCAGATACTCCCGCTTGCGCGCGGAATCGCTGCCCTCGAGAATGCCGATCGTATTCGGGGCGGTGAGCGACCCCAGCACCGAATCCCGGAGCTCCAGGCGGATGCGCAGGTCCGCGAGCGCGCGGTAGACGGGCGTCGTAGCGCTCCGGACCGCGTGCAGGTCGACGTTCGCCGCGCGTAGCACCCGCGAAACCGCGGCCTCGGTGACCTCGACGTGGGGCGGGCTCACCAGTTTGAGGTCGACGGCAGTCCGGGGCGCCATCGTCCGCGGGATCCGCGCGGCAAAGGCCTGGGGCTCGAGGTTGGCCACGAGCAGCACGGCGCGGGGCGCACCGAGGCGGATGGCACGGGCCACCTGGATGGCCCGGTCGGATGGTGGCGCGGCGAAATCGGACACGTAGACCACGACCTTGTCGCGGAGCGGCATCCGGCCGACGGCGTCCGCGTCGAGCGCACCGCCCACGAGGACGGCGGGACCGGTGGTCGGCTCGGCGGGGATCGTCCCCTGGAGATAGCGCGCGGTGCGGTCGAACCGGACCTCCGCCTCGACGCCGTTGGCCGCCAGGAGCACCCGGGATGCCTCGCGGTCGAAGCGCCGGCGCCTGATGGGGTAGCGCTGATGCCAGCCACCCTCGTCGCCGCCGGGCCGGAGGCCGAATCTCCGGAACTGGTCCGCGACGTACCGAGCCGTCAGGTCGAGTCCTCGGCTCGGTGTGTCGCGTCCCAGCATCGAATCGTCGGCGATGATACCGACGCGGCGCGCGACATCCGCCGCGGTGATCGTGGCGGCCGCACGGGTCGATCCGGAGGCGGCGGCCTGGGCGTCGAGCGGCCTGGGCACTACCGCGAGGCCGAGCGCGAGGACCAACCCGTGAGCGGAGAAACGGCGCATGCGGTGACGGTCCTGAAGTGGGGGTGGCGGCGACGGTCGATCCCTCGGCGGAGTATAGCCGGGGTCGCCGGCACTCACGCACGGGACCGCAGCCAGCCGATTGCCTCCGACCCCGCATCCCCCTACGATTGACCCTGCATGGATCGTCCTGCTGCCACCGCTGCCCGCCCGCGCCTCGATCTGCTCGACCCGCTCGAGGTCTCGAAGCTTGGCCGGCTCGAGGTGATCACCGAAGGCGTCGTCGAGGGCTTTCTCTCCGGCTTGCACCGGTCGCCCCGGCGCGGCTTTTCCGTGGAGTTCGCCGAGCACCGGATGTACCAGCCCGGCGACGATCTGCGCTACGTCGACTGGAAGATCCTCGGCCGAAACGATCGGTTGTACGTGAAGCAGTTCGAAGAGGAAACCAACCTGCGCGCGATGGTGGTGTGCGACGCGAGCCGCTCGATGGCATGGAGCGGAAACGCCGAGCTGACCCTCCCCAAGCTGGCGTACGCCCAGCGGCTGATCGCCGCGCTGTCTCTGGTGCTGCTTCGGCAGCGGGACGCGACCGGCCTCATCACCTTCGACGACGACGTGCGCACGGTGCTGCCGCCGCGGGCGCGGCTGAGCCACTGGCGCCAGCTCCTTGCCACCCTCAGCGCGCTCGAGGCGGGTCAAGGGACGGCCGCCGAACCCGCGCTCCGCCGCGTGGTGCACCAGCTTCGCCGCCGCGGCCTCGTGGTGTTCGTGTCCGACCTGCTGCTCGACCGGGAGCTCGCGCTCAAGGCGCTCCGCTTCCTGCGCCACCGCGGCCACCAGGTGCTGGTGCTGCACCTGATGGATCCGGCCGAGGTCACGCTCGGCGGCCCGGCGGAAGCCCGGTTCGAGGACCCGGAAACCCGTGCGGCGGTTGTGCTGCGTCCCCGCGACTGGGCCGGTCCCTACCGGGACACGGTGCGCGCCGTGGTGCACGAGTGGCGCCTCGCGTGCCGGCGGCACGGCATCGCCTACCATCGGGTGACGACCGACACGCCGTACGGCGTCGTGCTGCGTGAGGCGCTGGCTCCATCGTCGCGGGCGGCATGATCGGATTTCTGCACCCGTGGGCGCTCGCCGGCCTCCTGGCCGCCGCCATCCCCATCCTCCTCCACCTGCTGGCCCGCCGCGAGCCGCCGACCGTGCTGTTCCCGGCGGTGCGGTATCTCATCACCACCACGCGCGAGCATCAGCGCCGCCTGAAGCTGCAGCATCTCCTGCTGCTGCTGCTCCGGACGCTGCTCATCATCGCACTCGTGCTCGCGGCCGCGGGGCCCACGCTGCCTCGGAGCGGCATGGCCGGCCACGCGCCCGGCGCGCTCGTGCTCGTGGTCGACAATTCGCCCAGCAGCGGTGTCATCGTCGAGGGCACCGCGCGCCTGACGCAGCTTCAGGCGGCGGGGCGCGGGGTGCTGGCCCGCGCGACCGCCGACGATGCGCTCTGGTTGCTCGCGGCGGACGGCGTTCCGCGGCGCGGCGACCCGGAAACCCTGATCGAGCAGGTCGGCGCGCTGACCGTGTCGCCGCGACGTCTGGACTTGGGCGCGGCACTCGGGGTGGCGGGCGAGATCCTCGCCGGTGCGTCGCGGCCCGGCGAGATCGCCCTGCTTACCGACCTGCAGGCGAGCGCACTCGCGCCGGCCGAGCTCCGGGTGCCGCTGGTGGTCGGCCGGCCGGCGGCGCCGCCGCCCGCCAACGTCGGGATCTCCCGCATGGAAACCGGCCCGCAGCCGTGGGGCGCGGCCGGGGGGCGGCTGGTCGTCGCGCTGGCCGGCGACTCGGGCGGCGCCACACCCGTGAGCGCCCGCTTGGGCGCGCGCCCGTCGCGCCAGGCGCTGGCGCGCGTGGGCGGCGCGGCGATACTGGCCGTCTCCGGCGTGCCGAGCGGATGGTGGAGCGCTGAGGCGGAGCTCGATCCCGACGAGCTTCGGCTCGATGATCACCGAGTCGGCGTCGTTCGGGTGGCCCCGGTGGCGCGAGTCGACTGGGACTCCTCCAGCCGGTTCGCGGCCGCCGCCTGCGAGGTGCTCGAAGCCAACCGCCGGATCACCCGCGGAACCGAGGTGACGCTCGGCCGGCTCGCGCGGGGGAGCTCGATTGTGCAGCCGCCCGAGGATCCGGCCGGCCTGGGCGCGCTCAACCGTGCGCTCGCCGCACGCGGGGTGGCGTGGCGCTATGGCGCGCCGGTCGACGGGACAGCCACCACCGACAGCGGCGTGCTGGTGGGTCGCGTGCGCGTAGTTCGGCGCTTCCAGTTGCAGTCGGCGCAGAGCGGGCGCACGGGCGTGCTGGCGACGGTGGCCGGCGCGCCCTGGCTGGTGCGGAGCGGCAACGTCGTGCTGCTCGGCAGCCGGCTGGATCCGGCATGGACCGATCTGCCGGTGTCGGCCGGATTCATGCCGTTCATGGACGCGCTGCTGAACCGCCTGGCGCGGGGCGAAGTGGCGCTCGCCGACGGCGCGCCGGGCGACGCGGTGCCGCTGCCCGACCTCGTCTCGGAGGTGCGGCAGGGTGAGCGGGAGTGGCCGGTCGAGGGCGGCGGCGTCTTCCGGCCGGGGGAGCCCGGGGCATACTACCTCGTCGCCGGCGCGGACACCGTCGGAGCGATCGCGGCCAATATCGATCCGCGCGAATCGCTGCTGGCGGCCGCGCCCGACGGGCAGGCCCGGACGCTCTGGAGCAATGCGCGGATCGTCGCGCTCGAGGACGTCCCGGGCGAGGTCTTCAACTCCGCCGCGCGCGGCGACCTGCGAGGCCCGCTGCTCTGGGCCGCGCTGCTGCTCGCGCTGGCCGAAACCGCGCTGGCTAGCCTGTGGAAGCGGCAGGCCCGATGAAGCTCCGGCCGGTGCTCGATGCGTTCTCCCGCGCCCCCGCGACCATCGACCTCGCCGAGCGACTGCCTGCGCGCGGCGGCGTGCTCCGGTTGGGCGGCCTGGCCGGGTCGAGCGGCGCGGTGCTGGCCGCGTGGTTGACCTCGCGCTTCGCGCAGCGGCTGCTCACCATCGTCGCGCCGACTCCGGGCGAGGCGGAGCGGTGGCTCACCGATCTGACGTATCTGACCGATGAGGGCGTGGCGCTCTATCCGCAGCGCGAGGCACTCGGCGAAGACGAGCCGCACTACGAGATCGCCGGGGAGCGCGCGGAGACGATCGAGGCACTGCTGCAGGGACGCCTGCGGGTGCTGGTTACGACGGCGCGCGCCACCGCCGAGCGGACGCTCGTGCCGGCGGCGCTCGAGCGGCTCCGGCTCCGGCTCGCCGCCGGCGAGCGCCGGCCGCCGGGGGATGTGGCGCGGACGCTCGAGCGCATGGGCTACCAGCGGGTCCCGACCGTCACCGAGGTGGCCGAATTCAGCGTGCGGGGCGGGATCCTGGACGTCTACGGGTTCGGCATGGCGAGCCCGGCGAGACTCGAGTGGTGGGGAGACGACGTGTCGTCACTCCGCGGGTTCGACCTCACGACCCAGCGCTCGCTGCACGAGCTGAATGAGGTCACGATCCTGCCCATCTCGACGGCCGCGATGCGCGAGGACGGGAACGCCGAGCGGGAGGGCGCGGGCACCGAGGATCCGGGCCATGGTCCGCTCCAGCGGCGGACGTTGCTGGAGCTGCTGCCTTCCGACACGATCGTCATCGAAGAAGCCGCGGGCCCCGACCGCGACGAGGTGCGCCGCGCCTGGAACGAGGCGCAACACCACCTCGACGTGGCCCGGCGGCTGGGCGAGGATGTGCCGGGGCGCGACGACATCCTCGAGCCCCCCGAGCGCTGGGACGAGCGCATCGGCGCCTTTCCGCGGCTCCTGCTCCGCGACGACCGGATCGATCTGCAGTTCGGCTTCTTCCCGCCCGAGCGGATCGACCGCGACCTCAACCGCCTGCGCGCCCTCCTGTTCGGCGCGCCCCCGACCCTCATCCTGTGCGACAACGAAGGCCAGCTCGAGCGGCTCGAAGAGCTGCTGGAGGAGGGCAGCCGCGGCGGCACGCGCGCCACCCTGGCGATCGGGGCGCTCGACGGCGGCTTCGTGATGCCGACCCTCCGGGTGCTCACCGATCACGAGATCTTCCGCCGGGCGCGGCGGCTCCGCCGCGCCCGGCGCTACCGGCAGGCGGCGCCCTCGGCGGCGACAGGCGCGCTCGCCGAGGGTGACTACGTGGTGCACCTCGACCACGGGATCGGGATCTACCGGGGCGTGCAGACCATCACCGCCGGCGAGTCCACGCTCGAGGTGGCGATCGTCGAGTACGAGGGCGGCGACCGGCTGAACGTGCCGCTCTACCGGCTCGACCAGCTCGAGCGCTATCGCTCCGCCGGCGAAGACGGCGACCGTCCCCCGCCCAAGCTCCACCGGCTCGGCGGCTCGTCGTGGGCCCGGGTGCGCGAGAAGACCCGCCAGGCCATCAACCAGATGGCCGCCGAGCTGCTCGACCTGTATGCGCGTCGCACCGTGACCGGCGGCTACGCGTTTCCGCCCGACGCCCGGTGGCAGCGCGAGCTGGAGTCGAGCTTTCTCTACGAGGACACGCCCGACCAGCGAAAGGCCACCGAGGAGGTCAAGGCCGACATGGAGCGCCCGCGCCCGATGGACCGCCTGCTGGTCGGCGATGTGGGCTACGGCAAGACCGAGATCGCGGTGCGGGCGGCGTTCAAGGCGGTGCAGGGCGGGAAGCAGGTGGCGGTGCTGGTGCCGACCACCATCTTGGCCGAGCAGCACGGGCGGACCTTCATCGAGCGTCTGGCCGATTTCCCGGTCACCATCGAGGTGCTCTCGCGGTTCCGGACGCCCAAGGAGCAGAAGGCCGCGCTCGAGCGGCTCGCGGCAGGGCGCATCGACATCGTCATCGGCACCCATCGGCTGCTGTCCAAGGACGTGCTCTTTCACGACCTGGGCCTGCTGATCGTGGACGAGGAGCACCGCTTCGGCGTGAAGCACAAGGAGCGCCTCAAGGCGCTGCGGCTGGCGGTGGACGTCCTGACGCTCACCGCTACGCCGATCCCGCGCACCCTCCACCTGTCCCTCGCCGGCCTCCGCGATCTCACCCTCATCGAGACCCCCCCGCGCGACCGCTCGCCCATCCTGACCTTCGTGGAACCGTGGGATGACGGCCTGCTCGAGGAGGCGTTCGCGCGGGAAACCGACCGCGGCGGACAGGTGTTCGCCGTCCACAACCGGATCGAGACGATCGATACCATCGCGGCCAAGGTTCAGTCGCTGGCGCCGCGGGCGCGGGTGGGGGTGGCGCACGGCCAGATGGCCGCGGAGCAGCTCGAGGCGGTGATGCGCGGCTTCGTGGCCGGCGAGGTCGACATCCTCGTCTCCACGATGATCGTGGAGTCCGGGCTGGACGTGCCCAACGCCAACACGATGGTCGTCCACGACGCACACCGGTTCGGACTGGCCCAGCTCTACCAGCTCCGCGGCCGCGTGGGCCGGAGCCACCGGCGGGCGTACTGCTATCTGCTCGTGCCCGACGCGATCGATACCGATGCCGAGGAACGGTTGAAGGTGCTCGAGCATCATACCGATCTCGGCGCCGGCTACCGCATCGCCCTCAAGGATCTGGAGATCAGGGGTGCGGGCAACCTGCTGGGGGCCGAGCAGTCGGGGCACGCGCAGGCGGTCGGCTTCGACCTGTACATGCGGTGGCTGGAGGAGACCGTGAAGGCGCTTCGCGGCCAGGGTGGGAAGGAGCAGCCGGCGCCTCCCGACGTGGTGCTCGATCGGCCGGCCCACCTGCCCGACGGCTTCGTGCCCGACGACGACATCAAGCTGGACCTGTATCGGCGACTGGCGCGGGTCATGTCGGCAGGTGACATTGATGGGCTTCGTGATGAACTGCGCGAGCGCTTCGGACCGCTGCCGGTCGAGGCCGAGACGCTGCTCGACATGACGCGGCTTCGCGTCCTGGGAGCGGGGCTCGGCCTTCAGCACGTGCTCGTCCGAGGCGACGAGGCGCGGCTGACGTATCGGGCCGGAACGGCACCGCGGCTCGCCGGGCTCACCTCGGCCCTGGACGACGTGCAACTCGCCGCGGAGGTGCGGCGCACCGTCCCGCTCTCGCTCCGGCTCCTGCGCCTGGGCGGCGAGCCGATCGTGCCCGCGCTGGTGCGGGCGCTCAAGGCGGCGGTGAAGTAACCCTTTTGGGAGATGTCATGCGACGCAATGTGATTCTCGTGGCGGTCCTCGCGATCAGCCTGCTCGGCTGCGGGAACTTCCGCGACCTCTTCTCGGCGCACGCCGACGTGGCCGCCGAGGCGGCCGACCAGGAACTCCAGGCGCAGCGGCTCGCGCAGATTCTGAGCGCGGGCGGGAAGGGGGTCCAGCTCAACCGGCAGACCGCGGACTTCATCGCCAACGTGTGGGTGGACTACGCGCTGCTAGGCCAGGCGGTGGCCCGGGGCAGGCTGCCGGTGGATTCGGCCAGCATCGCGGAGGCGGTGTGGCCGGAGATCTCGGAGCTCAAGGGCACGCACTGGCATGACTCGCTGATGTCGCGCCGCACGTCGGTGAGCGAGGCGCAGGTGGACAGCCTGTACAAGGCCGCCGACAGCCGCGTGCTCCAGCATATCCTGTTCGGCGCACGCCCCGACGCTCCCGCTCCGCAGCGCGCCGCCACCCGCTCGAAGGCGCAGGGCGCCCTGGGCCGCATCCGGAAAGGCGCGAACTTCGGCCAGTTGGCCGCCACGCTGTCGGAAGATCCGGGCAGCAAGGCCGACAGCGGCTATCTGCCGCCCAGCCCCAAGGGCCGGTTCGTGCCGGCATTCGACAGCGCGGCCTGGTCGCTCCAGCCCGGCCAGGTGAGCGGCCTGGTGGAGACGCCGTTCGGCTACCACATCATCAAGCGTCCGGTCATGGCGGCTGCGCGAAGCCGCCTGGCCGGCTATCTCGAGGAGCGGGCCGGCGTGCGGTTGGACTCGCTCTACATGGACAGCCTGGCCACCGCCAACAAGCTCGAGGTGAAGTCGGGCGCGGCGACCCTGATGCGGGCCGCGGCGGAGTCGCCCGAGCAGAGCCGGAAATCGGGCAAGACGATCGTGAAGTACAAGGGCGGCGCGCTCACGGTGCAGGATTACCTGCGCTGGGTTCGCGCGCTGCCCCCGCAGTACACGCAGCAGCTCCGCGAGGCCAACGATACGATGTTGACCAAGTTCGCCCGGATCCTCACGCAGAATGTGCTGCTGCTGCGGGAGGCGGACGCGAACAAGATCGCGATCACCCCCATCGAGTGGGCCACCCTCAAGCGCCGCTACGAGACCCAGCTCGACACGCTCAAGACCGAGATGGGCCTCGCGGGCGCAGACTTGACCGATGCCTCGATCGCGCTCGAGGAGCGCGGGAAGGTGGCGGGCCTCAAGGTGGAGCGCTACTTCGATCAGCTGATCGAAGGCAAAGTGCGGCTGCGCCCGCTGCCGTCGGCGCTGGCCACGCTGCTCCGTGAGCGCTTGTCCTACACCATTCACGAAGCCGGCGTGAACCGCGCGCTGGAGTTGGCCGGCGTGCAGAAGGCCAAGGCGGACTCGGCGGCGCCGAAGGGGGCCATGCAGCGCGCGCCGGGCGGGCCGCCGGTGCCGGGGATGCAACCGCCGGCGGGCGTTGGGGTCACGCCCGGCGGGCCCCCGCCGGGAGTACAGGCGCCCGAAGGCCTGACGCCGGCGCCCGCACCGCGGGAGGCGCAGCCATGATCCGGCGCGCGGCGCGCAGTCCGGCGGGGTTCGCCCTTTTCGCCCTCCTGGGACCGCCCTCGGACCAGAGCCTGGCGGCGCAGGACTCGATCGCCGCCATGCCGGCGCGGATGTCCGACACGGCCGTCGTGGTCGACCGGGTGCTGGCGGTCGTCGGCAACCGGCCGGTGCTCGCCTCGCAGGTGGACGAGGAGATCTTCTCGCGCCAATCGCAAGGCCAGACGGTGCCCAGCGACGCCGACTCGCTCGCCTCCATCCGGAAGCAGATCGTCGCATCCATCGTGGACGAAGAGCTGCTGGTCCAGCAGGCGCAGCAGGACACGAGCATCACCATCACCGACCAGGAGATCGCGGACGGCGTCGAGCAGCAGGTGCGCAAGATCCGGGGCAACTTCAGTTCCGAGGTAGACTACAAGAACGAGCTGCAGAAGGCGGGCTTCGGCACGCCCGAGGAGTACCGCCGCTGGCTCACCGACCAGCAGCGCCGGGCCGCGTTCCAGAACCGGCTGATCGACAAGCTGCGCCAGGACGGGAAGCTCAAGCCGGTGCCGCCCACTGAACAGGAAATGCGGACGTACTTCGAGGAGCAGAAAGGCCAGCTCGGCGCGCGTCCGGCCACGGTTTCCTTCCGGCAGGTCGTCATCACGCCGCGCCCGTCACCCGCGGCCAAGGCGAGAATTCGCGCGCAGGCCGACTCGATCGTCCTCGAGCTGCGGAAGGGCGCGGACTTCGCCACCGCGGCCAAGCGGTTCTCGCAGGACCCCGGCTCGAAGGAGCAGGGCGGATCGTTGAACTGGTTTCGGCGCGGCGTCATGGTGCCCGAGTTCGAACGCGTGGCGTTCGGGCTCCGGCCGGGCGTGGTGTCCGACCCGGTCGAATCGGCGTTCGGCTACCACGTCATCCAAGTGGAGCGGGTGCAGCCCGGCGAAGTGCAGGCGCGGCACATTCTGCTCATCCCCGAGATCGACTCGGTGCACGTCGATAGCGCGCGCGTCCTGGCCGACTCGGTGCGCGGGCTCGTGCTGCGCGGCGCGTCGTTCGACTCGCTCCAGCGCGCCCTGCACGATCCGTCGGCCGAGCGGCAGGCGGACAACGTGCCGCTCGACAAGGTGCCCGAAGCCTACGGCAAGGTGATCGGCCAGGCGGATTCGGGCACCGTGGCGCCAGTCGTCAAGCTGCCGGGCGCAGGCACGCGCGAACAGTTCGTCGTCATCCAGGTGACCGGCCGCCGTCCCGAGGGCGACCTCCGCTACGAGGACGTGCGCGACCGGCTCCGCGACCAGCTCGGCCAGCAGCTCGCCATCCGGCGGTACATCGATCGCTTGCGGAAATCGACCTACGTGGATGTGAGGTCGTAGGGCGGCCGGAGCGGAACGGCGACGGGCGCCCGCGCCCTCGCTGCCTATCGAGGGTGCCCATGCGAGCTCCACGGCTGGCCATCACGCTCGGTGATCCCCGGGGCATCGGCGCCGAGATCACCGCGCACGCGCTATCGGAGCCGCTGCCGGCGGAGATCACGCTGATCGGAGCGGAAGACCAGATCTCGGAGATCCCCGCGGCTCGGCGGGTGGGGGTCGGGACCTGGGGACTGGGAAGCGGGGAGCGGGCCGAGGATCGGTCGCGGACCATCCGTGCGGGCCGGCTGGCGGGGCACGCCGTCGAGACGGCGGTCAAGCTGGCGCTCACGGGCGAGGTGGACGCGATCGTCACCGCGCCCGCGCACAAGCACGCCCTCCACCTGGCCGGGTTTCCGTATCCCGGGCACACCGAGTGGCTGGCCAAGCTCGCGGGCGACGTAGACGTAGCGATGATGCTCGCCTCGGCCGAGTTGCGGGTGGTGCTGGTGACGACTCACGTGCCGTTCCGGGATGTGCCCGCGCTGCTGACCGTGGACCGGGTGACGCGCATCGGCCGGATTACCGCGAATGGACTCCGCGAGTGGTTCGGGATCGCGTCCCCCCGGCTGGCGGTCTGCGCCGTGAACCCTCACGCGGGCGAGCACGGACTGTTCGGCGACGAAGAGGAGCGTGTGCTCCGGCCGGCCGCCGAAGCGCTCGGCGCGGCGGGGCCGCTGCCGGCCGACACGGTCTTCGTCCGCGCGCTGCGCGGGGAGTTCGACGCGGTGCTGGCGCCGTATCACGATGTAGGAATGACCGCCATCAAGGTGGCGGCGTTCGGCCGCGCTGTGAACGTGACGCTCGGACTGCCGTTCCCCCGGACGTCGCCGGACCATGGAACGGCGCTGGACATCGCCGGCACGGGGCAGGCCGATGCCTCGAGCATGCGCGCGGCGATCGAGCTTGCTTGTCGGTTGGGGAGCGGCGCTAGACTCGCTCCAGCCGCTCCATCAGGTCGAGATACGCGTCCAGCTTGAGCTTCTGCGACGCCCGGTTGGCCACCAGCACGGCGCCGCATTGCAGCACCGTCTCCCGCTCCACGAGCCCGTTCGCCCGGAGCGTGTTGCCGGTGTCGACCAAGTCCACGATCCAGTGCGACAGGTTGAGCAGCGGGGCGACCTCGACGGAGCCGTTGACCTGGATGATGTCGACCGGGCGGCCCGTGCCGCCGAAGTGGGCCTGCGCGAGGCGCGGATACTTGGTGGCGACGCGAGCGGTGATGCCGCCCGGCAGCGCGGGGTACGGCGCGTCGGCGGGCGCCGCCACCACGAGACGGCAGAAGCCGAAGCCGAGCTCGAGCGGCTCGAGCACGTCGGCGCCGGTCTCGCGGAGGATATCGGTGCCGGTTACGCCGAGATCCGCCGCTCCGGATTCCACGTAGACGGGCACGTCGCCCGGCTTGACCACCAGGAACTCGATCGACGGATCGCTCGAGGGAATGAGCAGGCGGCGCCCCGCGTCGGCGGCCGGCGCGGCGCCCGCCCGCCGAAAGCGCTCGACCGACGGCTCGTACAGTCGGCCCTTGGCGAGCGCCACGCGCAGCCGGCTCACTGCGGCACCTCGGCGATCGTGTCGAGATCGAGCGACACCCCTACCGCCGGCCGCGGCCGGCCGAAGCGGCCCATCAGCTCGTCGTAGCGTCCGCCCGCGCCCGCGGCGCGGCCCGTGCCCGCCACGTACACCTCGAAGTGGATGCCGGTGTAGTACTCGAGCCCGCGGGTCTCCCCCAGATCGTACACCACGTGGGTCCGTTCTTCGGCGCTGAGGGCCGTGTCCAGGTCGAGCAGGTGCTGGAGCGCCGGCGCCGCCGCCCGGGGCGCGATGTCGAGCGCGCCCGCCAGCGCCTCGCGGCGGCCGATGACGAACGGCAGCACCGTCAGCGTCGCGGCTTCGCCGGTGGCGTCCGACAGCGCGCGGCCGAGGCTCCCCCGGTCCTTGCGGTCGATCCAGCGGCGGACCTCCGCGCGTTGTGCTTCCGCGAGCGCCGCGATGCCCGGGGCGAGCACGCCGACGTGGCCCAGATTCACCTGGAAGTCGTGCAGGCCGGCTGCGCGGACGAGCGCGATGGTCAGCCGCACGATCTCGACGTCCGCGGCGAGGTCGCCCTGACCAAGCAACTCGGCCCCCACCTGCAGCATTTCCCGCGGCCGGCCGCCGCGGTCGGGCTCCTGCCGATAGACGGCGCCCGAGTAGCACAGGCGAAGCGGCCCGGCCGCGTCGCCAAAGGTGGTGGCGGCCACGCGCGCCAGGCTCGCCGTAAAATCGTAGCGCAGGGCGAGGATGCGTCCGTCGCGATCGGGAAAGCGGATCAGCCGTTCGGCGATGCCCGGACCGCCCGCCCGGAGGAACGTGTCCTGATATTCGAGCGTGGGCGGGATCAGCTCCGCGTACTCGGCGCGCTCGAGGACCACCATCGCGGCGCGTTGCAGCTCACGCCGGCGGCGGGCGGCCTCCCCGGTGAGATCGAGCGCACCGGGCGGAGTGACGGCAAGCTGCGAGGGAAGCATGGGGCGGGAAGGTAACGCCGCGCCGCGGGTGCAGGCGAGCCTGCGCACTGTCGGCTTGTGCGAAGGCCGGGCCCCCTCGGCCCGACTCCACCTACCCCCGATCGACGACCGGAGCCCCCTCGGCGACCTCGACCGGCGCCGCGGTATGCAAGCGGAGATGCTTGACCCGCCGGCCGTCCATCTCGATCACCTCGAAGCTGTGCGGGCCGGCGGTGATCCGATCGCCCGGTCGCGGGAGCCGACCGAGCTGGCCGAAGACGTAGCCGCCCAGCGTGGTGTAGTCGACGTCGTCCAGCGCGGCGTCGTGCTTCGTGTTGAATTCGGTGATCGGCAGAGCGCCGTCCAGCAGCGCCGCACTCTCGCCCGGCGCGGCGCGGTCCTGCGGATCGTACTCGTCGTAGATCGCCCCGACGATCTCCTCGAGCAGATCCTCCATCGTGACCAGGCCGGCGGTGCCGCCGTACTCGTCGAGCACCACCGCGAGGTGGGTCTTGAGCCGCTTCATGTCGGCCAATACATCCTCGACTTCGCGCGTCCCCGGGACGAACAGCGGCGGGCGCATGATGGCGCGGACCGTCTCCCGTGGGCGGGCCCGCAGGGCCGTTAGAATGTCCTTGGCGTGGACGACGCCGCCGATCTCGTCGAGCGAATCGGCGTACACCGGGTAGCGCGAGCGGCGCGCCACGGCGACCTGGTCGGCCGCGTCCTCCACCGACATGCCCGCCTCGAGCGCGATCATCTGGGTGCGCGGGGTCATCACTTCCTGCGCCGTCTTCTCGCTGAACTCGAACACGCCCGCGAGCAGGCGGGCGTCCTCCTTCAGCATGCTGCCGCCCTCGGTGCTCTGCTCCACCAGCATCCGGATCTCCTCGGGCGAATGCAGCCGTTCATGCTCGCCGGGCGGCGAGATGCCGATCAGCCTGAGCAGTCGGTTGGAGATCCCGTTCAGTAACGCGATCGGCCACGCCATGATCCAGGCGAAGCCCATCAGGGGAGCGGCCACCCACCCGCTCACCGTCTCCGGATAGAGCAGCGCCAACGCCTTCGGCACCAGCTCGCCCAGGATGATGTGCAGGGTGGTGATTATGCTGAAGGCGATGAAGGACGCGACGCCATGCGTGGCGATCGCATCGAGCGAGGCCGGCAGCCAGGCGAAGCCGCCATCGATCAGCCCCGCCAGCGCCGGCTCGCCGATCCAGCCCAGTCCCAGCGACGCGAGCGTGATGCCGAGCTGGGTCGCGGAGATGTAGCGGTCGAGCGATTGTACCGCGCGGCGGGCCAGCCTAGCTTTGCCATCCCCGCCACGGGCCAGCTCGTCGAGCCGGGTGCGCCGGGCGCCGACCAGGGCAAACTCGGCCGCCACGAAGAAGGCGTTTGCGAGGACCAGGACGACAACCGAGGCCAGTCCGAGACCAATCGAGGGCGACGCTGCCGATTCCATACGCTATAAGTGTAGTACCTCGAAGGTCTTACCGCGAGGGCTCGCGCTGATGCGCCTCCTGACCGTCCCGCCCTTCGAGGCGCTCGACCCGTTTCTCCCGCGTCGGTCGGGCAGCGACCCCGACACCCGCGAGATGGTGCGCCGCATTCTCGCTGACGTGCTCGCGCGCGGCGACGACGCGGTGCGCGAGTATACACGCAGGTTCGACAGCGTGGAGCTGGCCCCGAGCGAGTGGGAACTCGACGCGGCGACCTGGCAGGGGGCCCTCGCGCGCATCACCCCCGCGCTCCGGACCGCGCTCGGCCGCGCGGTGGATCGCGTCCGGGTCTACCACGAGCACCAGCGCGATCCGGGCTTTCACCTGACCGAGGCCGACGGCAGCGTGGTCGGCATGAAGGTGGCGCCGCTCGACCGGGTCGGCCTCTACGTGCCGGGCGGCAAGGCGTCGTACCCGTCGTCCGTGGTGATGAACGCGGTTCCCGCGCTCGTGGCCGGCGTGCAGGAGATCGTGGCCGTCGTGCCTCCGCAGGGGGTCACCGATCCCGTCCTTGCGGCGTGCGCGCTCTCCGGCGTCACTCGGATCTTCCGGATCGGGGGGGCGCAGGCGGTGGCTGCGCTCGCCTACGGCACCGCGACCGTACCGCGGGTGGACAAGATCGTCGGGCCGGGAAACCGGTGGGTCGCCGAGGCCAAGCGGCAGGTGGTCGGGCAGGTGGGGATCGACATGATCGCGGGGCCGACGGAGGTGCTCATTCTCGCCGACGCGACGGCCCGGCCGGCCAGGGTCGCCGCCGACCTGATTGCGCAGGCGGAGCACGACGAGGACGCGGTGAGCTGGTGCGTCACGACCGACCAGGCACTCGCCGAGGCGCTGCCGGCCGCGCTCGAAGAAGCGCTGGCCCGGGCGCCCCGGGCGGCCATCGCACGGGCGGCGCTCGAGCGGAACGGGCTGATCGTGGTCGTGCCGTCCATTCGCGAGGCGATCGAGGTGGCGAACCGCCGAGCCCCGGAGCACGTCCAGATCGTCACCGAAGGCGCCGAGCGGGTAGCCACCGGAATCCGCCACGCGGGCGCCATCTTCCTGGGCGATGACACGCCGGAGCCCGTAGGCGACTACATCGCCGGGCCGAGCCACGTATTGCCGACCAGCGGGACGGCGCGGTTCGCCTCCCCGCTCGGCGTGTACGATTTCGTCAAGCGGACCAGCGTCATCCGGTACACGCAGGCGCGGCTGGCGGATGATGCCGATGCCATCATCGCGCTGGCGGAGGCGGAGGGGCTGTACGGGCATGCGGAGGCGGTGCGGGTACGGCGGGCGGGTGGATCAGGCGGAGACTTCGAACCGACCTTCCCGACAACCTGAGCGCGGCGAAGGGGACAGGACCAGCCGCATGCCCCCTTCGCTCAGCGATCTGGCGGCGGGCTTCAAGAGCCACCCTCCGGTGTCGCCACTGGAGCGTCGGCGAGCGCCGCCAACCCGCTGTTGTGATACGTGCTCCACCGCAATCCCTGGCGTTCACAGAATACTTGGAACGCGTTGCGGCGAAAGATTTCGCGTACGCTGTGGGCGATTCGCACGTCGTGGGACGACAGGACGCCATCCGGATTGAGACGGGGGAACACGGTCTCAAACTCCCACGTCATATGCTCGAAGGTATGCAGACTATCGTGGTGAAACATGTCGATCGCACCGAGCCGGTCAACGAGCGTCGGGAGCTCACGCCGGCTGTCGCCCACGATCAGCGTCCAGCGCTCGCGCAACTCGTGAGGAACCAAGAAGTCGTGGGGCAGCTCTTCGGGCTGATGCGGGAGGTCGATGCTGAAAAGCTCGCCCTCGCCGTTCCGAGCGAGTGCGGCGAGTATGTGGGCGCTCGCCGCGCCGTACAGCACCCCCGTCTCGATGACCACCCGTGGCCTCGCCGCCCGCACCACGAGGTACAGGGCCTCGTGGCTCAGCGGGTCGGATGTCCCCAGCCGCTGTGGGCCAGTGTATTCCCACAACTCCCGCCGTCGAGCGGCGAACTCTCGGCGGAAGCCGGACGTCACGTATTCGGCATGGAGGGCCTGGGCGTCGACGCCGAATTGTGCCGAAACCCAGCGGAGGAGTCGGGCGCGTTCCTCCGATAAGCTCGTCCGCGCGAGCCGTCCGCGAAGCAGCAGTCGCAACAGCGCACGGTCGGGATGGCGCACCGCCTTACCCAACAGTGTCAGGATGGCCTGAAGCCCGTTCCCGGCTAGCCCTCCCGGCAGGGTAGGCTCATCGGAGTCGTTCCCGGCCGCAGTGGCGGGGCGCTGGCGATCTAGAGAGCGGGTGGGCTTGTCCATGACTCTGAGTGCTCTCTAAAAAGGGCGGCGGTTGCGATTCCGACGTTCGCTGGGCATTCGTGGCCAGAAACTACCGGCCGCCAGCTACTCACGTTGTGTTCAGTATCACTTAACAACGCCGAGCCCGCCTCATGACCCGACGATGAGCGAAACGAACTTGGGAGAGACCGTCCGCCGCCTGCGGGGAGTCGCGCAGCTCTCCCTGCGCTCGTTGGCGGAGCGGACCGGCTTCTCGGCCAGTTTCCTCTCGCAGGTTGAGAACGGCCAGGCGTCGCCATCCATCGCTTCGATGGAGCGCATCGCGGCGGCGCTCGGGGTAACCATGGGACAGATCTTCGACGCGGCCGAGCGACCGGCGCTTTCGGCGGTCGTTCGGGCCGATGCCCGCATGACGGTCACCAGCGAATGGTCGAAGGCGCGAATCGAGTCGTTGGGCGCCGCCGGCCCGGGCGGGCGCCTGGAATCGGTCTTGTTGACGTTGTCGCCGGGTGGGAAGAGTGGTACGCGCCCCTACTCGTCGGAGCGCGAGGAGTTCGCGCTGGTCCTCGAGGGAACGGTGGTGCTCACGCTCGCGGAGCCCGGGGGAGGTGAGGGCGGTCGCGAGCAGGAGTACATACTGGAGTGCGGAGATGCGGTCACGATCCGTGCAAGGGTGCCCCGGAGGTGGCAGAACCTGAGTCGTGAGACGGCGAAGGTTGTAATGGTCTCGGGACGTTGAGTCCAAGCCTGCGGGGAACGCCCCTGCGAGCGGCCGTGGAATGGATCTGGTCCCGACACTCCTCCTCCATCATTAAATTTCCCGCATGCCTTCCCCCGCAACCCGCGCCGACTGCACCCACCTGACCCGCGGTCCGGCGACTCCCGTCGCGCGGCTCTGGTGGGTGCTCGGACTCACCGGCGCCTTCATGGTGCTCGAGGTGGTGGGCGGATGGCTCAGCGGCTCGCTGGCGCTGCTCGCCGACGCCGGCCACATGCTCACGGATGTCGGGGCGCTCTCCCTCAGCCTGCTGACCGCGTGGATCGCGCGGCGACCGGCCGACGACACCAAGACCTATGGCTATCTGCGCTGGGAGATCCTGGCCGCGCTCGTGAACGGCGCGGCGCTGTTCGGGATCGCGGGATGGGTGGTCGTCGAGGCGGTCCAGCGGCTCCAGGAGCCCGAGCCGATCCGGACCGGGCTGTTCCTGGCGGTGGCGGCGGCCGGGCTCGTCGTAAACCTGGGGAGTCTGGCGCTGCTGCACGGCTCCCGGGGCGGAAGCCTCAACGCCCGCGGGGCGTACCTTCACGTCCTGGGCGATGCCCTGGGCTCGGCGGGGGCCCTGGGCGCCGCCGCGATCATCTGGCTCAGCGGCTGGACGCCCGCCGACGCAATCGCGTCGATCGCCCTCTCGCTCCTCATCCTGGCCGGCGCCTGGCGGCTGCTCCGCGAGAGCACCGACATCCTGCTCGACGCCGTGCCGGGCCACGTCGCGCTGGCCGACGTGTACCGCCGGATCATGGACGTGTCGGGCGTGGCGGCGGTGCACGATCTCCACGTCTGGACCGTGGTCAGCGGGGTCGTGGCGCTGAGCGGCCACGTCGTGGTACCGGACCTGGCCTCCCATCCGGGTGTGCTGGAAGCCGTCCGCGCCGAGCTGGCGACATTGGGTATCAGCCACGTCACGATCCAGCTGGAGGTGGCCGACGAATGCGAGGAGGTCCGGACGATGGCCCACCGCTCCGATGCGGCGCACGCGCACCATGGACACGCGCACCACGGACACGCGCCGTGATCCCCCGCCCCCGGTTCTTGCGGCCCCGCCCAGCCTAGTCTATATATGCGCCGCGGAGGCCCGGGCCCGGGCCTCGAACGTCAGCGCGAAGGAAGTGCCGCTTGATCCGTAACCTCGCCATCATCGCACACGTCGACCACGGCAAGACCACGCTCGTGGATCAGATGCTGCGCCAGGCTGGGGCGTTCCGCGCCAACCAGCAGGTCGAGGAACGGGTCATGGACTCGAACCCGCTCGAGCGCGAGCGGGGCATCACCATTCTGGCCAAGAACACGGCCGTCCGCTGGCAGGGCGTCAAGATCAACATCGTGGACACGCCCGGTCACGCGGATTTCGGAGGTGAGGTCGAGCGGATTCTCCGCATGGTTGACGGCGTGCTGATCCTCGTGGACGCCGCCGAAGGCCCCATGCCGCAGACCCGGTTCGTCACCCGGAAGGCGCTGGCGCTCGGGCTCCTGCCCATCGTCGCCATCAACAAGATCGACCGCGCCGATGCGGAACCGCTTCGCGTGCACGACGAGGTGCTCGGCCTGTTCATCGATCTCGAGGCCACCCCGGAGCAGCTCGACGCGCCGTTCCTCTATACGTCGAGCCGGGCGGGGACGGCGACGACCGAGCTGGGCCAGCCGGGTGTCGATCTCCAGCCGCTCTTCCAGTCGATCCTCGAACACGTGCCCGCCCCGTCCGGCGATCCGGAGGGACCGTTCCAGATGCTGGTCTCGACCCTCGACTTTTCGAGCTTCCTGGGCCGCATCGCCATCGGGCGGATCGAGCGGGGCCGGGTGCGGGTGGGCGATGAAGTGGTCCTTCTGCCGCTCGGCGAGCCGGGGCCGGTGGCCGACGAAGCGTTCGAGCGGAACCGCGTCACCAGGCTGTATACGTTCGACGGGCTCACCCGCGTCGAAGTGGACGTGGCCGGCGCGGGCGACATCGTGGCGCTGTCGGGCTTCGAGACGATCGAAATCGGGAAGACCTTCACCGCGGTGGACGCGCCCGAGCGGGTGGCCGGGATCGCGGTCGAGGAGCCCACGATTTCGGTCGACTTCATCGTGAACAACGCGCCGTTCGCGGGCCGGGAAGGGAAGTACGTCACCAGCCGCCAGCTCAAGGACCGGCTGTACCGGGAACTCGAGCGCAACGTCGCGCTCCGGGTCGAGGAGACCGACACCCCCGACACGCACGCCGTGGCGGGCCGCGGCGAGCTGCACCTCGGCATCCTCATGGAGACGATGCGGCGCGAGGGCTTCGAGTTCCAGGTGTCGCGGCCGAGGGTCATCACGCGGCTGGGGCCCGGCGGCGAGCGGCTGGAGCCATACGAGGAGCTGACCATCGATGTGCCGGAGGAGTACATGGGCGTCGTCATGGAAAAGCTGGGGCCCCGGCGGAGCGAGCTGACCGAGATGCGGAACCCGGGCCAGGGCGTGGTGCGGCTCACCTTCCGCATCCCGGCCCGCGGGCTCTTCGGCTACCGGTCCGAGTTCCTGACCGACACCCGCGGCACCGGGATCATGCACCACCGCTTCCTCGACTACGGTCCGTGGGCAGGTCCCCTGGCAGGACGGAAGCGCGGGGTGATGGTGGCGGACCGGGAGGGCTTGGTCGTCGCGTTCGCGCTCGGCAACCTGCAGGAACGGGCGCAGATGTTCGTCACCCCGGGTGACCACGTGTACGAGGGGATGATCGCCGGCGAGAGCTCGCGCCCCGGCGACATGGACGTGAACGTGACCAAGGAAAAGAAACTCACCAACATGCGGACGACGGCATCGGACGACAACATCACCCTGGAGCCCGCCCGCCAGATCACCCTCGAGTACGCCCTCGAATACATCGAGGAGGACGAGCTCATCGAGGTCACGCCCAAGAACATCCGGCTCCGGAAGCGGGTTCTGACGGCGAACGAGCGCAAGAAAGCCGCGCGGGCCGCCCGCGTGGCGGACGCGTCGTAGCATCTTCTCTCTGATGGCGGAGGACCTCATGCTGGCCTGGGAGACGTCCGTGGCGCTCGTCGAGCTGCGTCGCAAGTTCGACGAGGACGAGGACGAGTTCGAAGACGACGGGTTCACCTTCGACGACGACGAGGACGACGACGACGACGTCTCGGACGAAGAGGATGACCTGGATGACGAGGATGATCTCGAGGACGACGAGCTGGAAGAGCTCGAGGATCCGGACGAGGAGGAGGAGCTGCGTTGAGGCTTGCCGCTCGCGCCCCGGCCTTGCACGGGCCCGTGCGGTCGGCTATCCTCCCGTCCCCGTTAAGGGCCTGTAGCTCAGGTGGTTAGAGCGCACGCCTGATAAGCGTGAGGTCGGAGGTTCAACTCCTCCCAGGCCCATTCTGGTAGCTCTCGACCCCGTGAGTATTTCCGCTCACGGGGTCGTCATTGTTGTGGTCCTGCCTTCGATGCTGTCCGTTTCGTGCTCGGGCTTGGAGCCGACGTCGCGCCGCCAGTGCCTCCAGCATCGACACCGGGTCCGCTGGTTGATAGCAGGTCAGGATCGTCCGCGGGCTCTTCCAGCCGCCAAGCGCCAAGTGGCCAGCCGACCACCCCTCACGGACCCCGATAGATCACGCGCCAGATCCGGCCACCCTTGTCGTCCGTGATGTAGAGTGACCCGTCCGGTCCCTGCGCTAGCCCCGTCGCCCGATGTGATGCCCCGGTGGGCGTTGCGGTACCCGAGCCGACGAAGCCGCTGGCAAAGACCTCGTAATCGCCGGTCGGAGCTCCGTTCACGAAGGGAACGAAGACCACGTGATAGCCCGGGTTGTCAGTCCGGGGTCGGGTGCCGGTGAAATTGTCGCCGTGGAATGCCACGAAGGCGCCTCCGACATACTTCGCCGGAAACTGTTGCTTGGTGTAGAAGACCATCGACATCGGCCCCCAATGGGCCGGGAATGTCATGAGCGGCAGCTTCTTCGTCGAGCAGCGGCCGAGCACCTTGCCGTCTCCGCCGTACTCGGGTCCGAGCACCTTCTTGCCCTGCAAGCGGTCGTGATGGCAGTAGGGCCACCCGTAGTCGTCCCCCTGTCTGATTCGGACGAGCTCCTCGGATGGGATCTTGGCGTCGTCGGCCATGGTGAAGGCCTTAGGCCAGTTCTTCCCGAGCAGATCTCGATCGTGCTGCACCCCGTACAGGATTCCCGTGCCTGGCTTGACCGCGAGCGCAAGCATGTCACGAAGGCCGGTCGCGAATCGGAGCCCGTCTGACTGGCTCTGCCCCGTGCGGCTCGGATCGAAGCGCCAGACCCCCGCCTGCGTCGGGAGCTCGGGACACGGATCCTTGCCCGGCGACTCCAGGGTTCGGTTCTGCACCTGACAGGAGTTGGAGCCCGAGGCGATGTTGACGTACATGTGGGACGAGCTGAAGGTGATGTTTTTCGCCTTGTGCTCGATTGTGGCGGGAAGCCCGGACACGATGGTCACGGGTGCCGATGGGGGAATGAGGCTGGTGCCGGAGATCGTGTATCGGAATACCCGATCATCGGCGGCGAAGTAGAGGGCGCTCTGGTACCAGGCAATGCCGGTTCCGGCCAGGGTCCCGAACCGCTCCTTGCGGTCCGCCTTGCCATTTCCGTCCGTGTCACGCAGGGCCAGGATTCCACCCTTGTCCGAACCGTCCGGCGCTTTCCTAAGTGCGACGTAGATGTCGCCGTTGGGCCGCGCCGCGATGTGACGGGCAAGGCCCACCTGGTCAGCCACGACGATCGCGCAGAAGCCGGTCGGCAGGCTGATTCCTCCATTGTCGGCATCGCACGCGAGGCTCGCGGCCGGCAGACTGGTCAGATTGGGGGAAGGCGAGTCTGAGTCTGCCGCGACGGAAGTGCCGACGGGGGTGCGCTCCGTGCAGGTGATGGTGACGAGCGCGAGGAGTGCCGCGCTGATGATTCGGGGGCGTATGGAGCGCGAGGGCTGGGACATTCGAGCCGCCGTATCGTTGGCTTGACAAAACTGCCCGTTACCGCGATTGAACCGGTGTTCCCAAGGTCCCGCAGCCGCGCGGGCGAAGACAGTAGGCGTGTAGCCCCAGCCCAGCGACCCGACACCCACAGCCGCTGAGGGCGATCACGAGCCGCTCGATGTGCTTCTCGTTGCGTCGCGAGGACCGAAACTCCCGTACCGCCTGCCTTCCGGGCCCCCCAGGGAGTAGATTGAACCCTCACTTCAAACCCTGTGACTTCCGGCCGTCTCTGCCGGACCGAAGACCTAGCATGGCCCATCAACCGACACGCCCGTGGCGTATCGTCGTGACGGACGACGATCCCCGGCTCATGGCTT
>JACCSZ010000013.1 GCA_013812695.1 Gemmatimonadales bacterium | reverse complement strand
CTTGAACGCACCCCAGCTGGCATGGAAGCAGGCATAGTCGTCGGCTGTTCCATCGGGATACGCGTTGTCTCCGGCGGTGAAGACGAGCGCTTCGGGTGCCTGCTGGATGAGGGAGGCGGTTGCTTCGGAGATTTCAGGGGGCGGCCGCCTACGTCTATAAGGCGTGCCAGGCAGGGGTTTCCACCTGCTCCAGCGAGCAGTCGATAACGTTCCCCTGAGCCTGGGAGGGCAGTGGGCAGGAACGCCCCATCACCGGACCGTGCTTTCACTTGCGTCCGGTTTCGGGCCCCTCTATATTGGTTAGCTACTCCCGAAACCCGGCCCAGGAGAGACGAGTGAAGGTTCGTTCCAGCGTGAAGCCGATTTGCGAGCACTGTAAGGTCATCAAGCGACAGGGCGTCGTCCGCATCATCTGCAAGCGCAATCCCAAGCACAAACAGCGGCAAGGCTGATCATGGCACGCATCGCAGGCGTGGACCTCCCACGCGAGAAGCGGGTGGAGATCGCGCTCACCTATATCTTCGGCATCGGCCGGCCCACCAGCAGCCGCATCCTCGGCGAAACCGGCGTGAGCCCCGATACCCGGGTTCGTGACCTCTCGGATACCGAGGTGGCCCGCCTACGCCAGATGATCGAGCGCTCGGTCAAGGTCGAGGGTGCGCTCCGCACCGAAGTGGCGATGAACATCAAGCGCCTGATGGATATCGGAAGCTATCGCGGCATTCGCCATCGCCGGGGCCTTCCGGTTCGCGGCCAGCGGACTCATACCAATGCGCGGACCAAGAAGGGTCCACGGCGTGCCATTGCCGGCAAGAAGAAAGTGACGAAGAAGTAAATGACTGCTCCCGCTCCAGCAGCGAAGGCGCCCAGCGTCAAGAAATCAAAGAAGGTCGTCGAGTCCGAGGGCATCGCCCACATCTCGGCCACCTTCAACAATCTGCTGATCACTATTACCGACCTGCGCGGCAACACGCTGGCGTGGGGCTCGGCGGGCAAGGCCGGCTTCAAGGGCTCCAAGAAGTCCACCCCGTTCGCGGCCACAGTGGCCGCGGAAAATTGCGGGCGCGAAGCCATGAACCTCGGTCTGCGCCGGGTGCACGTGCGGGTCCAGGGCCCTGGCAGCGGACGCGAATCCGCCATTCAGGCGCTGGCATCAGTTGGGCTCCGCGTGGTCTCGATTCGCGACGTCACTCCAATTCCGCACAACGGCTGCCGTCCGCCGAAGAAGCGGCGGGTGTAAGCATGAGCCGATACGTTGGACCCAGCTGCCGGCTGTGCCGGCGCGAGCAGACCAAGCTGTTTCTGAAGGGCCCCAAGTGCCTGACCGAGAAGTGTCCGGTGGAGCGCCGCGCCTATCCGCCGGGCCAGCACGGCCAGAGCGGCGGGCGGCCCAGGAAAACGTCCGAATATGCCAAGCAGATGCGTGAGAAGCAGAAGGTCAAGCGCATCTACGGCCTGACCGAGCGCCAGTTCCGGAATACGTTCGAGGACGTCACCCGGGAGCCCGGCGTGAAGGGCACCAATCTGCTCATCGCGCTCGAGAGCCGGCTGGACAACATCGTGCACCGAATGGGATTCGCGTCGAGCCGGAAGGCGGCGCGCCAGCTCATCGGGCACGGCCACATCGATGTGAACGGCCACCGGGTCGATATCCCCGCCTACCGCGTCGCCCCCGGCGAAGAAGTCCGCGTGGCGCCGGCCAGCCGCGAGCTCGTGGCGGTCAGGCTGGCGCAGGAAGCCGCGACGCGCGGGCAACCGGTGGCGTGGCTCTTGATCGACACCGACAAGGCGGCCGGCCGGATGACCGAGCGCCCCACCCGCGAGGCCATCCCGATCAACGCCCAGGAACAGCTCATCGTCGAGCTCTACTCCAAGTGACCATGACCATTGATCTGACCGGACTGGTTCGCCCGCACCTCGTCGAGATGACGAAGCGGGACGACAATCCCAATGCCGCCGAATTCCGCCTGCAGCCGCTCGAGCGCGGCTTCGGCTACACGCTCGGCAACTCGCTCCGCCGGCTGCTGCTCTCGTCGCTTCGCGGGAGCGCGGTGTGGGGCTTCCGCCTGGACGGCGTAGTGCACGAGCACCAGACCGTGCTGGGGGTGCTCGAGGACGTCCACCAGATCGTGCAGCGCCTGAAGGCGCTCACCCTGGTGCTCGCCGAGGACGTCGACGAGGCCGTGCTGCACATCCGGCGCGAAGGCGCGGGCCCCGTCTATGCCCGCGACATTCAGGAGCATGGCTCGGTCACGGTCAAGAATGCCGACCACCTGCTGTTCACCCTCCAGGACGAGCGCGACGTCTCGATGGAGCTGTACGTGAACAAGGGCCGGGGCTACGTCGAGGCCGAGATGCACCCGGCCGACCGGTCGCTCCCGGTCGACCTGGTTCGGATCGACGCCATCTACAATCCGGTGCGCCGGGCCAACTTCGCGGTGGCCGAAACCCGCGTCGGCCAGCGCACCGACTACGACCGGCTCACGGTCCAGGTCGAGACCAACGGCACCATCACGCCCGAGGACGCCATCGCCTACGCGGCGGCCCTGGCTCAGGTCCACTTTCAGTACTTCGTGGATTTCGGCAAGGTGCCCACCATGCGTGATGCGGGCGCCGGCGCCAATGCCGGCAACGGCGCCGGGCTGCGCCCGCGCCTCGCCCGTCCGATCGACGATTTCGGGCTGTCGGTCCGGTCGCTCAATTCGCTCAAGAACTCGAACATCAGGACCCTCAAGGATCTGGTCGAGTTCAGCGAGGACGATCTGCTCAAGGTCAAGAACGTCGGCGAGAAGGCGCTGGGCGAAATCGCCGAGCTGCTCGGGCGCGAGGGGCTCAACTTCGGGATGGCGTTCGAGGAGTCCGACGGCGAGCTGCGCGTGCTTCGGCCGGGTGTGCCCCCGATGGCGCATCCGCCGGTGGCGGGCGGCGGGGACGCGCTGTAATGCGGCACCGCGCCAAGGGCCGGCAGCTTTCCCGCACGTCCACTCACCGGCGCGCGCTGCTCAACAACATGGCCACCAGCCTGTTCGAGCACGGCCGGGTGGTCACCACCGAGGCCAAGGCCAAGGAGTTGCGCCCGTTCGCCGAGAAGCTGATCACGCTGGCACGCCGCGGCGATCTGCACGCGCGCCGGCTGGTCCAGCGGAAAATCAAAGACCGCGAGATCCTCTCCCGCCTGTTCAGCGACATCGGCCCCCGTTTCGCCGCGCGGCCCGGGGGCTACACGCGGATCCTCAAGCTGGGTCATCGCAAAGGCGATGGGGCCGACATCGCCCGCATCGAGCTGCTCTCCGAGTGACCCGCGCTCCGGTGCACGGCCATACGAAAGGGGACCCTGAGGTCCCCTTTTTCTTGAGCGCTACCGCTGCCGCCGCGATCTCAGACCGCCGCGGCCACCGCCCTCGGCGCCTTCCTGATCCGGTTACCCTTAAGGCACTGCGTGCACACGCGTACCCGCTTCGGGGCACCCTCGACCAGCACCCGCACCGTCTGCAGATTCGGATACCAGCGGCGCTTGGTTCGATTGTTGGCGTGGCTGACGTTGTTGCCGGTGACCGGCCCCTTGCCGCACACGGTACACACCCGTGCCATATGCCCCATCCTTCGCTGAGTCGTCGATCCAGGAGCTCCAGGCGTTCGCCGGAAGAGCCCGCAAACCTAGCGGGCCAAAGTCGATGACACAACCTCCAAGGCCGGGTATCGATGCCTAAGGCGCTCATCACCGGAGTCACCGGGCAGGACGGATCGTACCTCGCCGAGCTGCTGCTGGCCAAGGGATACGAGGTCGTGGGTGTGGTCCGCCGGACCAGCCATCACAGCTACGAGCGGATCGAGCACCTGCTCGACCGGATCGAGGTCGTCGCGGCCGACCTCCTGGACCAGCACTCGCTCACCGTGGTGCTGC
>JACCSZ010000002.1 GCA_013812695.1 Gemmatimonadales bacterium | reverse complement strand
CCGTGCCCGTTCCACGGCGGCACCAACCGCAACTTCGCCGTCATCCCCAAGAAGGGCCGCTACTACTGCTTCGTCTGCCACGAGAGTGGCGACGTGTTCACCTGGCTGATGAAGCGGCTGGGTCTCGATTACCCGACGGCGGTGCGCGAAACCGCCCGCCGGGTCGGGATCGTGATTCCCGAGCGGGCGGCGCGCGCGGGACCGGACCCGCTCGAGCCGCTGTTCGGCGCGGTAGCCGTGGCACAGGACTGGTTCACCCGACAGTTGCTCGACTCATCCGACGCGAAAGGCGCGCGCGCGTACCTGGAGGAGCGCGAGGTACCCATCGACACCGCCGCGCTCCACGGCTTGGGCTTCGCCCCGCCCGGCAAGGCGTTTCTGTCGGCGATGGCCGAGCTCGCCCTGGAGCCGAAGGTCCTGGTCGAGGCGGGACTCGCGGCGGTGCGGGACGATGGTGCTGTCGTACCGCGCTTCCGCGCGCGGCTGCTCTTCCCGATTCACGATCTGCGCGGCCGGGTCGCGGGCTTCGGCGGACGCCTGCTCGGTCCCGGCGAGCCCAAGTATCTCAACTCGCCCGAGAACGCGATCTTCCACAAGGGACGCCAGCTTTACAACCTGCATCAGGCCAAGCACGCCATCCGGAAGGCGGAGTCGGTCATTCTCGTCGAGGGCTACTTCGACGTGCTCCGCCTGGTCTGGGCCGGGGTCGAGCACGTGGTGGCGCCCCTCGGCACCGCCCTCACCTCCGACCAGGCGACGTTGCTCCGCCGCTTCGCTCCAGCCGCGGTCCTGCTCTACGACAGCGATCAGGCCGGCCTCCGCGCCACCTTTCGCGCGGGTGACGAGCTGCTCCGCCACGGCGTGCGCGTGCGGGTGGCCACCCTGCCGGCCGGCGAGGATCCGGACACGCTCGTGCGGCGGGGCGGTGCGGGGGCGCTCGACACGATCGTCGGAGACGCGATCGATCTGCTCGAGCGGAAGATTCAGCTGCTGGAGCAGAAGGGATGGTTCGAAGGCGTGGACCACCAGCGTGATGCGCTCGACCGCCTGCTGCCCACGATCCGCGCCGCGGCGGATCCCATCACCCGCGATCTGTACCTGAAAGAGGTCTCGCAGCGCACCGGCGTCAGCCGCGAGACCCTCGTGCAGCAGGTTTCGGCGCGGGAGCCGGTGCCGGGCAGCCAGCGGCTGGACCGGAACTCGAATCCGGGGATGCATGCGCCGGAGCGCTTCGACCCGCCCGTCCGCGCCCCTTCGATCGCAGCGCCGAAGGCGGACCCGAACGAGCGGGAGCTGATGCGGGTCCTGGTCAGGCATCCGGAATGGATGCGCCGGGCCGTCGACGAGGTTCCGATCCAATGGATCGAAACACCGGCCTTCAAAGAGGTGTACGAAGCCTTGATCCGGGACCCCGAGGCCGCGGGATCGCCGAGTTTCCTCGACAGCTTGTCACCGATCGGACAGCGGGCCTGGACGGCGCTGAGCACGTTCGAGCGTAAGTACGGCACTACTGATCCGGATCAAACCTATGTAGCCTGCTGTCTGGCGCTCGAGATCCGGCCGCTGCGCCGCCAGCTCGACCAACTGGTCAGGCGGATCGCCACCGGCGTTCCGGCGGAGGAATACGAGACACTGGTGGGCGAGCAGCAGCGGCTGGAACGCGAGATCTGGGCGCGCTCACCGACCGAACGATGGAAGCGCTATAACCGGAGAGCGAATCGCGATGCACGCTGATCTGGTCAAGCTCCTCGACCTGCAGTCCAAGGATGCGGCGGTGACGGATGTCGACCGCCGGCTGAGGGAACTGCAGGCCGAGTTCGCGGTGCTCGATCGGGCCATGCAGCGCGCGCGTGAAGCCCTCGAGGCCGCGCGGCGAGCCGCGGCCGACGGGGCGCGGCGGCGCGACGAGCTGGAAGCCAAGGTCGAGAGCTATCGCGTGCTGCAGGACCGGCGGGTGCTGCGGCTCGAGTCGGTGCGGAATCCCAAGGACGCCTCGACCCTCATGGCCGAGCTGGACCTGGCCCGGTCCGTGATGGCCAAGGAAGAGACCGACTGGGTGCGAAAAGCGGAAGCGGTCACCGAGCTCGAGGCCAAAGTGACCGAGGAAGAGACCACGGTCGCGGCCATCGATCAGGAGCAGGTGCCCGAGCGGGCCAGGCTCGACGAGCGGCGCCGCGGCCTCGAGGCCGAGCGCGCCACGGTTGTGGGAGATCGCGAAACCACCGCGGAGCGGATCGACAAGTCGCTCCGGACGCGTTACGACCGGCTGCGCGGCTCCCGGGCGCAAGACGTGGTCGTCCCGCTGGTCGGCGGCACGTGCGGCGCCTGCCATACCTCCATCCCACTCAATCGCCGGAGCCAGATCCGAAGCGGTGCCATCCTCGACGGGTGCGAGGGCTGCGGCGCGATCCTGTACCCATCCGACGGCGCAGGATCGGCGTGATCGTCCGCCGAGGGGGTAGGCTCCAATGGTGAGCGTCTTCCCGGCCCCGGTGCTTCGGTGGGTGGTCGTTCCGCGGCCCGACCCGGCCGCGGTCGACCTGCTTGCCTCGGCGCTCGGGCTGCCCGGCGCGCTCGGCGCGCTGCTCGTGCAGCGTGGGCATGCCGGGGAAGCCGCCGCCCGCGCGTTTCTCCGCCCGTCGGTCGCGGACCTCTCCGATCCCTGGGCCCTTGCCGGCATGACGGACGCCGTGGAGGCCGTGGTCGCGACCGTCCGGGCCGGCGGCACCATCCTGGTCCATGGCGACTACGATGTCGACGGGCAGTGCGCCACCGCGCTCCTCACCCGCGCCCTCCGGGCCGCCGGCGCCGACGTGGTCGGCTTCGTGCCGCACCGGCTCCGCGACGGCTACGACTTCGGGCCCGCCGGACTCGCGGCGGCGCGGCGGCTCGGCGCCTCGCTCGTGATCACCTGCGACTGCGGCATCACCGCGGTCGAGACGGTGCGCGCGGCTCGCGCGGCGGGGATCGGCGTGGTCGTCACCGATCACCACCTGCCCGGTCCCGAGCTCCCGCCCGCCCTCGCGATCGTCGATCCGCAACGGGCCGATGATACCTCCGGCGCCCGCGCCCTCTCGGGCACCGGGATCGCGTTCAAGCTCGTCCAGGCGCTCGTGCCCGCGCTCGACCTGCCGCCGAACCTGCCGTATTACCTGCTCGATCTGGTGGCGCTCGCCACGGTGGCCGATGTCGTACCCCTCGTCGGTGAGAATCGCATCCTGGTGCGCCACGGCCTCCGGCTGATGCGCGAGAGCCGGTGGCCGGGGCTCCGCGCGCTCATCGAGGCCGCGGGGCTTGGCGGCCGCGAGCTCCGCGCCGGGCACATGGGGTACATCCTGGGCCCGCGGCTCAACGCGGCCGGCCGGATCGGCGACGCGGCCGACGGGCTCCGGCTGCTGCTGACCGACGATCCGGACGAAGCCACGGCGCTGGCGCGGCGGCTCGAAGGGCTCAACGTCGAGCGCCAGTCGCTCGACCGCCGGATGCTCGACGAGGCCATCGCCCAGGTGGAACAGGCGGCCGATCCCGAGCGCGACGCCGGCTTCGTGCTCGCGGGCGACGGGTGGCATCCGGGCGTGGTCGGCATCGTCGCCTCTCGGGTGGTGGAGCGTTACGGGAGGCCGGCGTTCCTCATCGCGTTCGACGGCGACGTGGGCAAGGGATCCGGACGGAGCATCTCGCGCTTCGACCTGCACGCGGCGCTCACGTCCTGCGGCGATCTGCTCGAGCGCTACGGCGGCCACCAGATGGCCGCGGGTCTCACGATCCGGCGCGACCGGCTGGAGGAGTTCCGCGAGCGCTTCGGCGATATCGCCCGTGACACGCTCGGCGCCGACGACCTCGGCCCGGAACAGCGCGTGGATCTCGAGATCGCACTGCCCGAGGCCACCCGCGAGCTCGAGCGGATGTGCCGCCACCTCGAGCCGTGCGGCTCGGGAAACGCGAGTCCGGTGTTCGGGGTGCGCGGCGCGCGCTTCGCCGGGGTCTCGCGCGTGGGGAACGGCCATCTCAAGGGCACGCTCAACGACGGCGGCACGCGGCTGCCGGCCATCGGCTTTCAATGGGCGGACCGGGTGCCGTGGCTCGGCGACGGGCTGGTGGATGCGGCCTTCCGGCTCGAGTCGAACGAATGGAACGGTCGTTCGACGCTGCAGGCGAGGCTCTGCGCGCTGTCGCCCCATATGCCCGCGTGAGCCGCCGCGCCCACCGTCACCCTGAGCGGAGCGAAGGGGGCATGACCGGTCCCATGCTCCCTTTGCCCCGCTCAGAGTGACGGGCTGCGCACCGCCGGAGGGCTCGTGCGCATCGTCGCGGGCGAATTCGGCGGCCGGAGGCTCACCGTCCCGAAGGACGCTCGGGTCCGGCCCACCGCCGACCGCGTGCGCGAGGCCTGGATGAGCATCCTCGCCGACAGCGTCCCCGGCGCCCGCGTGCTCGATCTCTACGCCGGGAGCGGCGCGCTCGGCCTCGAGGCGCTCTCGCGGGGGGCCGAGTCGGCCACGTTCGTCGAGCTGAGCCCGCCGTCGCTCCAGGCACTCGAGGCCAACATCGCCGCCCTCGCCGTCGGGCACCGGACGACCGTCCGCCGCGGCGACGCCCTCAGATTCGCCGAGCAGCTCCAGCGGGAGGCGTTCGACCTGGCGCTGGCCGATCCGCCGTACGGTCGCGCCGACGCGGGGCGCCTGGTGTCGCTCTTCCGCCGAACCCCATTCGCGCGCATTCTTTCCGTCGAGCACCGTGCCGATGAGGTGCTGGACGGCGACACCACCCGGCGCTACGGCGACACCGCCCTCACCTTCTGCCACGCCCGATGACACGCATCGCGATCTATCCGGGCTCGTTCGACCCTCCGACGAAGGGCCACGAGGACCTCATCCGCCGGAGCCTGGCGCTGGCTGACCGGGTCGTCGTGGCCGTCGCCGTGAACCCATCGAAACAGCCATTGTTTCCGGTGGCGGAGCGGCTGGCAATGCTGCGCGCCACGGTCGGGGACGAGCCGCGGGTGTCGTTCGAGGCGTTCGAGGGTCTGCTGGCCGAATTCGCCGAATCGGTCGGCGCGTCGATGGTGGTGCGCGGACTTCGCGCCGTGAGCGACTTCGAGTATGAATTTCAGATGGCGTTGATGAACCGCCGGCTGCACCCGGCGCTCGAGACGGTCTTTCTGGTGCCCGCGCTCGATCTCACCTATCTCAGCTCCAGCCTCGTTCGCGAAGTGGCGCGGTTCGGGGGCGACGTGAATGGACTCGTGCACCCCGCGGTGGCCGACGCGCTGTCCGCACGGTACCCGCAATGACGGTGCGGGAGTCACTGCTCTCGCGCGCGGCGGCGCGCCGGAAACGGATCGTGCTGTGTGAAGGCGACGACCCACGGGTGCAGGCGGCGGCCGGCCGGCTTCGGCGCGACGGGATCGCCGAGGTGATCGTGCTCGGCGGCCCGGAGGGCCGGCCGGCCGAGGATCCGCGGCTGGCACGGGTCGCCCGGTTCCTGCGGGATCGGCGTCCCGACCGGGTGGTAGACGGCGTGCACGCGCTCGACCTCGCCGCCGTGCCGGTGAACTTCGGCGCCGCCCTGGTGGCTCTCGGCGAGGCCGATGCGGCGGTGGCCGGCGCCGTCTGTGCCACGCGGGACACCATCCGCGCCGCGCTCTGGGCCATCGGTACCGCGTCTGGCGTGGAGCTCGTCAGCTCCGCGTTCTACATGGTACTGCCGAACGATACCGTGCTGACGTTCACCGACTGCGCCGTCGTGCCGGCGCCGACCGCCGAGGAGCTCGCGCAGATCGCCCTCGCGGCGGCCCGTGACCGCATCCGGCTGGTCGGCGACTCGCCCCGGGTCGCCTTCCTCTCGTACAGCACCAAAGGCAGCGCCGAGAGCGCCCACGTCGCCCACGTGCGCGCCGCGGCGGCACGGTTCAAGGATCTGGCGCCGAACATCGTGTCGGATGGAGAGCTGCAGGCGGACGCCGCGCTCGAGCCGGAGGTGTCGGAACGAAAGGCGCCGGGGTCGGCGGTTGCCGGACGGGCCAACGTGCTCGTCTTTCCGGATCTGGCCGCCGGCAACATCGCCTACAAGCTGGTCCAGCGGCTCGGCGGCGCCGCCGCGATCGGCCCGATGCTGCAGGGCCTGGCCCGGCCCATGGCCGACTTGTCGCGCGGGGCCACGGTCGACGATATTGTCGAGGTCAGCGCCATGGTGGCGCTGCAGTGTGAGTGACGCCGTCATCCTGAGCGAAGCGAAGGATCCTCCGACGCATGCGAGTGAAGCTCGAGCGTCGCTCGTACCATTCGCCAGCTCCTTCGCTCCGCTCAGGATGACGACGACATCACGGAGATCGCCGATGGGTTTCCACCAGACACGGGACGCGAGCGGAGTGGCGGTCGTGCAGGTCGAGGGGCAGCTCATCGTGGGCAACCGCCAGGAGCTCAAGGAGCTTGTCCAGCGGGCGCTCGACGCGGAAGACCGCCGCATCCTGATCGACTTCTCGCGCACTGGCTACATCGATTCCTCGGGCCTCGGCGCGCTGGTCTCGATCTCCAAGCGGATTCGGGAGGCGGGCGGCGAACTCCGGCTGTCGGGGCTCAACGAGGATCTCCGCTCGCTGTTCGAGCTGACCAAGCTCCACACGCTCTTCGAGATCGCCGAGACGCCCGAACAGGCCCTGGCGAGCTTCTAGACGGGCCGGTCGCGATGCCGTCGCCGCTCCGTCTCTGCGTCCGCCGCTCGCCGGCCTCGCGCGAGAGTGGTGCCGGCGTGCTCGTGACGCTTCGTCTGCCGAGCGATGTCGCCTGCATCGAGGAAGCGGTCGAGCTCGTCACCCTCCATTGCCTCGCCGGCCACGATGCGCCCACGCGCACCCGGTTCCGGCTCCAGGTCGTGCTCTCCGAAGCGCTCAGCAACGCCATCATGCGCGGGAACCGCGAAGCCCGGGACAAATGGGTGCACGTCCGGGCCGAGCTCGGCCCCGAGGTCATCAGGCTCGAGGTGACCGACGAAGGTCCCGGCTTCGACCCGCACGCCGTGCCGGAGCCGGTCGGACGCGAGCGTCTCGACGAGGCCGACGGTCGCGGCCTCTATCTCATCCGGAAGCTCGTCGACGCCGTCCAGTTCAACGAGCAAGGGAACTCCATCTGCATGATACTGCGCCGCCCGTAGGGCGAATCGACCTGGTGGTCGACGGCCTCGGCGCGCTCGTCGGGGGCCGGGTACGCCTGTGGCGATTCGACGGGCGCGCGCTCCGCCTCGCGGCGGGACCCGATCCGGGCAGCGGGCCGGCCATCCCCCGCGAGGCAGGGCTCGTCCCCGCCCACGGCGGCACCATCTGGCTCGAGCCCGTGGGCGACGTCGAAGGGTTCTGGCTCGAGATGGCTGGCCTGCCGGAGGGCGAGCTGGCCGCGGCCGCGGCCCGGATCATTCCGCTGGTCGGCGCCTTGCTCGACGCCGAGCGCCAGGGCGCGTACCTGGCGGAAGAGCTGAGCAGCCGGTACCAGGAGATCGATCTCCTCTACGCCATCAGCGAGATCCTCGGCCAGACGGTGCAGCTCGACGAAGCTACGCAGACGATCGCCCGCGAGGTGAGCACGGTGGTCGGCGCGCGGCGGGCCTCGATCATGGTCTTCGACGATTCGGCGGGCGTGCTCCGGACCGTGGCCACCCGCGGCTTCCAGCTCGATGGCCTCGGCCCGGTCCGGGTCGACGACGAGCGCTCGGTGGCCGCGCGAGTGTACCGGGAGCGCCGCGTCGTAGCCTTCGATCCGTCGACGCCCGAGCTGGTCTCCACCGACTGCGGCGAGCCGCGCGGCTACCGGGGACAGGCCTTTCTGAGCGTCCCGATCTGCTATGGCGTGCCCGGCTCGCCGGTCCGCTGCGTGGGCGTCATCAACCTCACCGACCGGCTCGGCGGCGACCGCTTCACCCTGAGCGATCGCAAGCTCGTGACCGCCGTGGCCAACCAGATCGGTGCCGCGGTGGAGAACTCGCGGCTGGTCGAGCGCGACCGGCGGCAGCAGCGGCTCCGCCACGAGCTCGAGCTGGCGCACGATCTGCAGCTCAAGCTGCTGCCGTCGCCCGCGGTTCTGCAGGGCGATGCGGAGGTGGCCGCGCGATGCTACCCCGCCGACTCGGTCGGCGGCGATTTCTACACCTTCAGTCGGCTCGGCCGCGGTCAAGTGGGCGTGATGCTCGGCGACGTGGCGTCGCACGGCTTCTCGGCGGCGCTGGTGATGGCGCTCGTGATGTCGGCGGCCGGCATTCACGCCGCGGCGTCGGTCACGCCCGACGAGACGCTCGCCGCGTTGCTCGACAGCCTGTCGACCGAGCTCACCACGACCGACATGTACTTCAGCGTGTTCTACGGCGTGCTCGATCCGCTGGCCGGCCGGCTCTCTTACGCCAACGCCGGTCATCCGTACGCGTTCCGGGTCCCGCGGTTCGGCGATCCCGAGCGGCTCGAGGCCACCGCGCCGCCGTTGGGACTGGCGACGCCGGGCAGCATCCAGCGGCGCCAGGTGCCCTGGTCGATCGACCACGACCTGCTGGTCCTCTGGACCGACGGTCTGGTGGACGCGCGGAACGCGGCCGGCGAGCCGTTCGGCGAACAGCGGCTGCTGGCGACGGTCTGCGAGCGGCGCACCGAGCGGCCCGAGGCGATCGTCGCCGCGGTGATGGCGGAGGCCGAAGGGTTCGGGTCGCAACCGATCGACGACCGGACGCTGCTCGTTCTCCGGATCTGAATGCCCCGGGCCAAGCGGCGCCTGGGCCAACACTTTCTCACCGATCCTCGCCTGCTCGCGCGGATCGCCGACGCGCTCGGCGCGGGGCCGGCGGATACGGTGCTGGAGATCGGGCCGGGGCCCGGGGCGCTCACCGCGGCGCTCGCGGAGCGGGCGGGGCGGCTGGTGGCCATCGAGAAGGATCCCGAGCTGGTGCCGTCGCTCCGCGCCCGGTTCCCGAACGCCTCCATCATCGAGGCCGACGCGCTCGAGGCCGATTGGCCGGCGCTCGCCGGGCCGCGCTTCCTCGTGGCCGGAAACATCCCGTACAACATCACGTCGCCGCTGCTCGACAAGGCGCTCGATCCGCCCCGGCCGGAGCGCATCGTGTTCCTGGTACAGAAGGAGGTGGCCGATCGGGTGACGGCCGCGGCGGGCGAGCCGGCCTACGGGGCGCTCAGCGTGGGCGTGCAGTCCGTCGCGGCGGCCGAGCGGCTGTTCATCATCCCCGCAGGCGCGTTCCGTCCGCGGCCGAAGGTGGACTCGGCGGTGCTCCGGCTGGTCCCGCTGGCGGAGCCGCTGGTGATGGCGGCGGAGCAGTGGGGCTTTCGGCGCCTCGTGGTCGGCCTGTTCGGCTTCCGGCGCAAGCAACTGGCGCGCGGGCTGCGCGAGCTGACCGGCTGGGAGTCGGCGCGCGTCGCCGCGGCACTGGCAACCGCCGGGATCGCGCCGGATCTGCGGCCGGAAACGATCGCACCGTCGCGGTTCGCGGCGCTGCTGCGCGCGCTCGTTGACGAGGGGTGGACCCCGCGATAGCTTTTGTGAAATGTTTCACAACAACACGGGACATGCGTAAGGTCGCCGAATCCACCGTTCGCCGACTGTCGCTCTACCTGCGCTTCCTCGAAGAGTTCGAAGGGCAGGGTATCGCGACGGTCAGCTCGGGCGCGCTCGCGTCGCGCGGGAGCACGACCTCGGCGCAGGTGCGCAAAGACCTGTCGTTCTTCGGGTCGTTCGGCAAGCGCGGCCTCGGCTATCCGGTGCCCGAGCTGGCCGGTCGGCTGCGCGAGATCCTGGGTCTCAAGCAACGGTACCAGGTCGGGATGATCGGCGCGGGAAAGATCGGGGGCGCCCTGGTGCAGTACCGCGGCTTCCGGCAGCGCGGCTTCGACATCGTCGCCATCTTCGACAGCGACCCCGCCAAGATCGGCCGCCAGTGGAATGGCCTGACCATTCTCGACATCGACACGCTCGAAGCCGAATTCGCCCGCCGGCCCATCGACATGGCGGTGCTGGTCACCCCGGCGGACGCGGCGCAGCCGGTGACGGACCGGCTCGTACAGCTCGGCGTCAAGGCCGTGCTCAACTTCGCCCCGGTCCAGCTCGTGGTGCCGGACGACGTGGTCGTGAAGACCGTCAATCTCGCGCTCGAGCTCGAAACCCTGAGCTACGCACTCGCGAATCGATGAGCTCCGGCGGCGCGCGCGAGTGATGCACACCGTCATCCTGACCCCGAGCGCAGCGAGGGGGAAGGATCTCCCGACGCATGGGAGTGAGGCTCGAGCGTCACTCGTGCCATTCATCCGATCCTTCGCTCCGCTCAGGATGACACGGCCGCTCAGGATGACACGGCCGCTCAGGATGACGGCGTCCACCCCATCCATCCGATCCTCGGGTTGCATGCGATTCATCGGCTTCTGTCTTCTCCTGGCCATCATCCCCGCCGCCCTCCCGGCGCAGGCCGACGTCTACGACCTTCTGATCCGGAACGGCCGGATCATCGACGGGACCGGCTCGCCATGGTACGCGGGGGACGTGGGGATCCGGAAGGGCCGCATCGCCGCGATCGGTACGCTCGACTCGGCAGCGGCGCGGCGGACGGTCGACGCGGCGGGGATGGTCGTGGCGCCCGGCTTCATCGACATGCTGGGCCAGTCGGAGCTGAGCATCCTCGTCAACCCGAGCCTGCCGTCCAAGATCTTTCAGGGGATCACCACCGAGATCACCGGTGAGGGTGGCTCGGCGGGTCCGCTGAACGATTCGATCGTGGCGACCGACCGGGCGGGGTACCGCCATTACGCGGTGACGCCCGACTGGCGGACGCTCGGCGGGTACTTCGCGCGGCTCGAGCGGCAGGGCATCGGCATCAACTTCGCGAGCTACGTCGGGGCGACGCAGGTGCGCCGGATGGTCCTGGGCGATGGAGACCGAACCCCGACGCCGGATCAGCTCGAGCGGATGAAGTCGCTGGTCCGGGAGGCGATGCGCGAAGGGGCGGTCGGCCTCTCGACGTCGCTGCAGTACCCGCCGGCGCCGTACGCGGACACCGACGAGCTCGTGGCGCTCGCGGCCGAGGCTGGGAGGCTCGGCGGCACCTACGCCACGCACCTGCGATCGGAGGGCGCCGAGATCGACGCGGCGCTCGACGAAGCGATCCGGATCGGACGGGACGCCGCGATCCCGGTCGAGATCTGGCACCTCAAGGTCGCGGGCAAGCGGAGCTGGGGGCGGATGCCGCGGGTCGTCGCCAAGATCGACTCGGCGCGGAAGGCGGGGGTGGACATCGCGGCCGACACTTACGCGTACCCGGCATGGTTCAACTCGATGTCCGCGTTCATCCCGCCTTGGGCGCACGACGGCGGCACGGCGAAGTTGCTCGAGCGGCTCCGCGACCCTGCGGCGCGCCGACGGATTCGGCGCGAGATTCTGTCGGCCGACGCGGGCTGGGACAACGAATGGCAGGAGATTCCGGGGCCGACGGCGGTGCTGATCGGCGTGGTCCAGAATCCGGCGCTCGAGTCCTACATGGGGAAGACGCTGGCCGACGTGGCCGCGCTCCGGAAGACGGACGCGATCGAGGCGCTGTTCGACGTGCTGGTCGAGGACGATGCGTTCACCTCCGTCGCGGTGTTCGGGATGTCCGAGCCGGACGTGGCGCTCGCACTGCGCCAGCCGTGGGTGTCGATCAACAACGACTCGCAGGGGACCGCGCCCGATGGCCCGCTGGGCCGGGAGCATCCGCATCCTCGCGCCTACGGTACGTTCCCGCGGATCCTCCGGAAGTACGTGCGCGAGGAGCGCCAACTGACGCTCGAGGACGCGATCCGGAAGTTCACGTCGCTCCCCGCGCAGCGCATGCGGTTCGGGGACCGCGGCGTGCTCAAGGTCGGGATGTGGGCGGACGTGGTGGTGTTCGATCCCGAGCGCGTCCGCGACCGCGCCACCTTCGCCGAGCCCAACCAGCTCTCGGAGGGGATGCGCTGGGTGCTGGTGAACGGCACCCCCGTCATCGCCGACGGCCAGGCCACTGGGGCGCTGCCAGGGCGGGTGATTCGGGGGGCGGGGGCTCGTGGGGAGTGACGGAGGACGGAAAGTTGGAACGACGGAACGACGGAATGACGGAATGACGGAATGACGGAATGACGGAACGTCGCGAGGCCCTGTCATCCCGAGCGCAGTGAGGGATCGGCCGACGCATGCGTGTGAGCGTGGAGGGTCACTCGCCCCGCAACCTCATCCCTCGCTGCGCTCGGGATGACAGCCCCGCGGTCTGCGTCGTCCCGGCTGTCCGTCTTTCCGTCTTTCCGTCTTTCCGTCCTCAAGCCCTAGCCCCGCGCCCGCCGCCCCCGATAGTTTCGTCTATGCCCGTCGACGTCACCTCCGAAATTGCCCAACTGCAGACCGTCCTCGTTCACACGCCCGGTCCCGAGCTCGAGGCGGTCACGCCGGGGAACCGCGAAGATTATCTGTACGACGACATCATCGCGCTCGAGATCGCCCAGCGAGAGCACCGGCAGTTCGTGTCGGTGTTGCGGCGGTTCGCCACGGTGCTGCAGGTGCGCGAGCTGCTGGCCGACATCCTGGCCCAGCCCGAGGCCCGCGAGTTTCTGATCACCAAGACGAGGGACGTCCTCGCATCGGACGAGCTGAGCCGGCGGCTGGGGACGCTGCCCGCGGCGCAGATCGTTGAGATGCTGATCGAGGGGACCCGGGAGCAGAGCGGGCCGATTGCGCAGGCGCTCAACGAGGAAGGGTTCGCCTTTCCACCGCTGCCCAATCTGTTCTTCCCCCGCGACATCGGGATGGTGATCGGAGGTCACGCCGTCGTCGCGGCCATGCGCTACGACGTGCGCTGGACCGAGGAGCTGCTCATCAAGGCGCTGTTCACCTTCCACCCCGAGCTCGCCAACGACGGGCTGCTGTACGACGGCTCCGAGGAGCGGCGGAGCAATTACACCCTCGAGGGCGGAGACCTCCACTGCTTGCGCCCCGATCTGCTCGTGCTGGGGTTCAGCGAGCGAACCTCGACCGCGGCGCTGGACGAGCTGTGCGACACGGTCTTTGCCCAGGGGGTCGTGACCGACGTCCTCGTGGTGATCATGCCCAAGGCGCCGACCGCGATTCACCTCGACATGATCTTTACCCAGATCGATCGCGACCTCTGTGTGATCTATCCGCCCTTCTTCGTGGGTCCCGAACGCCTGCCCGTGCTGCACCGCCGGCATGGGCAGGCCGGCGTGCGCGAGATGCCCGACTTCTTCGAGGCGTTGCGCGAGGTGCGCCACCCGATGCATCCGGTGTTCGCCGGCGGACAGCACCGCACCAGCCAGGAGCGTGAGCAGTGGAGCTCGGCGTGCAACTTTCTCGCAGTGCGCCCCGGGACGATCGTCAGCTACCGCCGGAACGACGCGACCCTGTGCGAGCTGCAGGCCGCCGGCTTCCGGGTCGTGCCCGCCGTCAACTTCCTCGCCTTCGACGACTGGACCGACGCCAAGCACCGCACCGTCATCACGATCGAGGGCACCGAGCTCGCGCGCGGCGGCGGCGGGCCGCGCTGCATGTCGCTGCCGCTCCGGCGGGCCGCCCTGTGATCGGTTTGTCGGCCCACCCCGAGGGGACGCTCCTCGATCGGGTGCTGGTGACGCTACGTGAGGGTCCCCGGCCGGCGGCGGCGCTCTGTCACCGGGTGCTCGGGCTGCCGGGCGCGCCCGAATCGGTGTGCGAGCGGATCGCGATCGCCCTGCTCGGCGCCGACCCCCGCGTGCGGCAACTGAGCGACGGGCGGTGGGGACTCGTGCCCGAAGCCCAGGGCTCGCCGCTGCTGGGCGAGTGCGCGTTTGCGGTGGTGGACGTCGAGACCACCGGCATGCGCGCGTCCGGACACGACCGGATCACCGAGATCGCCGTGGTCGTGGTGCACGGCGACCGCCGGGAGCTCGTGCTCGACTCGCTGGTCAACCCGGGCCGGCCGATTCCGCCCGCCGTCTGCGCGATCACCAACATCACCAACGCGATGGTCGAGCAGGCCCCGAGGTTCGCCGAGGTGGCCGATCAGGTCGTCGGCGCGCTGGCCGGCCGGGTGTTCGTGGCGCACAACGCACGGTTCGACTGGGGGTTCGTGAGCGCGGAGGTCCGGCGCGCCCGGGACCTGGCGCTCGACGGGCCGCAGCTCTGTACGGTGCGGCTGGCGCGGCGGCTGGTGAAGGGGGTGCGCTCGTGCGGGCTGGACCATCTCACCCAATTCTTCGGCTTCCGGAATTCGGCTCGCCACCGCGCCGCGGGCGACGCGCTGGTGACGGCCGACCTGCTCGCGCGGCTGCTCCGCCTGGCGCGCGAGGACGGGGCATCGACGCTCCAGGACCTCGCGGCGATCGCGCTCCGCCGCGCGCGCGGGGGCCGTCGACGTAAACGATCGGCGATCCCGACGGTCCCGCTCGCGGATAGCGTCGCGGAAGGTCCGGCATGAGTCTCTCGCGGGCGTTCCAGGTCGGCGGGCTGCGCTGCCACACGCTCGAGGGCGGGCGGCAGCGGCTGGACGGCGGCGCGATGTTCGGCGTGGTCCCGCGCCCGCTGTGGGAGACTCGTGCGGCGCCCGACGCGCGGCACCGGATCCCGCTCGCCATGCGGTGCTTGCTGGTGGAGCACCCGGACGGGTTGGTGCTCATCGACACCGCGCTCGGCAACAAGCAGGATCAACGCTTTCTCGACATCTATGGCGTCGACAACTCGGGGCTCGAAGGCGCGACCCAGCTCGAGGACGCGCTGGCCACCGCCGGCTTTCTGCCGGGGGACGTACGCTGGGTGATCAACACCCACCTCCACTTCGATCACGCCGGCGGCAATACTACGCTCGACCCCGAGCTCGAGGCCGATCCGAGACGCCACGTCCGGCCGACCTTCCCCAACGCCACCTACGTCGTCCAGAGGGGCGAACTCGAGTTCGCGCGCCACGCGAACGAGCGGACCCGCGCGAGCTACCTGTCGCCCAATTTCGAGCCGGTGGCCGCGGCGGACCGCTGGCGCCTGCTCGACGGGGACGGCGAAGTGCTGCCGGGGATCGCCGTGCGGCTCACCCCGGGCCACGTGCCGTTTCACCAGGCCGTGCTGGTCCAGAGCGGGGGCGAGACGGCGGCGTTCATCGCTGATCTGATCCCGACCGTGGCGCACCTGCCGCTGCCCTGGATCATGGGGTACGACCTGGAGCCGCTCCGGACCCTCGAGAGCAAGCGCGCGCTGCTGCGCGATGCGGTCGCCGGGGCGTGGCGGCTGATCTTCGAGCACGATCCGACGACCGCCTCCGGCGTCGCGGTGGCGGAGGGGAAGGGAGTCGGGCTGCGGGATGTGGTGGAGGTGGGTGGACGTCATCCTGAGCGAGGGGACGGCGGCGGAGTTCCAGGCATGCCCTCACGGCGCTCTGGGTGACCTCGCACACACGTCCATTGACACAAGTGACCATGCCCGCTTAGCTTGCCCCTCTCGTAGAAGCGGGGAGGAGACTCCCCCACCCTCCGCCTGCCGGCCATGGCCGCAGCGCACCGGGGTCCCGACTTCGCCGCCGCTGGCAGGCCGTCCGGCCTCCGCGGCTCGTGGCAATCGCGGGCACCCGGAGTTCCGAGAGGGTGCCCGTTTTCTTTGTCCGACCTGGAGGCGCGCCCACTGTCCACGAACGAACGCGAAAAGCGAGTCCGTGTCAATCGCATGATCCGCATCAGCCCGGTACGCGTGATCACGGGCGACGGCGAGCAGTTGGGTGTCCTGCCCATCGAGGAGGCGCTGGCCGCGGCGTTGGAACGTGGGCTGGATCTGGTGGAAGTGGCGCCCACCGCGCGCCCGCCCGTGGTGAAGATCATGGACTACGGCAAGTTCAAGTTCGAGGAGGCCAAGGCGGCACGGGCGGCCAAGAAGAAGCAGCACATCATTCAGCTCAAGGAAGTGAAGTACCGTCCGGGCATCGACGATCACGACTTCGATTTCAAGACCCGGCATGCGCGCGAGTTCCTGGGCGACGGGAACAAGGTGAAGGTGACGATGATGTTCCGCGGCCGGCAGATCGCCCATCTCGACCTCGGCCGCGCCGTGCTCGACCGCGTGGCGGCGAGCCTGGCCGACGTCGGCAAGATCGAGATGGACGCCAAGCTCGAGGGGCGCAACATGACGATGGTCCTCGCGCCCAGGTAGGACAATCATTTTTCGTCGCCACCCAGGGGAGCACCATGCCTAAGCAGAAGACGAAGCGCGCGGCCATGAAGCGGTTCAAGCGGACGGGGACCGGCAAGCTCAAGCGCTGGCATGCCAATCACACCCACATCCTGACCAAGAAGACGCGCAAGCGGAAGAATCGGCTCAAGAAGGGCGACCTCGTGAGCTCCGCGGACTTCCCGCGCGTCAACCGCCTGCTTCAGGCCTAAGGAGCGACCATGCCTCGCGTCAAGAACGGTGTGGCCCACCACGCCCGGAAGAAGAAGATCATGGAGGCCGCGAAGGGCGCGCGCGGCGGCCGGAGCAAGCTGTACAAGGCGGCCAAGGAAACGGCCGAGCGGGCCATGCGGTACGCCTACCGCGACCGGCGCAAGAAGAAGTCCGATTTTCGCGCGCTCTGGATCACCCGCATCAACGCGGCCGCCCGCCTGCACGGCCTGAGTTACAGCCGGCTCGTGGCGGGCCTCAAAAAGGGTGGCGTGGAGATCAACCGCAAGGTGCTCGCCGACCTCGCCGTGCGCGACGCGGACGCCTTCGCCAGCCTGGCCGAGGTGGCCAAGAACAATCAGTAGCGCGCCGCCAAGCGCGCACATTCCGCGCTCGTTGCTGTCCGCCCGCACGGGGCCGTTCGCGCTCGGCGGGCGGCCCCGTTGACGTAGGGAGCCCGGCTTTCGGCCAGCACATTGTGATGTTGTCATCCCGAGCACCCACTCATTTGACCATGCCATCCACCGGCTATCCCGATCTCGATGCGCTGTTGCCGCGCCTCGACTCGATCCCGACCCTGACCGCCGCCGCCCTGGAATCGGAGCGCACCGCGATCCTGGGCCGGAAAAGCGGCCGGCTCACGGCTGCGCTCAAGACGTTGGGCGCGCTGCCGGTCGAGGAGCGGAAGCGCTACGGCGCCGCGGTGAACCAGCTCAAGCTCCGGTTCGAGGCCGCGTTCGCCGAGCGCGCCATCGGGCTCGAAGCCGAGGCCCGACAGCGCGAATCGATGGGCGCGGACCTCACCATGCCGGGCCGCCGCCGGTGGGTCGGCGCGGAGCATCCGGTGACCAAGGTGATGGACGAGATCGTCGACATTTTCCGCGAGCTCGGGTTTGCCGTGGCCACCGGTCCCGAAGTCGAGACCGAGTGGTACAACTTCCTCGCGCTCAACTTTCCGGCCGACCACCCGGCGATGGACATGCACGACACGCTGTACGTCGACGCGCCGCCGGCCGCCGGCGAGCGGGCGGGCAAGCTGTTGCTCCGGACGCACACGTCGCCGGTTCAGATCCGCACCCTGCTGGCCTCGCCGCCCCCGGTGCGCGTCGTGATTCCAGGCATGGTCTACCGCAACGATGCGATGGATGCCTCGCACCTCCCGGCCTTTGCGCAGATCGAGGGGCTCGCGGTGGACGAGGGCATCTCGTTCGTCGATCTCAAGGCGACGCTCGACCACTTCGCCCACCGGTTCTTCTCCCCGTCCACGAAGACCCGGTTCCGGCCGTCGTTCTTTCCGTTCACCGAACCCTCGGCGGAAATGGACGTCGAGTGCCAGCTATGCCACGGCGCGGGCTGCGCGGCGTGCAAGGGCACCGGGTGGATGGAGATCCTGGGGTGCGGCATGGTCCATCCCGCGGTGCTGGAGAACTGCGGGCTCGACTCCGAGCAGTTCACCGGGTGGGCGTTCGGCATGGGTCCGCATCGCATCGCGTTGCTGAGATACGGGGTGCCCGATATCCGGCTGCTGCTCGGGGGCGACATGCGCTTCCTCGAGGCGGTGGGGAGGCCGGGCGGCGCTTGAACATCTCCCTCCGCTGGCTCCAGGAGTTCCTCCGCCGCGACCTCGACGCCGCCGATGTCGCCGCCCGCCTCGCCATGCTCGGGGCGCCGGTCGACGCGGTGGAGCCGCTGCATGCGGAGCTCGCGCCGTTCGTCGTGGCCCGGGTGCTCGACGTCGGTCCGCATCCCGATCCCAAGGCCACCAGGATCCGCCTCGCCACGGTGGATGACGGGACCGGGGCGCCCCTCACGGTCGTCTGCGGGGCGCCGAATGTCGCCGCCGGCCGCAGCTATCCGTTTGCCCGGCTGGGCACGCGAATGCCGGGGCCGCAAGGTTTCCGCATCGAGCCTCGTCCGATCCGCGGGGTCGTGAGCGAGGGGATGCTGTGCTCCGCGCGCGAGCTCGGACTCGGGCAAGAGCATGACGGCATCTTGTTGCTCGACACCGACGCGGCGCCGGGCACGCCGCTCCTCGACGCCGTGGTACTCGCGGACACCCGTCTGGTCGTGGACGTCACGCCCAACCGGCCGGACCTGCTTGGTCACAAGGGCGTGGCCCGGGAACTCTCGGCGTCGTACGGCGCGCCGTTCCGGCTGCCAGTGATCGCCGGCGCCGGCCGGGTCGACGTCCCGGCCGCGCGTCTCACGGGCGCCTCGGACGCGGTCGGTGGCCTGCACCTCGCCATCGAGGACGCCGCGTCGTGCCCGCGCTTCCACGCGGCGGTCATCCAGGGCGCGGCGGTCGGCCCGTCGCCCGACTGGCTCCGGCGGCGGCTCGAGTCGGTCGGCGTCCGGTCCATCAACAACGTGGTGGACGCCACCAACTACGTCATGCTCGAGCTCAACCAGCCGATGCACGCGTACGACGTGTCGCGCCTGCGCGGCGCCACGCTCGTGGTCCGCCGGGCCCGCGCGGGCGAACGGGTGACGACGCTCGACGCCGTCGAGCGCCCCCTGACCGGAGAGATGGTGGCCATCGCCGACAGCGAGGGCGTCATCGGGATCGCCGGCGTCATGGGGGGCGCCAGCACCGAGGTGAGCGCGGCGAGCCGCGATATCCTGCTCGAGGCGGCCTACTGGGATCCGACGCGCATCCGCCGCACCCGCCGCGACCTCAACCTCGGCACGGAGGCGAGCTACCGGTTCGAGCGCGGCATCGACCTCTGGGGCGGCGAGGCGGCGATGCGGCGGTGCCTCGAGCTGGTGCTCGCCACAGCGGGTGGCACGCTGGTCGAGACGCCGCTCGATCTCTGGCCGGTGCCCACGCATCCGCCGCGCATCTTCCTCCGGCCCGCCCGGGTCACCCGCGTGCTCGGCATCGAGCTGCCGTGGCACGAGCTCGAGCGGCACCTGGTGGCCATCGGCGCCACCGTGGTGAGCAAGCCGGAGGAGGGCCGGATCGCGGTCGATGTGCCCGGGTGGCGCCCGGACCTTCGACGCGAGATCGACCTGATCGAGGAGATCGCCCGGCTCCATGGGTACGACGACTTTCCGTCGGAGCTGCAGCGGTTCCGCGTTGGCCGCCTGCCCGACGCGCCCGAGGAGGCGGTGCGCTCGTCGGTGCGCCGCGGGCTCGTGGCCGAAGGCTTCTACGAGGTCGTGAGCCTGCCGATGGGCGCGGCCGACGGCGCCGACAGCGTCCGCCTGCTCAACCCGCTGTCCGCCGACGATGCGTGGCTCCGGCGCCGGTTGCTGCCCGGGCTGGTGCGACTGGTCGAGGCCAACTGGGCCAACCGCGTGGCCGACGTCCGCCTGTTCGAGATCGGTACCGCCTTCGCGGCCGGAGCGCCGGGCGAGCGGCCGCGCGAGGAGCGGCGGGTGGCCGCGGTGCTCACCGGGCGCCGCGAGCCGGCGCACTGGACCGGCAGCGGGGACGCGATGTTCGACCTCTGGGATCTCAAGGCCCGGCTCGAGGCGGCGGTCGCTCTGGCAATTCCTGACGCTGAAGTGCAGGTTGAAGCCCAGGGCTGGATCGTTCGCGACCGGAAGGGCCGTCTCGTGGGTGAGGGCGGCCCGCTGAAGGCCGACGCGCCGCCCTGGGCCGGGCCCCTGTTCGGGTTCGAGCTGCTGGTCGATCCGGCGCCCCGCCGCCCAGCCCCCTTCGCGCCGCTCCCCGCGACACCGTCGTCCGAGCGCGTGCTCGCGCTGCTGCTTCCCGAGGGCGTGCGCGTGCGGGAAGTGGAGAGCGTGCTGCGCCGAGCCGGCGGCGCGCTGCTCGAGCGGGTGGACGTGGACAGCGATTACCGCGGCGCGGAGTTACCGGCCGGCACGAGAAGCGTGGCGTTCCGGCTCACGTTCCGCACGCCGGACCGCACGCTGCGCGACAGCGAGGTGGACGACGCGGAGTCGCGGCTGCTGGCCGCGCTGGCGACGGAGCTCGGGGTCCAGCGGCGGGACGGCGCGTCCCGCACGGGAGGGTGAACGTGGCGGATTCCTACGATCGGCCCGATCTGCCGGCGCTGGCCGAGCTGGAGCGGGTGCTCCACACGATGGCGGAGGAGCTGGCGGCATGGCGGCGCCGGACGCTCAAGGCCGAAGCGGAGCTCAAGGAGGCCCAGGCCAGCGGTGGCGTGGTCGCGGGCACGGAGCTCAAGGAATCGCGCCAGCGGGTGATCGACCTGGAGACCGAGAACCACGCGCTGCGCCACCGCATCGACGCCGCCAAGGAGCGCCTGCGAGTGCTCGCGGCGCGGCTGTCGTTTCTCGAGCAACACGGCGGAGGCACCGCGGCATGAGCCAGACGAAACCGGCGGTCAAGGTGACGATCGGTGGCGAGGAGTACAGCGTCCGCTCCGACCTGCCGCCCGAGTACACCCGGGAAGTGGCCGCCTACCTCGATGCCGCGCTCAAGCGGGTCCGCGATTCGCTGCCGATGGTCGAAAACCACAAGGCGGCGATCCTCGCCGCGCTGGCGATCACCGACGAGCTGTTTCAGGCTCGGCGCGGAGACGACCAGATGGCCGACCGGCTGAATGAGCTGGCCGATGAGTTCGCCCGCATGCTCCCTCCCTCCAAGCGCGGCCATCGGGCGGCCGCGTCCTAGCGGAGATCCAGATGCCCGAGCACCTGCTCCTGCCCGCGCTGGTCGGCGCGGTGGCCGGCCTGATCGTCGCGCTCGCGGCGATCGCCGTCAATATCCGCCGGCAGCGCCAGGCCGGCACCGGCATCCTCGGCGCGGCCCGCGCCGCGGCGGAACGGCTTCGGGTCGAGGCGGCGCGAGACGGCGAGGCGGCCAAGTCCGAGGTGCTGGTCGCCGCCAAGATGGAGTCGCTGAAACAGCGCGAGGACCTCGACCGTGAAGTCCAGCGCCGGCGCGAGGAGTGGGAGCGGCTCGAGCGCCGGGCGGACGAGCGCGCGCGCGCGCAGGAGCGGAAGCTCGAGGCGGCCGACACCCGCGAGCGCGCGTCGGCCAAGCGCGAGGAGACGCTGACCCAGCGCGAGCAGGCCCTCGGGGCACGCGAAGGCGAGGCCGATCGTCTGGCGCAGGAGCAGCGGGTCAAGCTCGAGCGGATCGCGGGCCTCACGGCGGAGGATGCGCGCCGGGAGATCCTGCAGCGGGTGGAAGACGAAGCGCGCACCCAGGCGCAGGCGCTGGCCCGCGACATCCGGGAGCAGGCCAAGCGCGGCGCCGACCGCGATGCCCGGCGCATCATCTCGATGGCCATTCAACGGCTGGCCGCCGAGCATACGGCCGAGAGCACCGTGGCGGCGGTGGCGCTGCCGAGCGATGAGATGAAGGGCAGGATCATCGGGCGCGAGGGCCGGAATATCCGCGCGTTCGAGACCGCCACCGGCGTGGACGTCATCATCGACGACACGCCCGACACGGTCAGCGTGAGCTGCTTCGATCCCATCCGGCGCGAAGTCGCGCGCCGGTCGCTCGAGGCGCTGATTCTGGACGGCCGGATTCATCCGGGCCGCATCGAGGAAATCGTGCAGAAGTCCCAGAAGGAGCTCGAGGTGCAGCTGGTCGAGCTGGGCGAGCAGGCGGCCTACGACACCGGCATCCACGGACTGCATCCCGAGCTGATCACGCTGATCGGACGGATGCGCTACCGCACCTCGTACGGGCAGAACATCTACGATCACTCGAAGGAAGTGGCCTGGCTGGCCGGCATGATGGCGGCTGAGCTGCATCTGGACGTCGCGCTGGCCAAGCGGGGCGGGCTGCTCCACGACGTCGGCAAGGTGCTCACGCACGAGAACGAGGGCACCCACGTCGAGCTGGGCGTGGAGGTGGCGCGGCGGTACGGCGAGGCGGGTCCCGTCATCAACTGCATTCAGGCGCATCACGACGACGTCCCGCACGAGAGCGCGGAGTCGGTGCTGGTCCAGGCCGCCGACGCCATCAGCGGCGCCCGGCCGGGCGCTCGGCGCGAGGCCTTCGAGACGTACGTCAAGCGACTCACCCGCCTCGAAGAGATCGCCAACGCGTTTCCAGGAGTCGAGAAGAGCAACGTCATCCAGGCCGGGCGCGAAGTGCGCGTGGTGGTCACGCCCGAGCGGATCGACGACGGGGCGGCGGCCCTGCTCTCGGAGAGCATCGCCCGGAAGATCGAGCACGAGCTGCAGTACCCCGGTCAGATCAAAGTCGTCGTCATCAGGGAGACCAGAGCCGTGGATTACGCGCGATGAGCGCCCGCATTCTCGACGGGGTGTCCCTGGCCGATGCCATTCGCGCGGAAGTCGCGGAGGGCGTCAAACGTGTGAGCGTCAAAGGGCGGAAGCCGGGGCTGGCGGTCGTCATCGTGGGCGAGAACGCGGCGAGCCAGGTCTACGTCAAGGCGAAAGGGAAGGCGTGCGAGGAGGCCGGCATGCACTCCGAGACGGTTCGCCTGTCCGAGCAGACCAGCGAGGCCGCGCTGCTCGACGTCGTGGAGCGGCTCAACACCGATGCGCGGATCCACGGCTTCCTCGTGCAGCTGCCGCTGCCGGCGCATATTCGCAGCGAGCGCATCCTCAACGCGATCAACCCCGCCAAGGATGTGGACGGGTTTCATCCGGTGAACGTCGGCAAGCTGAGCATCGGCGACCCGACGGCGCTCAAGCCCGCCACCCCGTACGGGGTCCAGCAGATGCTGCTCCGCTCGGACATCGACACCAGGGGCGCCAACGCCGTGGTGGTCGG
>JACCSZ010000439.1 GCA_013812695.1 Gemmatimonadales bacterium | reverse complement strand
GACGAGCGTCGGTGAAGACGGTTCGCCGCACCCCACCAGCAGGAGTGCCATGCAGAACGCCATGCGCTGCGGCAGGCCCACGCCATTGCCTCGGGATTCGGGTCGGGCGCGCATACGTAACCATGGCCAATCCGGGTGTCCGGACCGCCGGCTGAGATGTGTGTGCACCGCTGGATTCGGGCGGCCATAAGCGCACGATTCACGCCGCTGGAGGCGTCGACCCGGGCTGGTCAGGCGGCAAGGACAGGATGGCGGTGGATCGTGTAAACACAATTGCCCCACCGAGATGCCACTTGGTGCACAAGACCGTACCCCCGGGGCCGATGGCACGGTGTCGCGCGACCGCACCAGCGTGACGGACCGCCGGCACGCAGCGCCCAGCTATACCCGGCTCCGCGTGTTCCCTCGGACGAAAGCTTGCAGCACCCCTCTGGGCCCGAGCGCGCCCAGACCGCGGGTGGACACGGTGGCAATGCGGCGCGCGGTGCTGCTCAGGTGGCTCGCCGAACCGAAGTGGAGGACCCGGACCACGGTGGGGATCGAGTAGCCGGGGTTGGCCAGCAGTTGCGCCGCGCAGGCGATGCGGGTGAGGTCGATGACCCGCTTCAGATTCGGCGCGCCACCCGCGCCGAACTGCCGCGAGAGGTGCTCGCGGCTCACCTCGAGGCTCCTCGCGAGCGTGGTGGTCCGGACGGGCCGCTCGACCTCGCCTACGAGGACGCTCCACGCCGCCTGCTGGAGCGGCTCGGTGAGGCGCAGCATGCGCGGCGCGTCGGCCAGCGCGCGCCGGCGCTCGGCGGTGATGCTGGCGCGCATGACCATGTCGCCCACGATCGGGTCGTCCACCCCCTCGACCGCCACCGAGGCCACCGCGTGTCGCCGGCAGTCGAGCAGCAGCTCGCCGTCGTCGGGTCGGAACGGCCCGTAGGCCACGATGGGAAGGCCGGGCAGCCGGGTGCAGAGTTCGGCGAGTTCCGGCCAGACCGCCGGCGTCGGGCACAGCACGACGGCGTCGACCAGCCGGCGCTCGAGCACCCGGCGGAGCGCGCTCAGCGTATGGCAGGCCACCACGCCGCGGCCGCGCCTCGGAAGCGTGCGGCGGAGGGCGAGCAGGGCGGCCCGGCTCTCCAGCAGCGTGGCGATCGCGGCCACCGTCAGCCCGGCGCCTGAGGCTCCGCCACGGGACGGGACCGGCCGGCCCCGATGGCCACCAGCGTCCGCACCATTTCGCCCGCGCGCTTCAGCACGCCGCGGGCGTTGTCGTAGCTCAGCGTCTGGAGCGACTCGTCCAGCGAGCGCCACTGGCAGGCGGTGATCCCTTCGTCCGCCTGCGGCGTCGCTTCGCCGTCGGGGCTCTCGAACAGGAAGAAGTGGCAGTACTTGTGGATGTGGCGCCCGCGAAAGCGAAAGTGCCAGTCGATCACGCGGATCGGGCCCTGCAGCAGGAGTTGGGCGAGCCCGGTTTCCTCCGCGGTCTCCCGGAGCGCCGCTTCGGCCGGCGACTCCCCGTTCTCGAGGTGGCCCTTGGGGAATCCCCAGTTGTCGTACGAGTCCCGGATCAGCAGAAAGCGCGGCCCCAGTTCCGGCAGCCGCCGGAACACGATGCCCCCCGCGCTCACCTCCAGCTCCGGCCGCCGCTTGCCCATCAGAAGACCGAAATCTTCAGGTACTTCTTGGGATTCGCCTTGATGTCCGTCAGCAGCTCGCGGAACTGGATGACCGTGGCGGTGGTCTCGCGGTAGAGGGTCGAGTCGCTCGCCAGCATGCCGAGGGTTCCGTTCCCGCGCTGAATCTTGGTCATCAGCGAATCGGCCTGCTGGACCACCCGGATGAGGCTCGCCTGGTTTTCGCGCGCGGCGGTCATGACCGAGCGGAGGTCGCCGGCCGCCTGCCGCAGGTCGGCGCTCGAGGCGCGCCCGTTGTTCAGGATGTCCTTGAGCTGGTTGTCGCTGGTGGCGGTGTCGAGTCGTGCCACCGCGCCTTGAAAGGTCTGGGCGACGCCGGCGAAGGCGTCCGAGGTGGTGGCCACGTTCCGGCTCACGCGGTCGATCCGCGTGGTCTGCGCGCCGGCGAACTCGACCAGCCGGCCCGAGATCTCGGCCAGGTCCTTGACGCTCTGCTGCATGTTCTTGAGCGCGGTGCTATCGAAGGCCTGGCTGATCCGCTGCGTGACGACGCCCACGTCGCCCGCGATGCGGCTCGCCTGCGCGGTGAGCTGGCCGATGTCGGGAAGGGTGGCCCCGGGCCAGGCGTCCCCGCCCACCTGGTCGGATTCGGCGAGCGCCTCGCGCAAATTGGGGTCGGTGGGCGGCGGATCGTAGGAGATGATGTTCGCGCTCCACTCGCCGAACAGGCTCGCGGACGCGGAGATGACGGCCGGCTTGGGCGGCAGCTCGACGACCCGGTCGAGGCTGAACTCGGTCTCCACCCACTCGTTCGCGACCAGTCGGATCGCCTCGACGCGGCCGACCTTCACGCCGCGCAGCGTGACGGGCGCGCCCACGCCGAGCCCGCCGACGGTGCGGAACCGGGCCTGCGCGGTCACCTGCTGTTTGTTCAGGTCGGTCTCGCTCAGCCAGAGCGCGCCGGCGACGACCACCGTCAGCGCCAGCAGCACGGCCAGCCCGACGGCGAACTCGTTCGTGCGTTTCATGGGCGCCCCTCGATGAACTGCCGGACCACCGGATCCTCGGTGGCCTGGATTTCCGCCTTGGTGCCGACCTGCCGGATGCGCCCCTCGTGCAGCATCGCGATCCGGTCGCCGACGCAGAAGGCGCTCCGCATGTCGTGGGTGACGACGAGCCCGGTCACGCCGAGGTCGCGGGTGCGCACCATGAGCTGGTCCATCACGGCGGAGGTGACCGGGTCGAGCCCGGACGTCGGCTCGTCGTAGAGAATGTAGTGCGGCTTGAGCGCGACGGCCCGCGCGATGCCGACCCGCTTCCGCATCCCCCCGCTGAGCTCGGCCGGGTACTTGTCCTCCGTGCCGGAGAGCTCCACCACGGCGAGGCTCTCCTCGATCCGCTGGGCGATCGTGTCGCGGTCGAGCCCGCGCTTCACGAGCCCGAGGGCGATGTTCTCGGCCACCGTCATCGAGTCGAACAGCGCCGCGAACTGAAACACGTAGCCGATCCGGCCTCGCAGCTCGGCCAGCTCTCCGCGGCTCATCGCCTGGACCACGGCCCCATCCACGACCACCTGGCCGGCGTCGGGCTCCAGCAACGCCACGATGCACTTGAGCATGACGCTCTTGCCCACGCCCGAGTAGCCGATGACGACGGTGTTCCGGCCGTCGGGGACCTCGAGGCTCACGCCTTCCAGGACGCGTTTGGCGCCGAAGGCCTTGGTCAGCCCGTCGATGGTGATCATGGCGATTCTTGGGGCGACTCGCGGGTCACCCTGAGCAAAGCGAAGGGGACATGCCCGGGGTCATGCCTCCTTCGCTTCGCTCAGGATGACTCGGACCGGCCCCGGGACGACGCCCCCTCGGCGCGCCGCCCTCACAACAGCACCAGCGCCCAGAACGCGTCCAGCACCAGGATCGCCTCGCAGCCGAGCACCACGGCGCGCGTGGTGGATTGCCCCACCCCCTGCGCGCCGCTCTTGGCATCGAGACCGCGCAGGCACCCCATCAGGGCCACGGCGGCGCCGAAGCTCGCGCTCTTGAGCAGGCCGAACCAGATGTCCTTGAACTGGTAGAACAGCTTGAGCCCCTTGAAGAACTCGGGCGTCGACAGGTCGAGCAGGTTGACGGCGGTGATCCAGCCCGAGGTGATGCCCACGCCCATCGCCAGGGCGGTGACCACCGGAAACATCAGCGTCGCGGCCAGCACGCGCGGGACCACCAGGTACGCGTTCCGGTCGTAGGCCAGGGTCTCGAGCGCGTCCACCTGCTCGGTCACCTTCATCGTCCCCAGCTCGGCGGCGATGCTGGCCCCGACGCGTCCGGCGAGCGCCATCCCGGTGAGCACCGGCCCCAGCTCCATCATCACGGTCTTGCCGACGAGCGCGCCCACGAAGTAGAGGGGGACGGCGCCGGTGAAGATGTAGGAGGAGAGCAGCGAGAGGACGATGCCGGTGAAGACGGCGATGAACAGGGCGATGGGCACCGAGTCCACGCCCAGCCGCCGCATCTGTCCCATCAGGAGGGGTGACCAGGTGCGGACGTCGGCGAGCGCGCGGGCGGTTTCGAGACTGCGGCGTCCGATGTGCGCGACGAAACCGTCCCGGGCGGCGATCCGGGATGCCACGGGGGGCGACACAGCCGGAAGCTAGGCCTAGGCCGCGAAGCTCGCTAGAGCCCGCCCGACGTCGCCTTCACGCAGCCGCTTGAGCGCGCGATCGCGCAACTGGCGCACCCGCTCGCGGGTGACACCGAGCATCCCGCCGATCTCTTCGAGCGTGTGCTCGCGCCCGCCGTCGAGGCCGAAATAGAGCCGCAGCACCTTGGCGTCGCGCGGGGGGAGGGTGCGGAGCGCGCTCTCGATTTCCTCCGAGAGGAATTTGTCCATCGCGCGCGCTTCGGGAT
>JACCSZ010000436.1 GCA_013812695.1 Gemmatimonadales bacterium | reverse complement strand
ACCCGGATGCCGCGATCCTCGGCGCCGTCAAGATCCGCAAGTGGACCTATGACGCGCGCCTGCGAACATCTTCTAGATAGCATGGGTTGTCACCCTGAGCGCAGCGAAGGGGCATGGGTCGAGTCATGCCCCCTTCGCTGCGCTCAGGGTGACAACCCATGCTATCTAGAAGATGTTCGCAGGCGCGCGTCATAGGTCCACTTGCGGATCTTGACGGCGCCGAGGATCGCGGCATCCGGGTGACGCGGGCTGATGAGCACGTTGGATTCCTCCGGCACGACCACCGACGGGATGTCGGCGAGCAGGCTGGTCCCCGACACCGCCCAGGCAGTGCCCCACTCGAGCGACACCAGCCCGGCGGGCTCGGCGTCCCAGCCGACGCGGGACGCGGGATGGAATTTGGTCCGAGAGGCCCAGGCCGCGTCCGGCACGGTGATCGCGACGAGATAGCGATCGAGCGGCAGGTCTCCGCTGCCGAGGTGCACCAGCGTCTCCAGGCACGCGAGCGCCCGGGACGCGGACGCGTACACCATCGGCGTGCCCTTCCGGTTCCATCTTCCGCCAGTCGTTTCCGCACCGGTCCCCGCGAGGTCCGCGGCGGTGTTGTCCGGTGTATCCGAGCTGATCCGCCACAGCGTCACATCGCCCACGCCGGCTCAGGCGTACGCGCCGGACTGCATCTGGGCGACGAGGCCCGACACGATCTCCCGGCCCTCGGCCGTGTCCATCAACGCCGCCGGCCGGGCGCCACCGAGCGCCGGCAGGGGACGGTTCAGCCAGGCCGCGACCCAGCGAGGGGCGTCGAATCCCTTGGGATCCCCAGAGGTCCGCACCATGTGGTCGACCTGGCCCACCAGCCTGGCGATCCCGACGACGCGTTCGCCCTCGTCCTGGTTGAGCGGCCGGCGCTCGCGCAGCTTCCGTTCCATCGTGGCCCGGGGCACGCCGAGCGTCGCGTAGAGCTGTTCCTTGGGGATGCCCATGTCGGTGGCCAGAATGCCCAGGGTCTCCGGCGGCACGCCCTGCTTCACCAGGTCCACGCGGCCCAGAGGCGTCATGGCGTACAGCGATCCGAGCGGACGCTTGCGCTGAAGAAACTGGTCCCACAGCCGGACGCCCTTGGAGTGCGGTTTCCCCGCTGTGGGCCGGGCGCGTCTCGCGCCGGCGCGGTGCGTCTGTTTGGTGGTGGACATCGGCGCTCCAGAGGATCAGATGATACACCAATATAGCTCATTTGGGCGCCTCCGGGTTGTCTTCGTATAGCGGCGGCATTCGGACGAGGTCACGCGCTGTCCTCCACCAGTCGGAGCCGCGGCGACCGGTCGGCCCGGAGCAGCTCTTCGAGGGCGGCGGCCGACAGCGCCGGCCAGAAGTGGTGGCCCTGACCCAGACTGCAGCCGAGCTCGACCAGCGCGGCCCGCTGCTCCGCCAGCTCGATGCCCTCGGCGATCGTCTGCAGCCGGAGCGTATCGCCCAGCCCGATGATCGCGCGCGCCAGCGCCGAGCGGTCCGCGCCCTGTCCCACGTCCTCGACGAACGGCTTGGCGATCTTGAGGATGTCGATCGGAAAGCGCTGCAGGTAGCTCAGCGAGGAGTACCCGGTGCCGAAATCGTCGATGGCCAGACGGACGCCGAGCGCCTTGAGCTCCTGCAGGCGCTCGAGCGCCGAGTCGGTCTGCTGCATCAGCACGCTCTCCGTGATCTCGAGCACGACGGCGGACGGCTCCACGCCCGAGGAAGTGAGCGTCTGCCGGAGTGCGTCGGCCAGCCCGGCGCTCTGCAACTGGTGGCCCGAGATATTGATCGAGACCGCGAGCTGCAGCTGCGGGTACGCCAGCCGCCAGGCTTGGACCTGCCGGCAGGCCTCCCCCAGGACCCACGCGCCCAGCGGCACGATCAGCCCGGTCTCCTCGGCGAGCGGGACGAAGTGCTGCGGCAGCAGCCGGCCGAACTGCGGATGCTCCCAGCGCAGCAGCGCCTCGACGCCGTAGATCGCCCCGCTCTGGAGGTGGACGATCGGCTGATAGTGCAGCGTCAGCTCGTGGGACTCGACCGCCGTCCGGAGCGCGGCCTCGAGATCCAGCCGCTCGCGCAGATCGGCGTACATCCGCTGCTCGTAGGTCGCCGCGCGACCCTTGCCCCGGCGCTTGGCCGCGTACATGGCCACGTCGGCGTTCCGGAGCAGGTCGTCCGCCGTATCGTTGCCGCTGGCGGAGGCCACGCCGATGCTGGCCGTCACCCGCACCTGGTTCCCGCTCAGCGAGAACGGATGCGACATGGCGGCCGCCAGTCGGTCCGGCAAGCCTTCCCGCCCGTCCGCGCCCTCGATCAGGATGGCGAATTCGTCGCCGCCCAGACGCGCCACCGTGTCGGCGCTCCGGGCGCAGGCCAGGAAGCGTTCGGCCGCCGCGATCAGCAGCCGGTCGCCCTCCCCATGGCCCAGGCTGTCGTTGACGGTCTTGAAGTCGTCCAGATCGAGAAACAGCACGGTGATCTGATGCCCGCGCCGCTGAGCCACGGCCAGCGCGTGACTGACCCGGTCGCGGAACAGCGCGCGGTTGGCCAGGCCGGTGAGCGGATCGTGGAACGCCTGGTGGATTAGCTGCTCTTCCAGCCGGCGCCGATCGCTCACGTCGCGCGTGTTGAGCACGATCCCCTTCACGGTCGCGTCGCGCAGCAGGTTCGTCGCCAGGATCTCGGCGTGCAGCCACGAGCCGTCCGTCTGGCGGAATCGCCATTCGACCGGCCCGGTGATGCCGGGACCCCGCGCCGCGTCCCGGAAGAAGGCGGCGGCCCGCTCGCGGTCTTCGGGGTGCAGCAGCTCGGGGACGGTCTGCCGCAGCATCGCCGCCGGGTCGTAGCCGAACACCCGGGCGGCCGACGGGCTGACGAAGCGGATCGTGCCGTCCGCGCGGGTCGTCAGGATGACATCGGAGGAGTGCTGTACCAGCGAGCGGAACCGGGCCTCGTTCTGGCGCGCGGCGGTTTCGGCCAGGAGCCGCACGTTTTCCCGGACCGTGAACAGCTGCCGCACGACCACCAGGGCCGTCACCAGCAGCGCGCCGATCGCGAGTCCGCTCACCGGGTCGGTCCACGGCCGGAGGGCGACGAGGA
>JACCSZ010000435.1 GCA_013812695.1 Gemmatimonadales bacterium | reverse complement strand
CCTGGGTGACGCTGGTACCGCTCGCGTGGGTGCTGACGGTGACGCTCACCGCCGGCTGGCAGAAGGTGTTCGCCGACGACCCACGGCTCGGCTTCCTGGCGCACGCGGCGAGCACGACCGCGCAGGTGGCCGCGGGCTCGCTGGACCCCGCGCGCGGCGCGCGGCTGATCTTCAACGACCGGCTCGACGCCGTGGTCGCGCTGGCGTTCATGGCCGTAACGCTGGTGGTGGTGGCCGCCTCGGCGCGCGAGTGGGTACTGGTGCTGACCCGGCGGCGGCCGGCGGCCGCCAGGGAGTCGCCGTTCGTGGAGACCGCGTATGTGGGCTGAATCGGATCCGGCCCGGGGAGTCGCCCTGAGCGAAGCGAAGGGGACATCACCTGAATCTCGCCCCCTTCGCTTCGCTCAGGGTGACAGCCCCGGCCGGATGCGGTCCAGCCTCGAGCGGATCTTACGGGTGGTGCGGAAGGTCTCGGGGATGCCGGACTACGGCGCCTACGTGGAGCACTTGCGGCGGTGCCATCCGGAGCGGCCGTTGCCGTCGCCCCGGCAGTTCTACGAGGAATTCGTCCGCGCCCGCTACGCCGACGGACCGACCCGCTGCTGTTAGGCGCGGGTCTGCGGGCAGCTACTTGGACGCCGCCTGCGACGAAGGCGCCGCCAGTCGCTCGCCGTCGGGCGGCACGTAGTACAGCCAGATCGACTGCCCCACCCGTGCGACGGGCGTGTACCCGTCGATCCATTCCCAGCCCTGGTGCCGCACGCCCTTGAGCTCGCGCGCGCTCGCGGCGACCCAGCCGGTCACCCGCTCGCGGGGGGGCAGCGTCCGCATGCCCGGCAGGCTGTGGCGCGCGACGTCGAGGCTGCCGTGGTACGCCACCCAGGCGGAGTCGATCCCGCGCGCCCGCAACGCGTCCACCAGCCGGAAGTAGTCCTGCCCCCAGCACAGATCGGTGTTGACGACGATCCGCTCCGGCCGGCCCAGGGCCAGCTCGTTGAAGTACGACAGATAGTCCGGCCGGACGCGCACCGTCGAGATGCCGAGCCAGAGCGCCAGGCCGGCCACCGCGGCGCGCGCCGGCACGCGGGAAGTCGCCGCGTTCCAGGCCGCGACCGCGCCGTACCCGGCGACGATGGCCAGAAAGCTGTACACCGCCAGCACGTGGCGCACGCCGTTGTTGATGTTGCTCGTCATGCTGAGCGCCAGCACGGCCGCCGCGCCGACGAGCGGCACCAGCGGCCGCCAGTCCGGGCGCGCTCGGAGCGAACGCACGAGCATCATCAGCCCCGCGACGCTGAGCACGAGAAACGGAAGCGGCGTCTTGACGGCCAGGGTCACCGGGAAGAAGTACCACCAGCCCTTCTGGCTCAACTGACCCAGTAGAAACGCCGGATGGCCCTGCTCGTTGTGCTCCTGGAGCTGGTAGAAACCGAGCAGCACTTCGAGCAGCGGCAACGACACCCGGCCGCCGAAGAACTTGGGATGTGAGGTGAGCGCGAACCGGTAGCCCGCCCAGAGGACCACGAAGGCCACGACCGCGACGATCGCGAGCGACCGGGCGCCGCCCGGCAGCAGCGTCCGCCGCCCGCCGCGGCCGCCCTGCTCCCGCCGCTCGAGGAACCACTTGCACGCGATGATGGCCACCGCGCAGACCGGGACGAGCACGACCGCGGAGATCTTCGACAGCACGGCCAGGCCGAAGGCCGCGCCGAGCAGCGCGCTGCGCCCAGGCGTCGGCCGCTCGAGCCAGAGCGTCAGCATGAGGAGGGCGACTGGAAGCATGGCCGCGAGCGCCATGTCGGTCGTCGCCAGGCCGCTGTGGGCGAGGATCGGGGGGAGGAACGTGAACAGCGCCGTGGCGGCGACGGCCGCGGCTTCGCCGTAGAGCCGGCGCGTCCAGCCCCAGACCGCCAGCGCGCCGATGAGGAAGAACGGCAGGACGCCGAGGCGGGCCAGCGTCAGGTTCCGCAGGTAGGTCCCGCGGTCCTCGAGGATCCGGTTCCCCTCGACCACGATCTTCCGCTCGCCGTGCGAGCGCAGCCCGTCGAGATACGGGCCCAGCGCGATCAGCACCCGCGGGAGCGGCGGATGCTTCGCCTCGTAGGTGAACCGCCCCAGGTCCAGCCACTCCATGCCGGCGGCCAGATGCGCGGGCTCGTCCACGGTCTGGCTGAAGACGGTGTACGTCGCCGCGATTCGCGCCAGGCCCAGCACCACGAGCAGACCCGCGAGCGCCGCGCCCAGCCGGGACCGGAGCGCAGTGCTCACCGCGCGCCCACGGCGGGCGTCGGCTCGATGCGCCGGTGCTCCACTACCACCGCGTCGCGCACGGACGGGCGTTCGCCCCCGTTCGATGTCGCGGCCGCAGCCTCGAAGCCGCGCCGTTCCGCCACCAGGAACAGCGGCCGCCGCTTCACCTCGTCGTAGATGCGCCCGATGTACTCGCCGAGGATGCCGAGCGAGATGAGCTGCACCCCACCGAGGAACAGCACGGCCACGAACAGGCCGGCCCATCCGGGCACCCAGTCGTTCGTGAAGAGTCGGACCAGCATGGCGTACACGACGCCGACCAGGGCCAGCCCGGAGGTCGCGAACCCGGTCCACATCGCCAGCTTGAGCGGGGCCACCGAAAACGAGCTGATCGCCGCCACCGCGAAGCGCACCATCTTCCAGAACGGATACTTGGTCTCGCCGGCAAAGCGCGCGGCGCGGGAGTACGGCAGGGCGCACTGCCGGAAGCCGGTCCAGCTCACCATGCCGCGAACGAAGCGCGCGCGCTCGGGCATGGCCTTGAGCGCCTCGACCACCTTCCGGTCCATCAGCCTGAAGTCGCCGGTGTCGAGGGGGATGGGCACCTCGCTCAACCAGTTGATCAGCCGATAGAACGCCTTGGCCGTGAACAGCTTGAACTGGGTCTCGCCGGCCCGCCGGGTCCGCACGCCGTACACGACCTCGAAGCCTTCGCGCCAACGGGCGAACATCTCCGGGATGACCTCGGGTGGATCCTGGAGGTCGGCATCGATGAGGACCACCGCGTCGCCGGAGGCGTGCTCGAGCCCGGCCGTGACCGCGATCTGGTGCCCGAAGTTGCGCGAGAGTCGCACGGTGCGGACGCGTGGGTCGTCCGCCTGCAGCTGCGCGAGGCGGGCGGGAGTTCCGTCGGCGCTGCCGTCGTCCACGTACAGGAGCTCGAAGGTGACGCCCGGAATCGCCGACAGGACCCCGACCAGCCGGCGATGGGTCTCGGGAAGCACCTCCTGCTCGTTGTAGCACGGCACCACGACGGACAACAGCATGACGCCACCTCATCGTCAGGGTCGGGCCACCAGCAGCCGGAACTGCCGGGTGTGGAGCAGGGCCATCGAATTTTGTGATCGGGTAGAGCGAGTGGGCGGTGTCGCAGGGGGCAATTTGAGTGCCAGCGAACAGACGGCGGGCTCTGGAGTTAGCGCAGTGGCCAGTCGCCCGGGGGTACTGTCATCCCGAGCGGATACCGTCATCCCGAGCGGATACCGTCATCCCGAGCGGAGCGAGGGATCCACCTGCACGCGGCTCGAACTGGGCCCGGCCGACATTGCTCCGGCCCCACCCCCATCGCCGATGACAGCTATCGGCCTCGTTCCGCGGTGCAACAAGCCAAAAACGTGCTATTTGGCGGAACGAGAGGGCCCCGCAAGGCGACCCAAGCTTCCGACCCACTCGGTGAGCCACCGCCCGGTCCGGCTGATGACGGCCGAGCTGTCATTCGCCAGAAAATCGAGCTCGGCGTGGCGCAGCTTGGGATCGTCGTACACGCCCCGAGTCCTGGCCTCGGCGCGCGCGTCGAGCAGCGCCTGCAGGCTCTCGCGGGTCCCGATCCAGAGCAGGCCGTCCGAGGCGCGGATGGCATAGCGTTTCGGGACGGCGAAACTGTCGGGATCGGCGTACACCCGCGACAATAGCGGGACGAGACTCGGATCGGTGAAGTAGGAGAGCAGCGTGAGGTAGCGGACCTTGAATTCGGTGGAGTCGGCCGCGAGGAAGCGTGCGCGGAGGGAATCGGTGGCGCCGGCGCCGAGCCGGCCCAGGACCCAGGCATCGCCGTGATCGTAGTTCTTCGACTGCAGCCGGCCGAGGATGTCGGCCAGCACGGCCGAGTCGCCATCCACTGCGCGGCGGCGCTCGAGCACGATGGCCTGCAGCGACGGCTCGACGTCCTCGGGCTTGAGACCGGGGTTCTCCGGGAACGGGTTCTGCTCGGCAGTCAGGATCGTCCGCCGAAGCCGGGCCGCGCTGTCGGCGTAGGCTCTGTCGCGGAGCTCGGCCAGCCGGGTGAGCGCGATCAGACCGCTCTGCCAGTCACCCGTTCCAGCGATCGCCGCGCGAGCGAAGCGCCAGAGCCGCGCGGGATTCTTGAGCCGCTGGATCCGGAGCACGGTGTCGGCCGCGCGGGTGCCGGCACGGAGCCCTTCGTGCAGTTCGGAGTAGGCGGCGCGTCCGGGCACGCCCAGCCTCACCTGCACCTGCGCCTCTGCTCCGCGGACGGCCCCGAGCGACAGCGCGAGCGCCGCGCTTGCCAGCCTCCCCAATCCAATCCTCATGTCGATTGCCTCTCCTGAACCCCTGGTGATGCGATGAGCCACGCGGTGACCGCGGCCGTCATGCCCGCCGCGCTCGCCGCGAGCGCCACCGGTCCGCCCATCGTCTCGTACAGCCATCCGAACAGCAGACCGGCCGGCAGGGCGGCCGCGCCCGTCAATGCATGATACAGACCGAAGCCCCGCCCGGTCCGTACGGGCGCCAGGCGCGCCACCATGGCCCGCTCGGCGGACTCGGTGAGTCCGGCCACGAGGCCGAGGCAGAGGAAACTGGCCACTGCCACGGCCGGAACGGGCGCCCAGCCGAGCGCGACGGCCACCGCGGCGAAGAGCAGCCCGCCCGCCGCCACGGTGGCCCGCGGCCCCAGGCGGTCGGAGAGCCAGCCGCCGGGGTAGGAGCTGGCGCTCCGCACCACGTGAAGGCCGGCCCACACGAGCGGAACCAGTGCGACCGCCACGCCTGCATCCTGGAGCCTGAGCAGCAGGAGCGCTTCGGGCACTCGGAAGATGACCAGGGCGGTGAGCGCCAGAACCGGTGCCCAGAAGATCCGGCCACCGGCGTCCGTGGCCGAGGCCGGCGTGGGAATCGGCGGGACCGCCCTGGTGCCGCGCAGCACGACCGCCAGCACGAGAAAGGCGACGACGCCCGGAACCACACTCCATTCGATCACCTGCCGCACCTCGACGCCGCGCGAGAGGAGGTACCATGCCACGAGCGAGCCCACCACCGCGCCGAAATGATCGGCGGCCCGGTGGAAGCCGAAGGCGCGCCCGCGGAGCTCCGGGATCGTGACGCCCGCGATCAGGGCGTCGCGCGGCGGGGTGCGGATGCCTTTGCCCACGCGGTCGATCACCCGAAAGCCCACCACCTGCCACGCCGCTCCCGCCACCGCGATGAGCGGCCGCACCAGCACCGCCGTCGCGTAGCCGGCCAGGATGAGCGGGCCGCGCCAGCGCGGCCGGTCGGCCAGCCGCCCGCTCACGACCTTGACCGCCGCGGAGGTCAGGTCCGCCGCGCCGTCGAGCAGGCCGAGGAGCGTGGCACCGCCGCCGAGCGTGCCGGTGACGAACGCCGGCAGCAGCGGGTAGACCATCTCGCTCGCGAAGTCGTTGAACAGCGAGACGAGCGACAGCCCCTTGACCGTGGACGGGACCCGCGGCGCGGTCACCCCGCGCCGTCGGTCGGGGCGAACACCTCGATGGCGCCTGGCACGACCCGGAACGTCGCGGGGGTACGGAGGCAGACCTCGCCGTCGATGTTGATGTCCCGCAGCGTCCTCGTGCGGACCTCGAACGCCGTCCCCCGGATGGCCTCGACCCGGTCGTGCTCGCCGTGGCTTCCGCGCCGGAGCGCCGGCAGCAGGCCGAGAAGCTGCCACCAGTGGCGCACTTCCAGCGAGTACAGGTCGAGCCGCGCATCGTCGATGGCCGCGTCCTCGGCCACCGCGAGGGCCTGCCCGTAGTACCGGCCGTTGCCCACGACGATCTGTAGCGTCCGGCTCCGCCGGGTGCCGCCCTCCCACGAGATCTCCGCATGAAACCTTGGCGCCCGCGCGAGCACGCGGACCGCGGCCACCGCATAGGCCAGCGTCCCCCAGCGCCGTTTGCTCTCGCTGGACAGCTGCTCCGTGATCTGCACGCTGAGCCCGATGCTGGCGGTGGTGAAGAAGTAGCGATCGTTGACGAGCCCGAGGTCGATCCGGCGCCGGTGGCCGCGAGCCGCGATCGCGGCGGCGGCAGCGATGTCGGGCGGGATGCCGAGCGTGCGGGCCAAGTTGTTGGCGGTGCCGAGGGGAAGCACGCCGAGCGGAAGGCTGGTGCCGACGAGGCCCTGCACGGCGGCGTTGAGGGTGCCGTCGCCACCGCCCGCCAGGACCGCGTCCACGTCTTCGCGGTGGCGGGCGATCAGCTCGGGGAACCGCTCGGGTCCCGCATCGGGGTCGTCCACGAGCGCGAAGCCGTGACCTTCGAGCGCTGCCCGGAGCTCCCGCACGCCCTCGCTGCCCTGGCGCGCGCCGGGATTCACCAGCAATAACGCACGGCACGTCATGGCTGGAAGGTAGCATGTATGTTACCGGCCATGGCCGCCGACGCCGCGCATTTTCACGAGTCCAATCTCTGGTCGACGCCGATCCGCGACCTGGGTCTGACCATCGAGGGCACCCGGCTCGAGCCCATCCTGGATGAGCTCCAGGCCGAGCTCCGGACGGCGGGCGTCACCCGGGTCCGGCCCCGTTTCTATCTGTCGACCGAATGGGGCGTCCCGTTCGAGACGGTGGCCGTCGCCATCCCGTTCTACCTCGCGCGTCCCGACCTGACCGCGCTCCACGCCGAGCGGGTGGGCCACGTGGAGGGGTTCGACCGGGCCGACATCCTCCGGTATCTGCGCCACGAGATGGGCCACGCGGTCAACTACGCCTACAGGCTGTACGACGAGCAGGAGTGGGTCAAGCAGTTCGGCGCGATCACCCAGCCCTACGGCGAGGAGTACCGCCCCGAGCCGTTCAGCCGGCGCTACGTGCGGCATCTGCCCGGCTGGTACGCGCAGAAGCATCCGGACGAGGATTGGGCGGAGACGTTCGCGGTGTGGCTGACGCCGGGGCTCGACTGGCGCAAGGCGTACGGCGCGTGGCCGGTGGCCGCGGCCAAGCTGGCATACTGCGAGCGCACGATGGCGGCCCTGCGGGAGCGGGAACCCGTGGTGACCGATACCGACCTGGATGAGGACGTGGGCGAGATCGAGTACTCCCTCGACCACTACTACCGGGACGATCCGTCGGCGCAAGGCGAGATGCCGCCGGGTCTCGACGGCGCGCTGCTGGCGATCTTCGAGGATCTCGGAGCGGACGGCGAGACCGTGGCCGACGAAGCGCTGGCGCCGGCCGCGGCGCTCATCCGGCGGCTCGAGCCGGAGCTGATGGCCAACGTGTTTCGCTGGACCGGCCATTTCCCCGAGCGCACGCGGGTGCTTCTCCGCTTCCTGGCGGAGCGGGCCGGGCAGCTCCAGCAGGGCTACGCGACCAACCGTGAGACCACGGCCATCGTGGCGTTCACGACGATGGTGACGGGGCTGGCAATGAACTACGTGCAGCGGGGGTCTTACCTGCCGTGACTGTCGGGCTCGCGCATGTCGAGGTACACCATCTGACCAGACGGTGAGCGACAGGAGCAGACGGCGCTACAGCGTTTCATCACCTGGAGCCTTCCTTCAGACGCGTGGGGGTACCGTCTGCGAGTGCCCATGATGCTCTCCTCCTGCGGTCCTGCTTTTATGAGAACTGCGCGAGTGCGTGCGGCTGACTGGCACCTACTGCCGCTACCTGAGAGAGAGCCTGGCGTGGCCTCTACGAACTGGCTATAATAGACAGATGAAAAGGTACTCGGTTTCCGAGGCGAAGAATGGTCTGAGCGCCCTCCTGGCCGCGGTCCGTGCCGGCGAGGTGGTCCTCATCCTCGACCGAGGCATTCCCGTCGCCCAGGTTTGCCCGGTGTCCATGAGCTCCGCGGCCACCTCGGGCGACGCGATCGAGGGCTTGCTGCGCGCCGGCCTCGCGACGCGCGGCAAAGCGGCGCCCCCCCTCGCGCTCCTCGAGTCGCCGCCGCCGGCCCCGCGCCGCGGAGC
>JACCSZ010000423.1 GCA_013812695.1 Gemmatimonadales bacterium | reverse complement strand
CTCAGCGTCAGTGGGCGAGGGCAGAGGACGGCTCTTTCCGACCTCCACGAGGTCGGGGGCTTGTGCCCGCCTGTCATCCCACCTCCGACGCACCGTCGAAGCATCTCCAGCTTCGGGCGAGCCATCGTACCAGAGGACGATTTATGACCGGGGAACAGGACCGTGAGCAGGCTGAGCGCGCCCGCGCGGCTGCGGAGCGCCGCCGTGAGGAAGCCGAGTTGCATCGCCGGGGGACCGAGGACGGTCGCCGGATCGGCGAGCGCCTGCGGGACCGAGGGGAACAGAGTCGCGCTGAGGACGAGGGGCAGCGTGTCGTCGTCGAGGGGGAACGCGTCGAGTCTGAAAGCGACCGCGACATCTCGGAGCACGTCCGGGATAGTCAGGAGGGGGCCCGGGACATGGCGGAGGGCGCCCGTGAGATGAGCGAGGTGGCTCGGGTTGCTGCCGAGGAAGCCCGCCAGTCGGCCGCGAGCGCCCGAGCGGTGCTTGAGGAGATGAAGGACATGGCGCGACGAGTCCGCGTCGCGACGGAGAAGCAGGAGGCTGCAGTCGAGGAGTTCCGCCGCTGGATGCGAGACCGTCAACAGGAGCACACGGGCCACATCCCTCCCGCCGGTCCGGGCCGTCTCCCGCGGCCGTGAGTTCATCGGTACGCCGCCATGCCGGTCTGAAGAGACTACCAAGAAGTTTGAGACCCGCTTCATTACCTGACCTGGTTACGCGACCCTTTACGGATTGCAGCGAGCGTAGCGTCGTGGCCCCAACCCACCAGCCACCCACAGACCCGCCGAGTCGCAACGCGAGCAAGCGGGTCGGGGACAAAGCCTCGTTTCGGCATCGCATTTCTGACACCTTGCGTCTGGGCCTGAGGGGCGTCACCGATGCATGAGCTGCCGGACAGAATTCGGACGTTAGGGCCCTACCCGGGCTCCGGAGCGACGCACCTCCACGAGGAGGGTTTGAATATGGAATGCCCCAAGTGTCAGGCCGAAATGGAATCGGTGCGCTTCGAGGACATTGAAGTGGACCGATGTATCCGGTGTGGTGGTCTCTGGTTCGACGCGCTAGAACACGATGAACTGAGGGGCCGGACTGGATCCGAGGCCCTCGACACGGGGCCCACGTGGCAGGCAGGGATGCACAACGTTCAACCTAAGGTGTTCTGCCCCAGGGACGGTACCCTGATGGTTCGAATGGTCAATACGCCGCAACCGGAGCTCTGGGTGGAATCGTGCCCGGTATGCGGTGGCACATTCTTCGACGCGGGCGAGTTCACGGAGTTCAAGGAGCAAACAGTCGGGAAGCTCCTGCGCGACCGGCGGCGCTACGGTGCGTCGAAGGAGGGAGAATGAAGCCGGATAGCTGGACACCTCCCGCAGAGATGGACGCGAAGGTTCGGGAGTGGATGAAGGCGCAAGGCTATTCCGTGAACTCGACGCGCTACTACTTCGACGACGAGGTGTACGCGTGGCGCCACGAAGAGCAACTGGGCTCACCGACTCTCTGGATCACCCGAAGCGTGCTCGAACATTGCGCTCCGACCGATTTGGCTGCACACCTCGACAGGCTTCACGTAGCCGCGCGAATGCGCTCGAAGCCCAAGGCACGTTTCGTGGTGGTCGAGCGCGATTCAAAGATCGATGTTGTGGTTTGGGGCCACGGCGACTAGTGACCTCGTTCGGATCGCGTCAAGCGCCGTTCTAGGGCGGAGTTTAACCGTGACCATTCGCGTCTATGTGGGCTACTCGCATTTGGAGGTCGAACGGTTCTTGCGCGGCGGTTCCAAGTGCGAGACGACCGGGGTGGACGCCAAGAGCCGAGCTCTACGCGATCACGTCGCCGGATATCTGCGACTGGCCGACGGCACCGGCTTCGGGCGCGGCCGGGCGAACTTGACGTTCACCGTGTTGGATCGAACCGCGGCCGGACTCCGACCGTTGTTGGGTTGAAGATTCAGGCCATCGTCGAACTGACAGGCGGCGGCGCGCGCGGTTCCTGAACACCGCCCAGGTGCACATCGACCCGGACGGACCGTGCGCGTGCACGTCGATCGGCAAGAGGTCAAGCTGATCGGGGGCTGAACTCACCCGAACTCACAATGCCGGGGTCGCTGTGGGGAATTTTGTGGGGAGACTCACGAGCCCGTAGGGACCTCAGGCGGACTGACGCGGACTTAGCCACGCCTGTGGTGCAGACGTGGCAGGGCGGGGGAGGACTCCAAAGGACACTGTGGGAAAGCGCGAGGTCGCCTTTTCAAGAACGCTGCCTTCAACCACTCGGCCACCACGCCTCGCGCGGAAGCTACGCCAGGCCTGGCCGGTGCGGCAATCCGAGCGGCAGGTTTGCCGCGCCGGCGCAGGCGCGACTCAGGCGTCCGCCGTGTCGGCCGTCGGCGAGGCGTTGGAGGGTCGTCGTGGCCTCGCCGCGTTCGGGCTCGCACGTTTCGAGTCCAGCGCATCGTCGACCTTGGCGGCTACCTTCTTGCCAATCGCCCCCACCACCTTCAGCGCACCGGCGGTTGCTGCGGCCACGGCCGTAGCCTCGGCGGTCCTGCGCGCACCACTCCGGGACGGTTTTACGAGGATCTTCTTGGCGGGCTTGGCGCCGGTAACCTTCCGAGCGCGCCGCCGGGCCTTACGGGACCCGAGATCCGGATGCAGGGCCAGCAGCTGAGCGATCGCGGTGGCGAGCATGCGCTTGTAGTCGCCCTTGGAGACGCGGCCCCGCACCGCCTTCAGCCCGGTCACGACCGCGCCCATCCCTAGCTGCCCTACCTGGGTTTTCCAGTTCGCCATAGCTCTCCCTCGCCTGGGCTTGAGATGAACCGCATGAGTTGGCCGTAGGAATGAGATGGTAGCTCTGGTGTGCCGCTGCCAGCCGTGACTACCGTCACGCGCCGATGGCCGACCCTCGAGCGTCGGCTCAGAACATCGCGCGACCGCTGAGCTGCCGAGTGACCTCGCGCGCCACCGAGTCCGCCCGGCTCGCGACGGTCGAATCGCCCGCCGCCTCGAATACCCGGGCCGATCCGCCGTACACGACCGAATAGAGTTGCAGGATCGATCCCGACGGCGGATCGACCCACCCGAACGGCCGTGCCCGGGTGGCACTCTGCCAATGGTATACGTCCCAGAGCAGGGTGTTGGTCCGCGGGATGTCCACGTACCCCAGCCCCTGGCTCAGCACTACGGTGTCGGACGGCTTGACCGGGGTGGGCATCAGCTTGCGCACGAAGCCCTGCGAGAGCAGGTACGCGCTGAGGCCGAGGGTCTGATCGGGGTAGCCACCATCGCTCCAACTGAAGAACACCGGGCGCTTCCCCTTGTTGTCGCGGATGAGAAAGATCGTGGCCAGGTCCTGGCGCAGCAGCACGTCCTGCCCGAAGCGGATCTGGAGACTGTCGAAGGCAATCCCACCCTCGGCCGGCACCTGCATGGCCTCCGGAAGGCTGTCGACCTCGGCGATGCTCAGCGCGAGCGCGGGCGTGGTCGGCCGCCGGGGAACGGGGAACGAGCGCCAGATGGCGTCGGCCCGGGCGGGATCGAAGGCGGGGGTCTCCCGCCGGGCGAGCTGCCGGAGGTGCCACTCGGTGTTCATGAGCGACAGGTTGGCGAGCGTCACGTCGCGGCGGATGCCCTCGACCTCCTGCGCGTACCAGAGCGGGAAAGTGTCGTTATCGCCGGCGGTGATCAGGATGCCGTATGGCTCGACGCTCTCGAGGATGTCGTAGGCGAAGTCGCGCGCCATCGTCTCGTGCGCCCGGCTCGCCGTGGCGTAGTTGCCGGCGAGCGGCACGAACGCCAGCGCCAGCACCGGTGACGTCGCCGCCCAGCGCGCGGCCGCGGTGCCGCGGTCGCGGAGCCCGTCCACGATCGACTGCATCAGCGCACCCAGCCCGCACGCGACGAAGGCGCCGTAGACCGCGAACGATCCGATGAAGAAGTAGTCGCGCTCGCGCACCTCCCGCGGCAGCGACGGCTGGTCCGGGTACTGCGAGAAGCCGTACTTGAAGTTCATGTAGAACACGAGCCCGAGCGACAGCGTGCCGAGCAACGCCAGTCCGGCCACGCCGGCCCGCCGGTCCGCCTTCCACAGCGCCCACAGCCCGCTCAGGCCGAGCACCGTGAAGATCGCGGTGGCGATGCGGGACAGTTGGCCCCAGTCGCGCGCGAACTGCCAGGAGTAGTATTGCCAGAAGTTGGCGAGCTGCCCGGGGAAGCTCGCCTGGCGCTCGGTGAGCGCCGGCTTGCCGTACTGCACCCGGTTGAGCACGTCCTGCAGCGCCTGGCTGAAGAAGCCGACCGGCTCGCCTTCGTTGATGGGCGGGTATTGCCCGGCACGCATCGGAAGCCAGAGGTAGTTGAGCGAGATTCCGACCACCGCGGCGATCGCGACGCCGATCAGCACGGTGGGGCGGGTCACGACGCGCCAGTCGGTCCACAGCACGTATACTGCCAGGGCCGGCAGTGCGAGCAGGCCCATCAGATGGTTGGTCGAGGTCAGCGCCAGCACGTAGGCGATCAGCACCAGCCAGCGGTCGCGGTGCGGCCCCGCCTCGTCGTCGCCCCAGCGCACCACCAGCCACATGACCAGCGCGATCGAGAGCAGCGAGACGGTGTACACCTTCTCGTTGACCGTGCTCTGATTCCACACCGACCAGGACGTGGCGCCGACCAGCACGCCGCCGAACGCCGCCGCGTAGCGCGCCCACCGGTGGCGCACGATTCCCTGCAGCCAGCGCTCGGCCACCAGGAACCAGAGCCCCGCCGCCGCCGCGCTGGTCGTGGCCGCGAACAGGTTGATCCGCTCCGCGTACGAGGCCGCCAGCGGCAGCAGGCCGAAGGTGTGCGCCAGGATGATGAAGAGCGGATTCCCGGGCGGGTGCGGAATTCCGAGCACCCGGGCGGCCGCGATATACTCGGAGGTGTCCCAGAACGCCGTGGTGGGCGCGAGGGTCACCAGGTAGATCGCGAGCACGACGGCGAAGGTGGCCAAGGCCCAGCGATACGGTGGGGACTGGCGCGGAGAGTCGGTCATGGGGTCCGTGGCTAGTGTCTGAACTGGCGGCGCCCGGTCATCACCATGGCGATGCCGTGGCGGTTGGCCGCGTCGACGACTTCGGCGTCCCGCACCGAGCCGCCAGGCTGGATGATCGCGGCCACGCCGGCACCGGCGGCCTGCTGGACGCCGTCGGCGAACGGGAAGAAGGCATCGGAGGCCAGCACGCTGCCGGCGGGATCGTGGCCGGCCTCGCGGGCCTTGTGGACGGCCAGAAACGCGCTGTCCACCCGGCTCATCTGGCCGGCACCGATGCCGATCGCGGCCTCGTCCCGGGCGAGCAGGATGGCGTTCGACTTGACCGGCGCGACCGCCGCCCACGCGAAGCGGAGATCGTTCCACTCCGCCTCGGTCGGCTGCCGGTCGGTGCTCACGCTCCACTCACGATCCGAGGGGTCGAACCGAAACTGGTCCTGCACCAGGAAGCCGCCGCGAACGCGCTTGAAGTCCAGCGACCCCGTCCCGCGGCTCACCGGCAGCTCGATCACCCTGAGCGCCGGCTTGGCGGCGAACACCGCCAGGGCTTCGTCGTGGTACGATGGGGCCACCACCACCTCGACGAACAGGTCGCGCATCGCCTCGGCAGTGGCCCGGTCGACCACGGTGTTGAAGGCGACGACGGAGCCGAACGCGCTCGCGGGATCGGTGGCCCGGGCTTTCCGGAACGCCTCGACGGCCGACCCGGCCACCGCGATCCCGCACGGCGTCGTATGCTTGATGACCGCGCAGGCCGGACGGTTGCTCCAACTGGCCACGGTCCACATGGCGGCGTCGAGATCGAGCAGGTTGTTGAAGGAGAGCTCCTTGCCCTGGCGCTGGGCCAGGTCGCGCATCCCGCGCGGCTCCTCGGTCACGTACAGCGCGGCGCGCTGGCTCGGATTCTCGCCGTAGCGCAACAGCTGGGTCCGCTCCATGGCGATCCCGAGCCGCTGCGGGAGCCCATCCGCCGGCGGCGTGAGATACGCGGCGATGGCCGCGTCGTAGTCGGCGGTGTGCGCGAACACTTTGGCCGCGAACCGGCGCCGGAGGTCGGGCGTGAGCGCGCCCTGCCGGAGCAGGTCGAGCACCTTGGGATAGTCGGTGGGGTCCACCACGGGCAGCACGAACTCGTGGTTCTTGGCCGCGGAGCGGAGCATCGACGGGCCGCCGATGTCGATGTTCTCGACCGCGTCGTCGAACGACACGCCGGGCTGCGAGATCGTCATCTGGAATGGGTACAGGTTGACGGCCACGAGGTCGATGGGCTGGATGCCATGCTCCCGGATCGCGGCCTCGTGCGCGGGCAGGTCGCGCCGCGCGAGCAGGGCCCCATGGATGGCCGGATGCAGTGTCTTCACGCGCCCATCCAACAGCTCCGGAAAGCCCGTGACCTCGTTCACCGTCGTCACGTCGAGGCCCGCCGTCCGGAGCGCGGCGGCGGTTCCCCCGGTGGAGATCAACTCCCACCCGAGCTCCACCAGGCCTTCGGCGAACGGGACGATCCCCCGCTTGTCGCTGACCGAGATCAGCGCGCGCGGCATGACGCAATCACGCTATGGACCCCACGGGCTCTGTCAGTGGCACCGGCCGTCCGGCGCCCCCGGCGGCCCGCACGACCGCGGGCAGGAGGCGGTGTTCGACCTCGAGCACCCGCGCGGCGAGCTGCTCGGGCGTGTCGCCGGGCAGCACCGGGACGCGGGCCTGCGCCAGAATGGCGCCGCAGTCGTACACCTCCTCGACGAGATGGACGGTGGCGCCGCTCTCGCGAGCGCCGCTCCGGAGCACGGCTTCGTGGACGCGATGCCCGTACATCCCGAGCCCGCCGAACGACGGGAGCAGGGCCGGGTGGACGTTGACGATGCGATTGCGAAACCGGGCGATGACCGGGGCGGGAACGAGCTTCAGATAGCCGGCCAGCACCACGAGGTCGATCCGGTGGCGCTCCAGGCGGGCGAGCCAGTCGACGGCATCGGCGGCATCGGGCAGCACCTCCGCCGCGATGCCACGCAGGCGGGCGCGCTCGAGCGCGCCCGCGTCGGCCCGATTGCTCAGGACCAGCTCCACTCGCGCCGGCTCGTCTGGTCCCAGGGCACGCAACAGCGCCTCGAGATTGCTGCCGCGCCCCGAGGCGGCGACCGCCACGCGCATCGTCATGGGCGGGGAAGCTAACGCCAGGCCGTGCGCGAGCAACCCTAGAACGCGGCGCCGAGGATCATCCGCACCGCGGCTTCGACATCGGGAACAGCAGGCCAGTCACGGGCTGCCGGCCGTCGCGATTCCAGGAGTCCGGCGCCGGTCAGGACCAGGGCGGCTCGACCACGGAATCGAGTCGCGGGCTCCAGGTCGCGCAGCCGGTCCCCCACCCACCAGCTCCGTCCGAGATCGAGCTCGAGGTCGCGCGCGGCCCGTTCGTAGAGCGCCGGACCGGGCTTCCGGCACTGGCAGGGTCCCGTGACCTCGGGCAGGTGCGGACAGTGATATCGCGCGTCCAGCCGCGCGTGCTCCGCCTCCAGCAGGTGATCCAGGCGCCCGGCCGTGGCCACGTAATCGTCCTCGGTGAGCAGACCGCGCGCGATCCCCGACTGGTTGGTCACCACCACGGCCGGAAGCCCGGCCTCGTTGAGCGCGCGCAACGCCGCGGCGGCGCCGGGCAGCAGCCGCACATCGCCGGGGTCGCGGAGATACATCCCGTCCTCGATGATGGTGCCGTCGCGGTCGAGAAACACCGCGGCCCGGCCGGTCATGCCCGGCCGGTCATGCGAGCAGTGCCTGCGCGAGTGCCCGGCCGATGTGGGGTGCCGCGTCGTCGGGCAGGGTGCGCGGGTCGAGCAGCACGCGGCCGGCCGACACGCGCGCGATCACCGGCGGGTCGCCGAGTCGGAGCCGGAGCGCCAGCCCGTCAGGGCCGAGTGCGCCCGCGTCGAGTGCCACGAGTGTCGTGGGAAGGGCCGCGTTGGGGAACGACCCGCCGCCAACGGCCGACTCGCCGGGCACGAGCGTCGGACCGAGGACACTCGGACACTCGGCGGCCAGCCGGGTTGCCCGCTGCTCGAGCTCCGCCGCGGCCAGCGTCAGCATGCGGAGCACAGGGATCTCGCGCACCGACGTGTCCGCGTCCTCGTACAGCGCGAGCGTCGCGCCGAGCGCGGCCAGGGTGAGTTTGTCGGCGCGCATCGCACGGGCCAAGGGGTTGTCCCGGCAGCGCGCGACGAGCGCGCTTCCACCGACGACACAGCCGGCCTGCGGACCGCCGAGCAGCTTGTCGCCGCTGAAGAGGACCAGGCCGGCGCCGGCCGCGAGCGCGTCCGCCACGCGCGGCTCGGAGGTCAGTCCCCACGGAGCGAGATCGGCGAGGAGTCCGCTGCCGACGTCGTGGAGGTAGGGCACCTCCGCCTCGACCGCGAGCGCTGCCAGTGCTGCCGGCTCGGGCGACGCGACGAAGCCGACCTGGGCGAAGTTCGAGCGGTGCACGGTCAGCATCGCCGCGACGTCCCCGTCGAGCGCCTGACGGTAATCGTCGAGGTGGGTGCGGTTGGTCGTGCCCACCTCGCGGAGCCGCGCGCCACTCCGGGTCATGATGTCGGGAATCCGGAACGAGCCGCCGATCTCGATCAGCTCGCCGCGGGAGATGAGCACGTCGCGCCCTGCCGCCAGCGCGTTGAGGGCGAGCACCAGCGCCCCGGCGGCATTGTTCACCACCAGCGCGTCGGGCGCGCCGGTGACCCTGCGGAGCAGCTCCCGACAGTGATCGGTGCGGCTGCCGCGGGTGCCGGTGTCGAGATCGAACTCGAGGTTGCTGTAACCGGCGGCGATCGCCGTCATCGCCTGCACGGCCGACTCGGCGAGGGGGGCGCGGCCCAGATTGGTATGGACGACCACCCCGGTCGCGTTGAGCACCGGCCGGAGCCCGGGGCGGCGGCGCTCCGCCAGGCGTTCGCGGATGTCGGTGGCCCAGTCCTCGGGCGGGCCCGCGCGGCGGGTGCGGGCGGCGTCCAGCGCCTCGCGAATGGCGGTCACGACCGCGGCTCGGGGCGCCGCTGCCAGCAGCGTTTGCACCTCGGGCTCATGGAGGAGCCGGTCCACCGAGGGGAGCGCCCGCCGGCGGTCGTTCACGGCGCCCGCTGGGGAGGTCGGGGTGGAGGCCGCGTCGGAGGCCGGCGCTTGAGGGAATCGGCTCCTCGCGTGGTGGAGTCGGGCGGCGTTGGTTTGGCCACCGCCAGCACGCCTTTGATGTCGGTCCCGACGCCGGTCACATTGCGGACGCCGCGGAGCTCGACCTCGTACCTGGCGCCAGGCGTCCACGGTCGAGCCACCCGCACAACCAGCTTGTCGGTCAGCGGAGGGCGGCTGGTCAGCGGCGGCAACTCCGCGCGGGCGCGCCCGGGCCTGCCGCCTCCCGGGCCCTCCTCGACCTCGACGATCCCGGGGCGGCCGGCGCGCGAAGTATCGGCGCGCGTGCTGTCGGCGCGGAGTGAATCGCGGGCGGTGCTGTCGCGGGCAGCGGTGACGCGCCGGTTAAGGCTGTCATCCAGCGGTTTCGGCAGGAGCGAGGTCACCCGCACCGCCGACGAGTCAGGCAGCAGCCGGACGACGGCTTGTCCGACCGCCAGGCGCTGGCGCGGGTCGAGGCTCTGACTCAGATCGATCGTCGCCGAGACGCTGTCGGCCACGGCGACGCCCCGAATGCGGATCGGTGTCGTATCGTGCACGAACGCCCAGAGCTCGCCCGCCGCCGTCTTTCCGCGCGCGAGGCGCACGCTATCGTAGGCCTCGCGCGGGTCCGGGCGCAGGTCTCGGTTCTCATCGAGGATGCCCCGCACGATGTAGTCGCCTGCCGGCAGCGGCCCGAACTCGATGCGCCCGCTGGAGTCCGCCAAGGCGCGGTAGGAGAGGCTATCGGGCATCAGGATGGCCTCGACCAGCGCGGCGGGCGCAGGCCGGCCAGTGGTCCAGTCCACCACGGTGCCCTGAATCGTGGTGGCCGGGAGCGGCGCGCCGGTCGTGAAGGTGAGCACCGCGCCCTCGGCGCTCCGGTTCCGCCGGAGATCGGTAGTGCCGGGAAGCAGCTCCACCCTGTACACGCGGTTGGGCTTCCACCCTTCGGCGGGACGCACCGCGATCCGGGTCCGGCGCCACGAGACGCTCGGCACCCGGTCCGACGGCGAGAGGATGACGAGCTTCTCGAGATCACCGGTGCCGGTGCCCTGGTTGGGGGACCCGCCCTCCGAGATCACCTCATCGAACTGAAACTCGACGTGCCCATCGAAGTCGGGCAGCCGGGCGAATGAATCGGGCCGAGTCGCGACGAGCTGCGGCGGCTCGGGGTCGGGCGCTCCGCCGGGGGGCGGCTCGATGCGGGCGCAGCCGAGCGCACACACCGCGGCCATGACGGTGATCCCGCCCTTCACCCGCACCCCAGCAGTTCCCGCTTTCGCACCAGCACCTCGCGTTGCTCGGTCCAGGCCGCGAGCTTCTCGCGTTCACGCGCTACCACGTCGGCCGGCGCGCGGGCGACGAACTGCTCGTTGCTTAGCTTCCTGGCCTGCGAGGTCAGCAACGCGCTCAGACGGTCGGCCTCGTTGCCGAGTCGGCCGCACTCGCGGCCGACGTCGATCGCATCGTCGAGTGGCACGAACACCGCGGTGCCGTCGGGGAGCACCGCGTGGCCGCCGGGTCCGCCGGGGCTGTCGGCCCGCACGAGCTCCGAGAGCTTGGCCAGTCGCATGATGGTGCCCCGCTCGCGCTCGAGGGTGGGAGCCGGCGCGCGACCCGCCTGGCTGACGAACGCCCGCACCGTCTGGCCGGGCTGCACGCCGTACTCCGCCCGAATGGTCCGGACCGCGCTCACGACTTGCTGCACCACCTCGAACTCCGCGACCGCCCCGGCGTCCTCCGCGCGGGCGTCGGGCCGCGGCCACGGCGCGATCGAGATCGATGCCTCGGCGGGACGGCCGGGAAAGCGCCGCCAGAGCGCCTCGGTCACGAACGGCATCACGGGGTGCAGCAGCCGGAGCGCCACGTCGAACGTCTGCGCCACCACGGCCCGCGCCACGTCGCCACCGGGCGCATCACCGTACAGCCGGGGCTTGATCTGCTCGATGTACCAGTCGGCCAGATCGCTCCAGAGAAAGCGGTACACCGCACCCGCCGCTTCGTTGAGCCGGAACTTTTCATAGGCGTCGGTGGCTTCGCGAACCGTCGCATCGCACCGGGCGATGATCCAGCGGTCCGCGAGGGTGAGCTCGTCGGGCCGTACCGCGCCGGGCGCGCCGGCCAGCGGACGCGGCGGCCCCTGAAGGTGGGACAGGATGAACCGGCCCGCATTCCAGAGCTTGTTGGCGAAGTTCCGTCCGGGCGCGAACGACCCCTCGAGATCGTCCGGATTCAGAACGACGTCGGTGCCGACCGACATTCCCGAGACGAGCGAGTAGCGAAGGGCGTCGGCGCCGTAGCGCTCGACCACCTCCAGCGGGTCGATCCCGTTGCCGAGCGACTTGGACATCTTGCGGTGCTGCGTGTCGCGAACGGTGCCGTGGAGGTACACGTGCGTGTACGGCACCTCCCCCATGAAGTGCACGCCGGACATGATCATCCGCGCCACCCAGAAGAACAGAATCTCCGGCGCCGACACCAGGGTGTGCCCCGGGTAGAAGGCCGCGAGATCGGGCGTGCGGTCCGGCCAGCCCAGGCTCGAGAACGGGACGAGCCACGACGAGAACCAGGTGTCTAGCACGTCCTCGTCCTGCTTGACCGGTCCTCCACAATCGGGACAGCGCTCCGGCGCCGTTCGGCTCACCGTGGTTCGAGCGCACGCCTCCGCCTTGCAGTACCACACCGGAATGCGATGGCCCCACCAGAGCTGGCGTGAGATGCACCAGTCCCGGATGCCCTCGAGCCACTGGGTGTAGTCGTCGCCACGGCGCTCGGGAATGAAGCGCAAGGTGCCGTCGCGGTACTTCTGGAGCGCGGGGCGGGCGAGCGGTTCCATTCGGACGAACCATTGCTCCGAGAGCCGCGGCTCGATCACCGTGCCACAGCGGTAGCAGTGCCCGACCGCGTGTCGGTGCGGCTCGACCTTGTCGAGCAGTCCGGCTTCCTCGAACTCGGCCACTACGCGAGCGCGTGCGTCGAAACGGTCGAGCCCCTGAAAGCGGTCCGGTGCCGCCAGGCTGATCCTGGCTTCGGGCGTCATCACGTCGATGGAGGGCAGGCCGTGCCGGCGGCCGATCTCGAAGTCGGCCGGATCGTGTGCCGGCGTCACCTTCACGGCGCCGGTGCCAAACGTCGGATCGACCGCATCGTCCGCCACGATCGGCACGGGGCGGTCCACCACGGGCAGCAGGAGATCGCGACCGATCAACGACCGGTAGCGCTCGTCGTCGGGATGCACGGCCACGGCGGTATCCCCCAGCATCGTTTCTGGCCGGGTCGTGGCGACTATGACGTGACCACTGCCGTCGGCGAGCGGATAGCGAAGGTGCCAGATCCTGCCGTCCGTCTCCTCCTTCTCCGCCTCTTCATTGGACAGGGCCGTGAGGCAGCGCGGGCACCAGTTGATGATATAGTGGCCCCGGTAGACCAGCCCCTCCTCAAACAGCGTGACGAAGGCCTCGCGCACCGCGTGCGAGAGGCCTTCGTCGAGGGTGAAGTAGGTGCGGGACCAGTCGGCGGAGCTGCCGATGGCCTGGAGCTGGGTGAGGATCGCGACGCCAGTCTCCTGGACATAGCTCCACACGCGCTCGACGAAGTCCTCGCGCCCTACATCGAATCGGGTGAGCCCTTGCTTGGCGAGGAGACGCTCGACGACGTTCTGGGTGGCGATGCCCGCATGGTCGGTGCCCGGAAGCCAGAGCACGCGCCGGCCGCGCATGCGCTCGAAGCGGATCAGCACATCCTGCACGGTGTTGTTGAGACCGTGACCCATGTGGAGCACCGCCGTGACGTTCGGCGGCGGCATCATGAGCACGTACGGCGCGCCGCCGGATCCCTGTGGGCCGGCGTCGGGTGAAAACAGGCCGCGCTCCTGCCACCAGGCATAGAGGGCGGACTCGATGGCGGACGGATTGTATTGCGGAGCGAGCGGCTCGGTCATGCGCTCTGGTCGGTGGCCCGCGGTTCCTCGGCTCGGGTGGCGTCGTCCTCGCCCCGGACCAGCAGGCTGTTGATCACGCTCTCGATGCCGGGCACGGCCAGCGCGGTGCGGCACGCGAGGGTCCGGATGGGACGGGAGGGCACCCAGCCACGCAGCTCCACCACGCCGCGCGCGACGGCGAGCGGGTCGATGGCGATGCCGGCGAGGCGCGGCTCAGCCTGCAGCGCCGCGGCCACCGCGCGCGCGGAGGCGGACGTGGTG